>JBFIFS010000034.1:0-18330 GCA_041602695.1 Kiritimatiellia bacterium
TGCTCAATCACGGCCTGGACCGTCCTCGTGACCCCGATGCCGTAGCAACCCATAACCATCGTCTTCTTTTCACCCTCTTCGTCGAGGTAGGTTGCGTCGAAAGCATCGGAGTACTTGGTGCCAAGCTTGAACACATGGCCGACTTCAATGCCTCGCTTTTCCTGCAGAGAGCTCGAGCAGCGCGGACAGGCGTCGCCCTCTCTGGCGAGTGAGACGTCTGCGTACGCCGTTACGTTCGCGTCTCGGTTGAGATCGATGTTCAGCATATGCTTATCAGCGGCGTTTGCCCCTGAAATCATGCCCCGGCAGTTACGGAGGGCGACATCTGCGTAGACGGGGATGCTCAGCCCGACTGGTCCGGAAAAGCCGCGCGGCCCACCGGTTGCCGTTGCGATGGTGTCTTCGTCGGCCAGCTCAATGTTCTGCGTGTCCAGAAGGCGGGCAAGTTTGGTTTCGTTTACTTCCCTGTCTCCTGTCACAAGGATTGCGTGCGGCCTGCCGTCCACATTATAGATGAGCGTCTTTATGATCTGGTCGGGCTCGCACTTGAGGAAGGTTGTTACTTCGTCTACATGCCAGACCGCAGGGGTATCGACCAGTTCGACCTGGGCGTCAGCACCATCGTAAACCCTTCCTTCAGCAACCGCTCTTTCGGCTCTCTCAAGGTTTGCGGCGTACTCGCAATTGGTGCACTCGACAAGCCCGTCTTCACCCGTTTCGGCCAGAACCATGAATTCGTGGGACCACTTTCCTCCGATGGCTCCAGTGTCCGCTTCTACGATCTTTGTCCGCAGCCCACATCGCTTAAAGATCCGGACGTAGGCGTCGTACATTGCCTGATAGCTGGCGTCGGCCGCTTCAAGATTGATGTCAAAGCTATAGGCATCTTTCATTATGAATTCTTTTGCGCGCATTAGCCCAAAGCGTGGACGAATCTCGTCGCGGAATTTGGTCTGAATCTGGTAGAAGGTTTTCGGCAGCTGTCTATAAGAATTTATTTCGTGGGCAGCGATTGACGTGATCACTTCTTCATGGGTGGGGCCCAGGACCATGCTGCGTTTCTGTCGGTCATTGAGCCGGAACATGGCATCGCCCATGACGTCATAGCGTCCGGAAGTCTCCCAGATTTCCCTGGGCTGCATGGCTGGCATCAGTACCTCGAGAGCACCTGCCCGGTCCATTTCTTCACGAACGATTGCCTCAACTTTCCTAAGCGCTTTGAGCCCAAGAGGAAGAAAGGAATACAAGCCACCCGCGAGCCTTCGCATGAGTCCGCTTCTCAGCATTAGCTTATGGCTCGGTATTTCGGCTTCCTGAGGGTCATCCCTCAATGTCGGTACTAGTGTTTCAGTCCATTTCATCATTCACCTGTAATTTGCGTATATAACAGTATATCAGACGCTTACAGAAGTCAAGTGGGGGAGACAGAAAGCCTGAAACTTGAGACCTGAGACCTGAAATGATTAAGAACTCCTGCTCTATCTAGGTATCGCGCAAGACTCCTTCAGCAGCGGTGGAGGGTGTGAAATCAACGATTTCATTGATTTGGGGGATATTCTGTGTGATTTCGGCCCGTATGTATTCTTTTGTCCATCCGTAGCCAACCCCTTCTTCGGTCTTCTCAATCAATACGGAACACTCTTTGCCGACAAGCTTATTTGCGAAAGAGGCTTTCTTTGCGAGGGCCAGCTCAAGCAGGCGGTCAGATCTCTCTTTCTTGGTTTGGCTGGCGATTTGTTCGTCCATCTCCGCGGCAGGGGTTCCGGCGCGCGGGCTGTACTGGAAAACATGGAGGTTTGAAAAGGGGATTTCCTTTATCAGTTCCACTGTCTCCCGGTATTCCTTGTCTGTCTCTCCAGGGAACCCGACTATGACGTCAGTGCCGAGTCCCAGGTCCGGGAGGCGGGCAAGCGCGTAGGCGCAGAAATCCTGATAGTCTGCCGAGGAATATTTCCTGTTCATGCGTGCGAGAACGGTATTGCTCCCGCTCTGGAGCGGAACATGGAGGTGGCGGCATACTTTTGATGAGGTCTTCATGTAGTCGACGAGCGTTCGTTCCGCCGTGGTGATCTCTACCGAGCTCAGCCGGATGCGTTCGATTCCGTTTACCTCCTCTATGGATTTAAGAAGGTCTATGAGATCATGACTTCCTGTCCCGTAGCATCCCAGATTGGCGCCTGTAAGGACTACTTCTTTGTAGCCCTTCCCGGCCAGCTCGCGGACGCGTTCCGTTATTTCCGGGGGGGGCACGCTGGTGGGTTTTCCGCGCGCGGCTGGGACAATGCAATACGTGCAATAGAAGTCGCACCCGGTTTGGACCTTGACGATGGCCCGGGTCCTGGTCGCGGTAACTGGCTCCGTGTTCCCGTCAATCTGTGAAACGCTCAGTATCTGCGCAAGCGTCTTTGGAAGGTCAAATTTGCCGTCCTGTCCTACGATCAGGTCCGGTCCGCATTCTGCCTGAAGGACTTCCGCGCTTACCTCTGCCGCGCATCCTGCCAGAACTATGAAGGGCTTGGGGGTATGTTTTGCGCAGGAGCGGGCGATGCGAATGCAGTCCTTTTCCGCCCGGGCGGTGACCGCGCAAGTGTGTACTATGACTGCGTCGGTCGGGGTCCCGAATTTCTCTACCTTGAAGCCGGCCTCAGCAAATGATTCTGCCAGCTGTGTGGTCTCAGCCTGGTTCAGGCGGCATCCCACAGTCTTGAATGAAACTGTCTTCATTCAAGAACGGCGCCGGTGCCGGCATTCTGGACGAACCGGGAATACCTCTTGAGATAGCCTGTTTTGACCTTGGGTTCAAATTCTGTCAGTTCAGAACGCCTTGCGTCAATCTCCTCGTCTGTAAGCTCCACATGCAGAGTTCTTTCCAGTAGATCTATCTTGATCAGGTCGCCATTCTTGAGCAGGCCGATGAGGCCTCCTTCGGCTGCTTCAGGGGAAACGTGCCCTATGCAGGCGCCCCTGGTTCCGCCCGAGAATCTCCCATCAGTTATCAGCGCAACGCTTTCTCCGAGGCCCTGGCCCATTATGTATGAAGTCGGCGCGAGCATTTCCTGCATTCCTGGGCCGCCCTTGGGGCCTTCGTAGCGTATCACCACTACATGTCCGGCCTTGACATCTCCGTCGAGGATGCCTTTGCAGGCGTCTTCCTGGGAATCAAAGATAATTGCCTTTCCTTCAAACTTGAGCATCGATTCGGCTACGCCGGCTTTCTTCACGACGGACCCCTGTTGGGCGAGGTTGCCGTGCAGGATCGTCAGTCCACCGTCAGCAGAGTAGGGGTTGTCCAGCGTATGTATGACTTCAGTATCCTTGATCGCGGATCGGGCCACGTTCTTGCCTATGGTCTTGCCAGTGACCGTCATGCAGTCCTTGTTTATGAGGCCTTTGGCTTGCGAGATCTCACGTATAATGGCGCTCACGCCGCCGGCCCTGTCGACGTCTTCCATATGGTAAGATGAGGATGGCGAGACCTTGCAGATGTTCGGGCACTTCTGTGAGATTTCGTTGATCCGCTTCAGGTCGTACTTGACTCCTGCCTCATGGGCGATAGCGAGTGAGTGCAGGACCGTGTTTGTGCTTCCGCCCATGGCCATGTCCACTGCAAAGGCGTTGTCGAGAGCTTCTTCAGTGACTATATCGCGCGGCAGGGGGCCGCCGCTGAGTGCCATCTCCACTATGCGCTTTGCGACACGGCGGTAGAGCTTCTTCCTGTTGGGGTCCATCGAAAGGATGGTTCCATTACCCGGCATAGCTATGCCTATTGCCTCGCAAAGGCAGTTCATGGAGTTGGCAGTGAACATGCCCGAGCAGGAGCCACAGCCGGGGCAGGCGCACTTCTCGATTGTTTCCAGTTCTTCATCGGACATTTTGCCCTGGCCGTGAGCCGCAACACCCTCAAAGACGCTGATGAGGTCGACAGTCTTTCCGTCCGGGGTGTGGCCGGCGGCCATGGGGCCGCCGCTGCACATTATAGTCGGGATATTCGTTCTAAGGGCGCCCATGAGCATGCCTGGCACTATCTTGTCACAGTTGGGAATGCATATAACCGCATCGAAACAGTGCGCTTTCAGCATGGCCTCAACGCTGTCGGCAATGATCTCACGGCTTGGCAGGGAATACTTCATGCCCAGATGTCCCATTGCTATTCCGTCGCATATGCCGATGGTGTTGAACTCAATGGGCACGCCACCTGCCTGCCTTACGTATTTCTTAATGTAGGCGGCCACTTTGTCCAGGTGGATGTGCCCCGGTATTGACTGAGTGAAGGAATTGCAAATTGCGATGAAAGGTTTTCCAAAATCCTCAGAGGTCATACCCGTTGCCCTAAGAAGGCTGCGATGCGGGGCCCGTTCCCACCCTTTTTTTACCTGGTCGCTTCTCATAGTGTCTCCTTTATTGGCTTTGTGAGTGGAATAGTAGGAGATACAGCGAATTAGGCAATGATGAAAAATGAGCTGGGAATCAAAGAAAGTGAGGATATAATGTTTGAAAGTAAGGAAAGGTTTTTATCGTGAGGACAGTAACTCTTTGCATTATAGCTCTTGCTGGTGTTCTTGCTGTTGCGGGCTGCCGAAAGACTGATATTCGGACGGTGACAGTTAGTGTGCCGGATATGCGGAACAGGGCTTGCGCGAAGATCATTGGCGATGCCTTGAGCAGGCAGATGGGCGTTAAGCCCGAGAAGCTCAAGATAGACCTCAACACCAGGACGGTTGAGGTCACGTACGACAGCCTGTTCGTAGCCAAGAAGAACATCGAGTTCACGATCGCCGAGGCGGGATTCAATGCGAACGAGGTGCCTGCAAATACGAATGCGGCGGCCTCGCTTCCAGCTGAATGCCTCATGTAGAGCTCGCCCGGGTTACTGCTCCTCAGCAGTCAGAATATAATGAAAGCCCTCGTAGACCAGTTTCTTGATTATGTGTCATTTGAACGCGGGCTAAGCCCTAACACAAAGACTTCCTATGAAGCGGACCTTAAGTCTTTGGTCATGTACCTGGAATCCAGAAAGACGGCATCCTTCAATGATGTAACCCGGAAACAACTTCTCGATTACATGATGGCGGAAAAGGACCGCGGTGTGAGCGTCAACACGGTGGCCAGGCGCCTGGTGGCAATCAAGGTCTTCTTCGGCTTCCTGGTGAGGGAGGGTTTGCTGGCCCGCAATATAACTGAGGCAATGGATTCGCCGAAGCTCTGGAAGGTGCTCCCCGGCGTGATGTCGGTCAAGGATGTCGACAAGCTGCTGGCTGCGCCCTGCGGAGACGACAGGGTTTCGCTCCGGGATAAGGCAATACTTGAGCTTATGTACGCGACAGGCATGCGGGTCTCGGAAGTCGCTGACCTCGAAGTTGACTGGCTGAATCTCGAGGAGGGCTATTTGCGGTGTACCGGCAAGGGAAACAAGGTCAGAGTAGTGCCTTTCGGCGACGCTGCCGCGGCGGCGGTGCGGAAATACCTGAAAGACGTACGGCCCCAGTTTCTTAAAGACAAAGTGAGCCGGCACGTGTTCCTTACCTACAGGGGGACGCAGTTCTCAAGAAAGGGCATTTGGAAAATGATAAAGAACTATGCGAGGAGGGCGGGCATAGCGGCCGACGTTCACCCGCACACATTGCGGCATTCATTTGCCAGCCACCTTTTGGCCAACGGGGCGCCGCTCAGGGTCATTCAGGAGATGCTGGGCCACGCTGACATAGCCACTACGCAGATTTACACGCATGTCGATCAGGGACGACTGCGATCAGTCCATTCAAAATTCCACCCCAGGGCATAAGGAGGATTAGTTAAATGCTGTCTTCACTGTTCAAGACCACCACAGAGATAGAGAAGAAGATAGGCTATCGGTTTAAAAACAGGGGGTTGCTCGAGGAGGCCCTTACGCACCGGTCATTTCGTTTTGAGAGGGAAGAGGTGGATTCGGACAATGAGCGTTTGGAGTTTCTTGGAGATGCCGTTCTAGGTGTTATGGTTTCCGCTCACCTTTTTCAGGAATACGCGAAGTGCCGTGAAGGGATGCTGACCTCAATGCGGAGCCAGATCGCGAGCGGTCGAATGCTCGCCAAGATAGCGCGCGAAGCGGGGCTGGGTGAGTACCTGAGGCTGGGAAAAGGAGAGGACGGTTCCGGGGGCAGAAGGCGCAGCTCCCTTCTGGCCAACGCGCTTGAGGCATTGATAGGTGCTGCCTATGTGGACGGTGGCCTCAAGGCGTCTGAGAAGATATTCTGCGAAGTCATACTGCCTAAGTTTGAAGACCTGACACCCGACATATGGGCCGATAATCCCAAGGGCAAGCTCCAGGAATACGCACAGAGGAAGTGGAAGGTTGGGCCGGTATACACTGTTGTAAGCAAAGAAGGGCCTGCTCATAATGTCGTTTTTCATGTCAAGGTCCAGCTGGCCAACGGTGTCGCGATAACAGCCAGGGGCAGCAACAAAAGGGAAGCTGAGATAAAGGCGGCCAAAATGGCCCTTAGGAAGCTGCACGTAATGTAATTGTCCTGATGGTTTGACATGCTTGGCGTTATACTCTAAATTCCCGCATTCATTGGTGGGCCGTTAGCTCAGTTGGTAGAGCAGCACACTTTTAATGTGCGGGTCGACGGTTCGAGCCCGTCACGGCTCACCATTATCCTTCGCCCAGGGAAAGCGAAACATTTATGGCCCCGTTGAGGTTCCTGCGATATTCGGCTGAGGTTATCGCTGTAGGGATTGGGATGCTTGCCATACCTCTTCTGCCAAGATCTCTCGTAACACTTCTCGCTTCACTCCTCGGCCGCACTGCTTACTTCCTTGCCCGGCGGGACAGGGCGGTGGCCGCAGAGAATATACGGATGGCTTTCGGGGGCGATGTCCCTGATGAAGACATTCTGCGGATCACGCGCGAGTCCTTTGAGGGTTTCGCACTGGTGCTGCTTGATCTTTTCTGGTTCAGCTTTATGACAGAGCGCAGGGTCGCCAGGTATGTTCATTTCGATTCGGAATACGACTGGACTTTCGGTGACAGGCCTTTTGTCTATTTGACTGCCCACTTCGGGAACTGGGAGGTATTGGGGCTTGGCACGGCGTTGCGGGCCGGCGGTATCCTAAGCGTGGCGGCCCCGCTCGAGAACAAGGTAGCGGACAGGATCCTGAAGGGAATGAGGCGGGGGACGGGCCAGGCGATCATCAGCAAGCACGGGGCGGTACGCGCGCTGATGAAGGAGCTGAAGGAGAACGGTAAGGTCGCGCTGGTAATGGACCAGAATACGCTGCCAAAAGATGGAGGCCTGTTTGTCGACCTTTTCGGCGTTCCCGCTCCTGTGTCGATGGCGGCCTCGAGCCTGATTCTTCATTCAGGATGTGACGCGGCCTTTGTCTGCGGCATTCCTGACGGCAGAGGTCATTACGACGCAAGACTAGTTGATAAGATACCTGCCTCGGAAAGCCAAGTGCTGTCGCGGGAAGAATTGACGCGCAGGATAGCAGCAGCACTCGAAAAGGCAGTAAGGGCGTACCCGGGGAAATGGCTTTGGTCTTACAAGAGGTGGAAATTCATTCCCGAAGGCGGAGATGTATCCAAGTTTCCATCGTATTCAAGACCAGCCTGATATATATTTTAATTTGAAAATCAGATAGGGAGAAGACGTATGAAGCTAGGTGTCATCGGTGGAAGCGGCCTTTACGCGCTTGAAGGCATGGAGAATGTAAAGGAAGAGCAGGTCGAAACTCCGTTCGGGAGTCCTTCGGATCCAGTGGTATGCGGCACGCTGCACGGTGTTGAAATGTTCTTCATTCCGCGACATGGTAAGGGGCACAGGCTTCTGCCTTCCGAGATCAATTACAGGGCAAATATCATGGCGCTTAAGATGCTTGGTGTGCAGAGGGTACTGGGCGTGACAGCCGTTGGCAGCCTGAAGGAGGAGCTCCGTCCGAGAGACATCGCGCTTCCTGACCAGTATTTCGATCGCACGAAGAATTCCTCGGCGCATACATTCTTCGGAGAAGGCATCGTGGCCCACGTGCCTTTCTCCGATCCGGGCTGCCCTGAGATGCGAAAGCTGGCGGAGTCGGCCGCGAAGAAAGCGATATCCGAGAGTGACAATCCTGACCGTCGAGTACAGCTTGGCGGGACCTACGTGAACATGGAAGGCCCCGCTTTCTCCACGCGGGCGGAGTCAAACTTTCACAGGCAGTTTGGTTACGATGTCATCGGCATGACGAGCCTTGCCGAGGCCAAGCTCTGTCGCGAGGCAGAGATGTGCTACCAGGTAGTGTCTATGATTACAGACTATGACTGCTGGCATGAATCTGAGTCGCCGGTGACGCTGGAGATGATCATTGGGCACCTGACGGCAAATACCGCCCTTGCGAAGTCTATCCTGGAGGAGCTGGTCAAGGATATTGGTGAACAGAAGGACTGCGGCTGCGCCGGCACACTCGAATTTTCTATCGTGACGAGTCCCAGTGCCATGCCTGATGAGACGGTGAAGAAGCTTGCTCCGATCATCGGCAAATATGTGAAGTGAGACTTATGCATCCGGGTGCATCTTTTTCCCTCATGCGACGTGCGGGAAGCGCGGCGTTAGACGTCATATATCCGCGGCATTGCGAGGGGTGTGGCGGCAGCATTGGCGGACCTGGGTATCTATGCTGGGACTGTCTCAGGCGGGCCGAAAAGATCAAAAGGCCTTTTTGCGAGAAATGCGGAGACCCTGTGGACGGACTCGTGGAGGGCGTTTACAGCTGTGGGTGGTGCGCGAGGAGCAAGCCTGTATACGAGAAAGCGCGATCGGTGTTTCGTTACAATGGACCCGTATTGCGCGCTGTCCAGCAGTTAAAGTATCACGGCGGCATCCATCTGGTGCACGGGATGGCGGAATTAATGGCCGCCGCAGCCAAGTCGTTCTACAGCGGCGTTCGGTTTGATCTTGTTCTCGGTGTGCCGCTTTTTGCCAGAAAGGAGCGGGAGCGCGGTTACAATCAGGCGGCGCTTCTGGCGGACGCCGTTGCGCGAACGCTCCGGTGCGACAGTTTCAACCGCGCTGTGATGCGTGCGAGAGACACAAAGACGCAGACGGAGCTTAGGGCCGCGGAAAGAAAGAAGAACGTGAGGAGCGCTTTTGCAGTGAGGCATCCGCGATGGGTTAGTGAGCGGCACATTCTGCTTGTGGACGATGTGATTACAACGGGCGCCACGGTTGCGGAGGTCAGCAAGGCCCTTATGCAGGAGCAGGCGGCCAGTATACGTGTAATTTCCCTGGCGCGTGGGTGAGTGATGGGTAAAGACGAGATTCTTAAGGATAAACTTGCCGGGCTTTACGGCCGAAGAAACGACGGCATAAAATTCGGACTGGAAGTCCAGAAGTCCCTGATGCAAAGGCTGGGCGACCCCCAAAACACGTATGCGGTTGTTCACGTTGCAGGTACGAACGGGAAGGGCTCTGTTTGCGCTATGATAGCGCAAGTTCTCAAGGCCGCCGGGCTTCGAGCCGGGCTGTATATTTCCCCTCACCTGAAAGAGTTCAACGAAAGAATGAGCGTCAATGGTGAGTGTGTGTCTGATTGTGAGCTGCTGGAGTTGGCGGAACTTGTTGATGAGCAGTTAGCCTATGTTGAGAAGGAATGCGGAAGACAGCCTACTTTCTTCGAATACTCAACGGCGCTTGCCATGAAGTATTTTGAAATGCGCAATGTGCAGGTGGCAGTGCTGGAAACCGGCATGGGTGGCCGCCTCGACGCGACCAATGTAGTGACTCCTCTTGTTTCTGTCATAACTCGCATAGGAATCGAACACGCCGAATTTCTGGGTGATGATATAGAATCCATCGCAGGGGAGAAAGCCGGAATCATCAAGCAAGGACGCCCTGTAGTCTGCGGCGCGATGACCGGTGATGCCAGGCGCGTAATTGTAGATAGGGCGGCAAGTTTGGGCTGTATGATACGCGATGTTGAAGCGACCGTTTCGATCGGAGATATTGACATGTCTCTTGAAGGGCAGCGGATGCGTCTTTCTACCGAGGAGGAGGATTACGGGCGCGTGACGCTGCCTCTCATTGGCATGCATCAGGTAGAGAACTGTGCGACGGCAGTCGCGGCGCTGGAGGAAATTCAGCGCGCATTGGGGCTTGCAGCGGGTGTGGATGTCATAACGCAGGCCCTCGGAAATGTCCGTTGGCCGGCCAGGTGCCAGGTCCTCTCTAAGGACCCTCCCGTAATTCTGGATGGGGCACATAACCCCATGGCTTCCGCGGTGTTGGGGCAGACACTTCGAAAAATACTTGGGGGCAGGCCGCTCTCCATAATTTTGGGGATGTGCGGGGACAAAGATGCAGTTTCGTTCCTTTCCGGTTTTCATGGTGTTTCGAAGGTCTGGGCTGTTACAATCCGCAACGAAAGGGCTGTTTCTGCCGACGAGCTGGCGAGTCTTGCCCGCACAAGAGGATTTGATTCTGTTGCGGTCGATTTGAGGGAAGCGTTGGCGGAGGCGCGCGCCTGGGCTGAGGATTCAGGCGGTGCGGTCTGCGTGGCGGGTTCACTGTTCCTTGCCGGGGAAGTTTTGGAGTTAATGGATAGCGATGAGTGATGCAGCAGTGGAAATTATCGTTCGCGGGGTCGTGGTTCTCGATGGGAAGCTCTTGGTCTGTCACACCAAAGGAGCGAGCAACACGTACCTGCCTGGCGGGCATATTGATTTTGGAGAAGGGGCAAGGGCCGCCTTGGAGCGTGAGATCAGCGAGGAGATGGGGCTCAGTGCATCGGTAAACGCGTTTCTGGGCGCCTGCGAGCACTCATTTGTCCAGGCGGGAATGCCGCACCATGAGATTAATCTGGTGTTCGCCATGGACGTAGAGGGGCTGGATGCCACTTGCCAGCCGGAATCAAAGGAAGACTACATAGAGTTCTTCTGGCATGAGCTGGATGATCTGCCGAATTCAGAATTGGAGCCTGAACCTTTGCGGCACCGCATAAAGGAATGGGTCGCAGATTCGGGTAGGCCAGAGCGGTGGGCGGCCGCGTCCCGCCCTGAAAGTCGTTGATGCGTGTGCGTGAGCCATGCTATAAGTCTGGGTTTATGGGCCGGGGTGGCGAAATGGCAGACGCACCAGACTCAAAATCTGGCGGTGGCAACACCGTGGGGGTTCGACTCCCCCCTCCGGCACCATGAACACGTATTACGTGTCTGAACTGCAGGCGGGCTTACACACAGGGTTTGCGTGGGTATGCCTAAACAAGGAGATAGCATGAGTGAGTTGAAGATAACCTTTCTGGGGGCTACGCGAAACGTAACGGGTTCATGCTACCTTCTGGAGACAGGAAAGAGCCGTATAGTTGTTGAGTGCGGGCTCTATCAGGAGCGCGATCTCCGCGACAGGAACTGGGCCCCGTTCGGGCTTGATGCGTCGAGTATTGACTGCATGCTGCTGACGCACGGTCACCTGGACCACTGCGGCCGCATTCCGAAGCTCTGCAATGAAGGATTCAAGGGCAGGATCTTCTGCACTGATATTACTGCTGAGATTGCCCAGATAGTTCTCATGGATTCTGCGCACATTCAGGAAGAGGACGTGAAGTACAAGAAGAAGCGTCACGCTAGAGAGGGGAGAAAGAGCCCTCATCCGCTCGTGCCTCTGTATACGATGGCAGATGTTGAGGAATGCGCAAAGCAGTTTGAAGGCGTGCCTTACGGTGAGCGCACTAAAGTCACTGAAGACGTTACGGTAGAGTTTATGGAAGCAGGCCATATCCTGGGGTCTGCTGTGATTAAGGTCATGGTGGAGACGCCTGGAGGACAGAAGAGGATCCTCTTCTCAGGTGATATTGGGCGGGATGACACCCCGATACTGAAGGATCCGGAGCCCATCAGTGAGGCGGATTATGTGCTGATAGAATCCACATATGGTAATCGTGACCATAAGGACAACAGCACTATCAATGAGACCCTGGCGTCCCTAATCAGTGAAACAGCCGCGCGGGGCGGAAAGGTTGTGATTCCGAGTTTTTCTGTCGAGCGCGCGCAAGAGCTGCTCTACCGGCTTTACAAACTGCGTAAAGCGAAAAAGATACCCATGCTGCCTGTGTATCTGGACAGCCCCATGGCCATCAATGTCACCAAGGTCCTTCGCAAGCATGACGAGATTCTTGATGAGGAATCCCTTGCGATGGTCGAGGGTGGGGAGCACCCGTTTGATTTCAAGGGACTCGAATGTACAGTAACGGTCGATCAGTCCAAGGCGATCAATGAGAGCAGGCAGCCTGCGATAATTATTGCTGGATCCGGAATGTGTACGGGCGGCAGGATAAAGCATCACCTGAAGAACAATATCGAGGACCCAAAGAACTTGGTCCTGTTTGTAGGATATCAGGCTGTTGGAACCCTCGGACGCATTATTCTTGATGGGAATAAGGATGCTGTTCGCATTTTGGGTAAGGAAAGGCAGGTGCGCGCCCAGGTTGCAAAGGTGAATGGGTTTTCTGCCCATGCGGACCGTAACGAGCTCCTGTCGTGGCTCATGGACCTCAAGAAGCAGCCGAAGCGGGTATTTGTTGTTCACGGTGAGCGCGAGTCTTCGGAGGCATTCGCTGAATTTGTCAGGGAGAAGACATCCGGGTGGGACGTCGTGGTGCCGGAGTATGAAGAAACCATTACGCTCGAGTAGTGGATTGTAATCTGGGAGCCGCCTCGTATCGAGGGCGGCTAAATAGAGAGAGGAGTAAGTGATGAGATTAGTTGTTATCGGGCTTATGGCGGTGCTGGTGTCGCTCACGGGTTGCAAGACTCTTGGCCGGGGCGGCTGCAAGCATCAGAAGTACGTTAAGTGCGTAAAGTGCACGGCCGAGGACAAGGCCAAGGAAACAGCGAAGGACCAGGCAAAGCAAGCTGTGAAATGCAAGAAGTGCAACGTCCTGAAGACCGCCTGCAAGTGCCCAGAGGCCGCATGCACAAAGTGCAAAGACGGCGAGTGCAAGTGTAAGAAGTAGTCAGGGGTTTTAAATTTAACTGAGGCCGGGTCCTTCGGCCCGGCCTTAATGTTTTTCAGCGCTGCCTCTCGCAGTGAAGTAAAAGGAGCTTGTGTGGGAAAGAAGACCTCACGTTCATCTTCAAAGCGGCCTAATGATGAGTGCGAACAGATCGAGGCCCAGACCGGGACGGACCAGCTGGGCCGTAACGGTACATGGGTCTATGTTCTAGGCATTCTAATCAATCTGGTCGTGTTTTTCTTCATGCACGTGAAGAACTTTGCCTATGAGGATGTGTCTTTTGAGCCTGCCCACGTGCCCGTCACTGTTCGATATGCCGAGGAGGCAGTCGCGCGGGATATGCCCGTTGTGGAGTTCTTCAAGACTGACTCTCGATGTATCGACTACGGCCGCCAGGTCCCCCAGTCAAACACCTATCCCGGCAAACTGTTCATTTTTGAATACATGATGAAAGCGGTTCCTCTTGAGATCCTTGCCTACAGGCCTTTCATCAAGATGTTCGGGCTGGGAAACTTCGCGGTGGGTATGTTCGCGGCATTCTGGACCTTCCAGTCCCTGCTGCTGATGTTTCTGGTTGTGCGGCACATGTTCGGCAAGTGGTATGACGTGTTGTCGGTTCTGTTTCTGCAGTCATGCATCACATGGCAGATACACGCGAAAATGGGCTCCGCTCAGTGGTTGCCGTCTGTATGCATTACGCTTCTACTGGTTCTATGTATCTATAATTATCTTAAGTCTTATCGCCTGCTGCACATTTGCCTGGGAGGAATACTCGTTGGCGTGGCATTTGCCGATGTCTGGGTGGGATTCTTTCTGAATGGGCTTATGCTGTTTTTTGCCGTTGTCGCAGCTTGGAAGCGCCGCAAGTGGTACGTTCTTTCTGATCTTCTGCTCGTTGGCCTGGTCATATTTCTATCGCATTTTGTCTTCATCTTTGCCTATTCGCTGATCTATGACATGGAAGTAATCGGGATCTATCAGACCTTCATAAAATCACTCTTTACCCGCGTGTCTATGGGGGCCATACCGGCTTATTCGCCAACGCTCTTCGGCAAGTTTGTCTACGCTCTCAAGCTGCTGTTTGTGGACAGTCGACAGGTTGATCACGACGACAAGCATCTTGAAGGCGTGCCGGCGCTACATCTGTTTTTGGCGATATTCCTCGTGGTGGGGATTGTACTCGCCTGTAAGAGGAGGGCGTTGCCTCAGGTAATAGTTTCTTTCTGGGCCTTGCTCTCCTTTTTGACAATCACTTTGGGGTTTCTCTTTGCGCATAGGTATTCTTTGATCTTTCTCCCCGCGCTCTGCATCCTGGCTGCTGTCGGCATGGTTGGGCTGCTGCAGCAGCTCTTCAAGAAGACGGGAACTGCGGCTTTAGGCGCCAGTATAGCATTAAGCTTAGGCCTCCTGTTTGCAAACTACCTGACTTATAAGCGGTACTATGTAGATTACACTCTTCACAAAGCCCCCTCGTTTGAAGTGGACAGACTGCGTGGGCATGCGAAAGTGTCTGACTTTATCAAGTCTCAGTTCGCTGATTCGGGCGCGCTGATTGTGCTTAATGACTACATAATGACCCATCGTCTTGTCTACGAGCTCAGCAATTTCGGGTTTCCTTTCCGCTATATCTTTTTTAACCAGCATTTGAGAAGAGGGACGCCTCCGGAGGAAATCAGGAGTTGGGCTAAGGGGCTGGTAGACGCGCATGGAAACGTGGTATTTGTATTTCCTACGAGGCTCCTTCCTGATCAGAGCGGCGGGCACTTCAACGACTGGCGTCCATTCACCGCTGCTTATCCGGAGCTCAAGCCGGCCTACGTTTATTCTTATGATGGGAGAACTCTGTTGATCGTATTTGTCATGACCTCGGGATCATGATGTTTTGACTGTGATCGGGTTTCGTGCAATTATATGAGGCTTAGAAGATGAAGGCGTTAATTACAGGAATTACTGGAATGGTCGGCAGTCACCTTGCCGATTTCGTGCTTGAGAACACGGACTGGGAGATCTGCGGGGTCTGCAGGTGGCGAAGTCCCCTGGACAATGTCGAGCACCTTTTGGACAGGGCAAACAGAAAGGATAGAGTTCGTTTTCTCTACGCCGACCTGAATGATTATGTCTCGCTTCAGCAGGCAATTGAAGAGTCTCTTCCTGACTATGTATTTCACCTCGCGGCCCAGAGCTATCCCTCGACAAGCTTCAGTTCTCCTCTGGATACCATGAACACGAATATTCTTGGCACGGAGCGCCTTCTGGAGGCCTTGCGCCGCTGCAAGGACATTGACCCGGTCATACATGTATGTTCCTCCTCTGAAGTCTTTGGGCGCGTGCCGAGAGAGAACCTGCCGATAGGGGAGCTGTGTTCCTATCATCCTGCGTCTCCCTATGCCATTTCGAAGATAGGTACGGACCTGATCAGTCGTTTTCATGCTGAGGCCTACGGGCAGAAGTGTATGAGTACTAGAATGTTTACCCATACGGGCCCCAGAAGAGGGGACGTGTTTGCCGAATCCTCCTTTGCCAAGCAGATTGCCATGATTGAAAGGGACATGCTGCCGCCCGTTGTTAAAACGGGAAACCTGGAGTCGCTTCGTACGTGGTCCGATGTCCGTGACGCCGTACGGGCGTACTATATGCTCGTGACGGTCGACCCTGTGCCGGGCGAGTTCTACAACATAGGTGGAACATACACATGTACGGTCGGCGACATGCTCAAGCACCTGCTGTCGATATCGACGCGTGATGATATATCAGTGGAAACTGAAGAGAGCAGGCTCAGGCCGCTTGATGCTGACCTGCAGGTGCCTGACACTGCGAAGTTCACTGCCCACACGGGCTGGAAGCCGGAGATACCGTTCGAGAAGACGATGCAGGACCTTCTCGAGTATTGGCGGGATAGAGTAGGAAAGGGCAGGTCGTTTCTGTCGCGATAGACGCCGTTGCGCCTGTCGGTCGCGGAGCTTTGCTGTTGCTTTAGAGGAAAGGAAGAGAAGGTATGAAGACCAAGAAACACGATGCGATAGTGCTTTCGAGCTCATCGGAAAAGGCTTCTCAGTCAGACATGGTCGATTTCCTGAAGTCGTCGCCCATTCCTGAAGACGAGCTGCTTGCGAATCTGGGGCTGTTCCTCACGTCCAAGAACCTTTCCAGAATTCTTTTTTTATATGAGATTTACCAGAAGATCCTGCACAGTCACGGCGTGATAATGGAGTTCGGGGTACGATGGGGACAGTCTTTGTCAGTCCTCTCTGCTTTAAGGGGAATCTTCGAACCTTTCAACAGGCACAGAAAAATAGTCGGGTTCGATACGTTCGCCGGCTTCAAGGGAATCAGCAAGAAAGACGGCAGCGAGTGCAAGTGCAGGGACGGTTCCTTTTCCGTGTCTAAGAAGTATGAAAAAGAGCTGGCAGGCATACTTACCACGCAGGAGGCCCTGAATCCCATAGCGCATCTCAAGAAGTATGAACTTGTGCGGGGGAATGCCGCTGTCACGATACCCGCATACCTCAAGAAGCACCCCGAAACAATCGTGTCGCTTGCAATATTTGATTTTGATATCTATGCCCCGACAAAGGCAGCACTTGAAGCCATAAGGCCTCATGTATGCAAGGGTACGGTCTTAGTCTTTGACGAACTTTGCGATGATGTGTTTCCCGGGGAAACCCTTGCAGTGAAGGAAGTGTTTGGACTGCGCGATCTGAAGATCAGGCGTATGCCCATGACTTCCCGGATGTCATACGTGGAGCTGGATTGAACTCTGCATCTCGTCAAATCAGGGAACAGGTTCTGCGGGTCTCGCATGCAAGCGGTCATGGCCATATACCCACGTGCTTCTCCATCGTGGAGTTGCTTCTGGCGTCCTACAAATGCATGAAACATAACCCGGCTGATCCGACGTGGGACGCGCGGGACATATTCATATTGAGCAAAGGTCATGGTGCGCTCGGGCTATATTGCACCCTGTCCCACTTAGGATACTTTCCGATGGACCAGGTGTTTTCATTTGGAGGGTTTGGTTCGAGTTTCGGCTGTCACGCGGATCGCTTCAAAGTGCCTGGCATTGAAGCTTCCACGGGTTCGCTCGGTCACGGTATTGGGCTGGCAGTGGGCATGGCCATGGCCTTTAAGATCCAGGGGAGCGGCCGCAAGGTCTTTTGTGTTATTGGGGACGGCGAGGCGAACGAGGGCACAGTATGGGAAGCTCTAATGGCGGCGACACACCTTGAATTGGACGGCCTCACTGTGCTCTTTGACCACAATCGCTCTCAGGGTCGGGCGCTTCCTATTTTCAATCCGGTCGAAAAATTCGAGTCATTCGGATGCGATGTCAAGAGAGTTGACGGGCACGATATTGACGCGCTCTGTTCGGCTATTCAGTCCGAGCGCACGAACGTGCGTGTAGTGGTTGCTGATACTGTCAAGGGCAAGGGTTGCCCAACGCTTTCCGATGAGGTCTATGCCTGGCACAGGAGGGCGCCGTCAGAGGAGGAGCTCGCGAGTTTGGTGGAGGAGTTGGATGCGGCAGCTATTTAAAGACACGATGCTGAGCCTGGCGGAATCGGACGAACGTCTGGTCATGATTTTTGGTGACATTAGCGTCTTCCTGTTTCGTGAGTACTCTTCCAGGTTTCCAGACCGTTTCTACAATGTTGGGATTTGCGAGAACACGCTGATAAGCATTGCTGCAGGGCTTAGCTCGCAGGGGTTCCACCCGGTTGTTCATACGATAGCACCGTTCATCACAGAGCGCAGTTATGAGCAGATCAAGCTGGACATGTGCTACAATGGCTTTGGGGGAAATATTGTCAGCTGCGGTGGGTCCTTTGATTATGCGTGGGATGGAGCTACCCACCACTGCTATACGGATCTGGCCATTCTGCGCCTCCTCCCGGGCATGGAGGTGACTCAGCCGGGATCCAAAAAGGAGTTTGAGAGCCTTATGAGGTCTCAGTACGATAACGGGCGGCCGACATATTTCAGAATAGCGGCTGACGAGCACGGTGAGGATCTTCCTGCGGAATTTGGCAAGGGCGTAGTTGTTCGTGATGCCGGGGCAGAGGTGACTGTGATAACGGCTGGGCCGATTCTCAAGAACGTCCTGGCTGCTGTCGAGGATCTTTCGGTCAACATAGTTTATTACCATACCATTAAGCCGTTCGATGCAGACGCGCTGATGCCTTTTGCCCGCACGAAATGCCTCGTAGTACACGATGCCTTTGGGCTGCACGAGGCCGTATGCGAAATCCCGGGAATAAGCGCTGCGAGGCACGGTTTACCGGACGAATTCTGCTGTTTCTACGGGACGCTTGATGACATAAGGGCGAAGATCGGACTTGATTCCCAGGGTATAAGGCAGGCCGTCAA
>JBFIFS010000035.1:0-18304 GCA_041602695.1 Kiritimatiellia bacterium
GAAGCAGTAAGGGTAATCAGGGAGCGGGACGTATCTAAACCGCTGTTCCTCTATGTGCCGTTCACCGCTCCGCACACTCCTCTGCAGGCAAAGGATCTTGACCTGGGTCAATACGAGGGCGTTGACATGGCTACCCCGAAGATATTTGACGGTGAGAGCAGTGATAAGCATGACCTCCGCCAGAAGCGGAGGCGGTTCTACGCCGCCCTGGTAAGCAGCATGGATGCTGCCATAGGCAGAATCAGGGAAACGCTGCGCGAGGAGGGCATGGAGGAGAACACGTTCGTGTTGTTTATGTCAGACAATGGCGCGTCGTATCAGGGCGGATGTAATGATCCCCTGCGCGGCCAGAAGATGCTCCTTTACGAGGGCGGCGTAAGGGTTCCGGCCGCCGTGTCTTTTCCGGGCCGCATCAAGCCAGGCACAATAGTGGAGCAGCACATGCATGCCGTAGACATCTATCCTACGCTTGCGACCCTCGCTGGATCCTCAATATCAGAAGGCAAGCCGCTTGACGGCGTAGACGCATGGCCCTATATCGCATCGGGTCATATGGATCCCGAAAGGGAGATCCTGCTCAATGCCAGGGATAGACGTTCAAGCGCTATTCGTATCGGGCGGTGGAAGTTGGTTCGCAATGGACATTTGGGTCCCACTTCTGCCCTGGGCGATGATGAAGAAGAGCGCTTCGAGCTGTTTGACCTCGATACAGACCCCTGCGAGACGGAGAACGTGGCGGGCCGTCATCCGGACGTATTTGCGCGGCTGAAGGGCCGACTTGACGCCTACGCACGGGAAGCGGTGCCGGCATTGTTCGGGAAGAGGGCGACTGAGAAGAAGCCCGTACCAAAGGTGTGGAAGCCTTACTGGTGGCGGGAGGCCTAGGTTACTTAAACCATCCCAGGCATAACGCAAGGATGACACAGATGAAATCCAGGATGATCCACGCGCCCAGTATCTGGAGTCCGAGCATCTTGCGTGCGACGTTTTTTGAGAGCAGCCCGGCCAGCCAGACGACAGTCCCAACCAGTATAAGCGCGATGGAGATGACAATAATAATGACCTTTAACAAGTCCATTGCTTGATTCCTTTCTGACTTAAAGAGGCTGCCGTGCCGCGCGTTTTCTTCTCCTTAACCTTGAACATCGGTCGATAGCGTATCTTCTTTTGCTCGGCTGTGGCAATGTGCTAACTGTGAGTGCTTTTGCGTCGCGGACGCCGTCGGAAGGCGCAAGGCTTGAAGCCTGTGGGCCGCAGCGCTAGACTTGCCTCTGCTCAAGACGCAAGAATACGTGATGATTAGATCAATCTACAGATTAGCCATGGTGCTCGCTCTGCTTTGTGGCGGCCTGCACGCTGCCGCGCAGGAAACCGATTCCAAGCCGGTGATTCCGTCCATTCCTGCTAATGCCGAGGCGCTTGCTTTGGCTATAGAGGACATGGCCGACACCTGGCCGGAGCAGTTCCAGGATTCCGGCGCGCTTCTGGACGAACTCCGGGCACTGACTGGCAGTAATACGCCGCCCGCAGAGCTCGTGGCATTCAAGCGGCGCGTTCTGCTCAGGAACCCATTGCTGAGCTTCGACAAACTTCTGACTGTTCGGCGAAAGGCCCAGGGCAAGCTGGGTCTTCCCTGTAACTGGGAGAGCAATTCGAGTGTGTCTAAGAAGGGATACGAGAATGATCTGGCAGTGTTCTCTGTTAAGGATGCGGGTCCTCTGGAGACCGTTTGTCGTCCGGAAGACGGCGGCTTTATCGGTGACGTAGATCTGCATTATGACGCCGACAGAGTTCTCTTCTCGTCATTAGGGAGCAATGGCGCCTGGCATGTGATGGAGCTTGCTGTCGATCCGCTGACCGGCAGGAGGCCTGCCGGCACGCAGCTCCGTCAGGTCACACAGACCCAGGACGCTCAGGTCAACAACTATGATGCATGTTATCTTCCTGATGGCCGCATTCTCTTTACCTCAACGGCGCCCCATGTAGCTGTGCCATGCGTCAACGGCAGGGCGCCCGTTGCCAATGCTTTTCGCTGCCGGGCCGATGGCTCGGAAATGGAGCAGCTGACCTTTGACCAGGAGCATGCCTGGTGCCCGCAGGTCATGGCGGACGGCCGCGTCATGTATCTGAGGTGGGAGTACGCTGACTTGGCTCATGCTAACTCGAGGATCATGATGACGATGAATCCGGATGGGTCCAACCAGAGGTCTTATTACGGCACGAGTTCCTTCTGGCCGAACAGCATCTTCTACGGGCGTCCGGTTCCGGGCAATTCAGCGATGTTTGCGGGCATCGTAACCGGACATCACGGCGTGCGGCGCGAAGGCGAGCTTGTTCTTTTCGATACAGCGAAGGGGCACATGGAAGCTGATGGTGTGGTGCAGCGTTTGCCGGGCCATGGTAAAGAGGTCAAACCCTTGGTCAGCGACAGGCTGGTGGACGGGAGCAGGCCGAGGTTTCTTCATCCCTATCCTTTAAGCAGCAAGTACTTCCTGGTGTCAGGAAATCATATTCCCGGCGCGCCGCCCGGATGGAATCTCTATCTTATTGATGTCTTCGATAACATGACGCTTCTCAAGCATGAGCCTGGGTTTGCGCTCCTTGAGCCTGTACCTCTTCAGAAGACTCCTGTTCCGCCTGTGATCCCTGACAAGGTCATCCGTGGGCGCAAGGACGGGACAGTTTTCATAAGTGACATCTACGAAGGCCCGGGCCTCGAGGGCATACCCCGCGGTGAGGTCGCGAGCCTTCGCCTGTTCACTTACACTTACGGATACAGGAATCTGGGCGGGCTCTATGGCGTTATCGGTATGGACGGCCCATGGGACATGCGGCGCATCCTCGGGACTGTGCCGGTTGAGGATGATGGCTCTGCGGTGTTTCGGGTCCCTGCCAATACGCCTATCTCCATCCAGCCGTTGGACAAAGAGGGCAGGGCGCTGCAGCTCATGCGGAGCTGGTTTGTTGCCCGTCCTGGTGAGAGCGTGTCGTGTATCGGCTGCCATGAGGGGGCGGGTACAACCCCATCGGTTAGGATTGCCAAGGCTTCCCGGAAGACTCCGTCAGACATAACACCATGGCGCGGGCCGGTCCGTAATTACGAGTTTTCCCGTGAAGTCCAGCCTGTGCTGGACAAGTACTGTCTCTCCTGTCATGCGTCATCTAAACCGGTCAGCAATGAACTGACGATTGTGCATATGGGCAAAACCGTCCCTTATCTCGGCGGGGACGTTCCGCTTAAGGGCTGGACAACAAAACACCATGGGAAAGGAGCGGGCGGCAAGTTCACCGTTTCCTATTTCAATCTCTTTCGCTTCACGAGGCATTCCGGGGAGGAAAGCGAAATGAAGCTGCTGACCCCCATGGAATTCCACGCTGATACCTGCGAGCTGATTATGCTTCTCGAGAAAGGCCACCATGGCGTGAAACTTGACGATGAAGCTCTGGATCGCCTTGTGGTATGGATTGATCTAAATACGCCTTTCCACGGCCGCTGGTCTGCAATTGCAGGTGAGCGCGCGAAACTTGAAGAAGAGCGCCGCGCGAAGATGCGAGAAGAGTATGCTGACGTTGCGGAGAATCATGAAGTTATGCCTGAGTTTGATGCGCCGCCCCTCAAACCTGTCGCGCCTTCGACGGTACCGGTGCATCAAGCGCTGGCGGTGAATCCGATGATTGGCCCAATCCCCGATCAGTCCGAGAAGTCACTTGCGCTGGGAGGGGATATCAGTGTTGAGCTGGTGTATGTTCCGTCAGGAAGTTTTGCAATGGGGTCAGTAAATGGCTACGCGGATGAGGCGCCAATGAGCAGGGTTGCCGTCGAGAAGGGATTCTGGATGGCGAAGACCGAGATCAGCAACAGGCAGTATCAGCTTTTTGACCCTGAGCATGACAGTCGCCACGAGGACAGGCATGGGTATCAGTTCGGCGTTACCGGATATCCAGTTAACCAGCCGGACGCTCCGGCAGTGCGGTTGAGCTGGCGTGAGGCTGTCGCCTTCTGTGCCTGGTTGTCTGAGAAGTCAGGCAAGGTGGTGCGTCTTCCAACTGAATCTGAGTGGGAGTGGGCCTGTCGCGCGGGCACGGGTACACCTATGAACTACGGTGAGACCGATGCTGACTTCTCGAAGTACGCAAACATGGCGGACGTCATGCTGCACCACTTCGCAGGAAACCCCTACATACAGGACTGGCGGCGGGCAGCGTACAAGAACCCCGAAAACATTTTTGACAACTGGATTCCGCAGGCAGGTACGGTCAATGACGGCGGCTTCCTGTCCGTTCCCGTGGGCAGCTACAAGCCGAACGCGTGGGGGCTGCATGACATGCACGGGAATGTGGCCGAGTGGACTGCTTCGCTCTACCGCGACTACCCATACGCGTCTGACGACGGCCGGAACGACCAGGAGCTCAGCGGAAAAAGGGTGGTTCGCGGCGGGTCGTGGTATGATCGCCCTAAGCTCTGCACGTCATCGTTCCGGCGTGCCTATCGGGATTACCAGAAGGTATATAACGTGGGCTTCCGCGTCGTTGTGGAAGAATAGATCCTTTGGCCTGGCGCGGGTTGAGATAACTGACGGCATCACGGATTATGGGTCTTTCTCCACTGGAGAGGAGTGGCGCCAAAGGCCCTCCGAAAAGCGCGGTAGAAGTAATCGTCAGACCGGAACCCGGTGATTGCGGATATTTCCGTTACTGTTAAGTCTGTTTCGCACAGCAGTTCTCCGCTTTTTTCGAGGCGACGCCGGAGGAGCTCAGCGTTGACTCCCCGGTTCAGTTCCGAGCGAAAGGCGCGTTCGAGTTTTCTGCGATGCACGCCGACGTGGTCGGCGATGTCGTCCACTGACAGGTCTTTTGAAACATGCTGCCACATATAGAGAAGCGCGTTTGCCACTACGGGATCGACTGCGGCGAGAACGTCGGTGCTCTCGCGGACGGTGATTCCCGAGGGAGGAATCATCACTGCTTTGCGGGGCGGTTTCTTTCCCGCGAGCAGGTCTGCCATAAGCTCGCAGGCGGCAACACCTCTTTCGTATTCTGAAACATCTATCGATGAGAGGCGAGGCAATGAGCGCTCACAGACTGCCGGATTGTTTCCGTTGCCCAGGATTGCAACATCAGTCGGAGCCCTGACGCCCACGGACCTTGCCCAGGCGCAGAATCTCGCGGCGAATGGGTCACTTGGGCAAACCAGACCAAGCGGTTTGGGTACCTGTCGGACCCATTCGGTGAACTTCTGAAATGCGAACGTGTTTCCGTCTTGATGCGCCGGTGAGAAGGCGGGCAGGCTCAGGAGCTCGACTGCCATTCCTCTTTCCTCTGCTCCCTTTTTGACCCCCAGATAGAGATTCTTGTAGATACTCCAGGGACGCCGCCCCACGAAACCCAAGCGGAAGAACCCCCGCTCGGCGAAGTGGTTGGCGGCCAGCCGTCCCTGTGCCTCAAGGTCAGGGAGAACTGCCGGGAGTGAGCGGTCCAGCGGGTGAGGCGCCGACCCGATGCGGACCAGGTGTTTTGTAAATGACTTAAGCTTCTTGACGCGGTCACTGTCTGGAATGGAGCGGGTGAATATTCCGTCGATCTCGACGCCCTCCGGCGGCCGGTCTCCGAAAAACAGCAGTTCGATAAGCTGCCAGTTGCGGCGAAGCGCCTCGTCGGTCAGGGCCCTCAGGAAAGCCGGATCGAAATCCGCCATCCCGTGCTTGTCGGTACCTATGACGGCTGCGGGCGGCTCCGCTGTTCTGCTTGCGTAACCAGCCGCAACTCGAGTATTTCCGCCTGTTTTCATTTGTCGCAATAAGTCGGACATTCAGTCGTAAGTGTACATATTGTCACATTTCGCAGGCAAGGCAATAATCGCGACAGATTATGAACGCTTACAGGAGTCGCTAAATGAAACATACAAGCCTGGATCTCCTTGCCGCAACAGCTTCAGTGTTCTTGGCCCTCACGATCGTCGGCGGCCCGGCTTCTGCCGCGGTCTTACTCGAAACAGATTTCGAAGGATCCTCAAGTCTTCCCGCCGGCTGGTCGCAGAGCCAGATCTCGGGCAGCGCCACTTGGAAGATTCAGTCGGGAGGAGGAGAGAACGGAGGCAGCAACCCTTCTTCGGCACACGGCGGGAGCCGTAACGCGACCCTTTTCCTGGCGAATACAGGCGACAATAAGGCACGGCTCATCTCTCCTGTCTTCTGGTCTGAAGTCTATACGAACTTGTCTTTGACCTTCTGGCATACCCAGGAAGTATGGCCCAACGACCAGGACGAGCTGAAGGTGTTCTACAGCACCGACGGAGGAACGAGCTGGTCACAGTTGGCATACTATACCGCTAGCGTTGCGGCATGGACACAGCGCACGGTGCCGCTTCCTGCGCCAAGCGCAAACAGCCGCATCGCTTTCGAAGGGAACGCCAAGTACGGTTTTGGGGTCTGCCTGGACGATGTGCAGGTCACAGGAGACGCCACCGTGTCATTGCCCGTGGTGTCTGTAAGCGCTACGGACCCTTCGGCCTCCGAGGAGGGAGCGGACGGGGGTGTCTGGACCGTCAGCCGTACGGGTGACACCAGTGGGGCATTGACGGTAGGTTTCAGCCTGAGCGGCACCGCCGCCGAGACGGACGACTACAGCATCAGTCCTGCTGGTTCGGTCTCGTTTGCTTCGGGTGAAGCCTCGGTGGAGGTTACGCTGACGACTGTGGACGATACGGTATTCGACGAGCCGGCTGAAACCGCCATTCTTACGCTCGCCTCGGGCGCAGGATATGAAATCGGCACGGCCACCGATACGATCACCATCACTGACAATGATGTGTCCTCGGTTCAGGTCCTGGTCATCGGATGCTCCCGGGACTCCGGCGAGCAGCACCGTGCACCCGGCTCATGGGAGAACGAGAAGGCGTTGTCCGATCCTACCTCAGCGCCTTTTTCGCCTACGAAGATCGCGACCGAGCTGGAGAACATCCTGTCGGGCGCCGGCCTTGGGTCGGTAAACGTGGTTGTCGAGGACCGGTACCAGTATCATGCCGACGGGATCTGGGGCGCTTACGCGTACGACTTGGCTACATGGTTTCATTTTCCGTACCCGGCAGATGTCGAAACGACAACGCGGTGGCCCAATCTCCGCGGAGAAGGCGGAACGGAATGGGACTATGTCATCCTGATAGGCGACCCGTACAACATGGAGTACACGCCGGGTGTCTATGCTCACGGCGTTGCGAAGGTGGCGGAGGAAGTTGCCAAAGGATCAGCAGAAACGGTGCTCCTGATGCCATGGCCCGGGGCGGGTTCCGACTCGAGCGTGGCGCATTACAAGGAGGTAACCTACCGCGTTGGCAGGTCCTCAGGGCTCAAGGTCGTGCCGGCCGGACTCGCCTGGCAGGCGGCGGGCTCTCCTGCAGGAGGGACACACCCGAGTAATGACGGCGCGTACATAGCCGCTGCCGCAATCTACAGCAGGATATGGGGGCAGAACGCCAAGGCATCATCATACAGCTATAACGATTCCCTGGCCGACACGGCTTTCACTACGGTGAACAACAATGCAGGCCAGCCTCAATATACGGGAACATTCAGCTTCCAGAATCCATACCTAATGCTTAACGACAAGAGGCGACAGGTCCATTACAGCGAAAGGGGCACGAGCACCGAGCAGGGATTCAAGACCAAGCTGAACACGGCACTGGCCCGCTGCAATATCGCCCAGATTTCAGACTACTGCGACAGGTACAACAGCAATACGCCAGAGGACGACGGGCTTGGCTGGCCCACAGGCCGCGAGATGCCTATTGCTTTCAACCTTGGGCGATCGGGCCTTTACGCGGAAGATCACAAGGCCTATGTCATCAACCCTTCGTATTGGCAACTCGGATTTGGGTTCTACTACCAGGGCGGCTGGACGACTCCGGACCAGTTCATCGGAATCATGCAGAAGCAGGACAATGACCTGGCCAACCGCATGATCGTCGAATCGCCCACATCCAGAAATATACCAACCCGAACGCTCTACGCGTCCATACACCAGGTTGATCCAACGCAGAACCCGAAGAGGGACGGAACGCACCTCAGCGATCCTACCGATGAGGCGGTAGGGACGTTCATGTATACTATGTACTCCGGCCGCTGCCCACTCGATCCCGAGCCGGCAACGCCGGACACGACCTGGAAGGCCCGAAAGATCGGTTATGAAACCGCCTGGCGAATGGGCCGCTGCCAGAGCCGGGCTCCGGGCTTCAAGGTCATGCCGACTGCCTGGAATGCGACGAATGTTACGCCATCAAGCTCGCAGACGCTTTCGGTCCGGTTCATACTGGCGCCGACTTCCGATGTAACGGTTGCAGTCACGACGTCCGACCGCTTCGCAGGCAAGGTAACACCGAGCGCCCTTACCTTTACTCCTGAGAACTACTCGGATGAACAGACGGTTACTGTTGTCGGGGAGACCGGCCCGGCCGGGTCTTATGCGTTCGATGTGATCCTGGCCACATCCTCTTCTGATCCGGTCTATGAGGGTGTTTCAGACTCCTGGGACTTCATGAACACCCGCAGTGCCGGACCCGCGCCTGCCGACATACAGGTGCTCGGCAACGGCTTCGCGATCACTGCAGGCGATACGACTCCTGAAGCCGCGATGGGAACTGACTTCGGGCTTGTCCCGGGAGGTTCAGTGGCGCAGGCCTTTAATATAAAGAATCTTTCCGGTTCGCAGTCGCTTACGCTTACGGGCTCGCCGCGTGTTGATCTTTCTGGAGGGAACGCGCATTTCGTGCTGAGCCAGGATGCGGCAGCAGGAACCGTTTCCCCGCTAGGCTCGACGGACTTTCAGATAACCTACCAGCCGCAGTCGGCAGGGCTGCATACAGCGCTGGTCTCTATCGCAAGCACAGATCCTTCTATTCCTGTTTACACCTTCGCCCTGGCTGGCACCAGGCTTGGGCAGCCTATCGTTGAGAGCCAGGAAGCGGTAGTCAACGGAATCACTGCCGCAACGATAGGCGGAGTTCTTACGGATGGTGCTTCCGCTGACATGTGGATTTGCTGGGGTGACAACGATGCGGGCACAAGCAGCACGGGTGACTGGGACCATGTTGTATCGATGGGTGCTGTGCTGGAAGGAGCGACAGCGTCCAGCCAGGTGTCGAGTTTGGAAACCAACACCACTTACTGGTTCCGATGCTATGCAGCAAACTCCTACGGCTCTGACTGGTCAGATTTGGCAGTCTCTTTCAGCGGGTCGCCGGCAGGCAGCATATCAGCAGTACCGGTGACCAGCGGGCTTGTGGCGCACTGGGATGCAGCAGGCATTTCTGGAGTTTCGGACGGCGAGCAGGTTACTGCCTGGCAGAATTCAGCCAACCCGGGAACATACGACTTGTCACATGCCGGGGGCAGCCCCAAGTACCGCGCTTCGGTTCCCGAGCTCAACGGTAAGCCGGCAGTCGAATTTGCCGCCGGCGGCGGGGACTGGTTCCAGTTCACGGAAATAGGGACCATTCGAACTGTCTTCTGGGTTGTGCACGACTCCTACGCCACTTCCGGCGAGCAATTCCTTCTTGGTGATGATAACAGCTATCACTTCCACAGCAGCGGAGACAAGATGTGGGGCGGATACACGTCCGGCAACATAAAGAGCGGTACGACAGAGGTGAATGGAGCCGCCGTTGACGGAACGCTTGTTAGCAGGCCGACCGAGCCGGCGATCATATCACTTATCACGACCGCCAATGTCACGGCCAGCCGCGTTTCTCGCGATCGTGGCTATGGACGCAGCTGGGAGGGGAAGATTGCAGAAATACTGATCTATGACGTACCTCTTTCAAGCGAAGATGAAGACGCAGTGGGGAGTTATCTCGCGGCAAAATACGGACTCTCGACAAGTTATCCCGAGAGCCAGAGCGCGGGAGCCCTCGCCAACACCGGGGCGAGCAGCATAACCGCCGGTTCGGCAGTCCTGACGGCCTTGCTGGACAGCGGTGGGACAAACTTCGAAGTATATGTGCATTTTGGTACAAGTGATGGAGGCAGCAATATGGAAGCCTGGGCTTCCAGCACGTACGTCGGTTCATGGTCTGATGTTTCCACGAGTGTCGGCTACTCGGTTGGCGGTTTGACTGGCGGTCAAACGTATTACTATACATTCCGGGCAAGCAATGATGCCGGTAACGTCTGGGCGAGTCCCAGCTGGACTTTTACGACACTGATTGGCGGTCCGGTCACGACGAACCACTCAGTGCCCCACGCATGGCTGGATTCCGTAGCTACAAATGTGATCACTGATTATGAAGCGGAAGTGATGGCAGACCCTGATGGTGACGGGTTTTCGACTTGGGAGGAGTATTGGAGCGGTACTGATCCACACGATGGCGGCTCTCACCTGAGGATAGATGCGGTCAGCTATAGCGGAACGAGCGTTCAGCTGGAATGGCAGCATTCTGGTGTTGATGCTGCCATACCGGCGATTACAATCGAAGCTTCGACCAACCTTCTCACCGGACCATGGGTGGCTGCCGGGCAAAAGAACCCGGTGAATGGCCTGAACGCCTGGTCTGAGACGACCACGCAGAAGCTGTTCTATCGGCTGGCAGTTACCAGCGCGCCCTAAAATAGCTAAAGCCACAAGAGCCGGAGCTGTTCTTCTTCAAGGGAATGACCGGTCGGCATGCCTCTGCGCTCGCTGAGACGCGTGCTACGCTGAGAATGCCCGGAAGAGCGCGTTCAGCTCCTCCTCGGCGTCCTTCTCGGTCGAAACGGTTTCTCTCAGGTCCTGCAGGATGATAGCGCGCAGGCGCTTCTTTGCGCGGTGCGCCATTACTTTTATATTGGCCTCCGTGGCTCCAAGTTCCTCGGCGAGCTCGCGGTAGCTCGTTTTGCCGGTGCGTTGCGCCTCAAGGACGCGCGCTTCGCGCGGCGTCTGCTCCCGCAGCTTCGCGAACGCGCGGTCAAGGACGATCGTGGCCCAGTCTCGCTCGAAGGTACTCCCTTCCTGGTATTGGGGTTGGGCCTCCTCGAAATCGAGGGTCGGTGTCCTTTTTAGCGCGTTCCTCTTGTCGTATTCGTCGCACAGGAAATGCCTGACTGACGCCAGCAGGAAAGTCCGGAACTTGCCCTTAGCCGGGTCTACATTCTTCAACGCGTTCGGCTCCATGATGCGGGCAAAGAACTGCTGAGTGAGGTCTTTCGCATCTTCGATGTTGTAGCCCTGCCTTCTTATGTGGAAGTAGACCGGCTTCCAGTAAAGATCTACGAGGTGTCCGAGCGCCGCAACGGCGGTCGTTTCTGATCCGTCACGCGCCCGCAGTATCTGTGTCCAGACGGTCGGTTGGAAGGATATCCGTTCCCCTCCGATCGGTGTTTCCGGGTCGTTGGTCATACACTTGCCTTCGGCCGTTTCTCTCAGTCTGATGTTAGTGGACTAGTCTAGTCTTCGGAGTTCGCTCGCAGCAGTTCAATAACAGCTGCCTTAACAATGGCGCAGTCCGCAATTCGCCAGCCAACTCCTGAAACTTTGACCACCGGCACTTCGAACTCGTACTCTTCGTCGGTGACGATCAGAGCAGTATTCACATCACTGTCAACCGAGGGGGTGCGAAGGGCTATCTTCGTGCCGTCGTAGCCAGAGGCAACGCTTTGGACGTGGGAGTGCTTTATAAAGTCCAGCACCTCTGACCGTTTCAGTGTTTGACCCTTAATATCTGTCAGTTGTACCTCCGCCACCGTTCCCTCAGTGTACGCGCTGAGCGAGTCGGCTTTGACGATTCGAAGAAGTTCCTCGGTGAGCAGTGTTCCCTTCATCCCGTAATCAGACAAATTCTCAAGTCTTTCCCACGGTGCAGTTTCCGGCGAGGACAAGCGCGTCGAACTCGCGCTCATTGAGTAAGTTTTGATAAATTCTTCCTCAAATTCTGGCAGTCTGTGCTCTGTTCCGCTCGTCCTCATATAGACCATGGTGACCACTGGACCCATGATTATGACAGCGGTGAGGATCACCGCGAACGCCCGCAAGCGGAGGAACCTTATGAAGCAGAAGCATGCGTAAGCTGTTGCGACAGCGCTGTAAAACATTGGTATAAGTTCTGTGGATGCGCTGGACGCGCTCCCGTCCCCGGTGATCATGGTGGGGGCCGAATTGTACAGAAACGCTGTGCCGAGGAAGAAGAGCGTCATGCCGGTCGGAAAAAAGATTCCGAACTGGGCGACTCCGCGGCCGCGCAGCCTGCCTTTGCTGTCGTTGATTACTACCAGCCCCGCGATACTAAGGGCTACGCCGACGATGAGGGCGACGAACGCCAGCATGGTGGCGGCGCTAGCCGTTGGTATAGGGGCTCGAAACATCTCGCAGACAAAGGCCCCGAGAAGGCCCGATACGATAGCCAGCGGCGTTCCAAGCGCACCCCATAGGGCCAGTTTAGACAGTCTTGGGCCGGATGCTGGCTGGGCAGAAGGGGCCGCGGGTGCAGCGCCTGTTGCGTTGAGGTCCGTCTTAACTTCGCTTGCCTGCTGGTAGCGGCTGTCCGGATCGGTTGCCAGGGCCTTTAGGACGACTCCGTCGAGCCGGGCGTCGATGCGCGCGGATTCTGAAGGGGCAGGGAACCTGCCTATGGGCAGCTCACCGGTAAGCATTTCGTAGAAGACAACTCCCAGCGCGTAGATGTCGGCTCGGTGATCAACCGAAGCGAACTGCTTGAGCTGTTCCGGCGCCATGTAGCTTAATGTTCCCATTACGTTGCCTGTCATCGTCAGCTGGGAGGCATCCACTGCTGTGCCGTCGTTCATCTTTGCCAGCCCGAAATCGGCAATCTTAAGCGAGCCCTGCTTGTCTATGAGTATGTTTTCCGGTTTGATGTCGCGGTGTATCACTCCCCGCGAGTGGGCGTATTCGAGTGCGTCGCATATCTGCGGAACGTAGCGAAGGGCAGTTGCCGGTTCAATGCGTTGCCCGGTCAGGATGTGGCGCAGGGTCGTTCCGTCGATAAATTCCATTACCAGGTAATGCAGGTCATCTTCCTGGCCGTAATCGAAGACCTGCACTATAGACGGGTGATTGAGCGCGGCCAGGGCTTTTGCCTCGCGGTTGAAGCGGCGTCCGAACTCTTCCGAGGCCGCAAGCACCGGGTCGAGGACTTTGAGGGCGACCGTCCGGTCGAGTTTAGTCTGCTTGGCCTTATAGACGTAGCCCATGCCGCCGCGGCCAAGGAAATCGATGATCTCCATTCCGCAGAAGCTGTCGCCGGCCTTCAGGGGCCCCATATCGATTCCCGGTTTAACTTTAACGTCAGGCTCGACTACCATGGTCTCGCCTGTAAGGAAGTCCGCCATGCATTTTGGACAGGCGCCCTTCATTTCAGGTGCCAGCTCGGTATCAAACTCGTGTCCGCACGATGAGCAAGTTGTAATCATAATAGCTCTCCTTTTACCATAGTAAGAGGAAACGGCGAAGGAAAGTTACAGGTAAGGGCCAGATGGGTTATAATCCTTTGAGCGGCAGCGGTTAGGGGAGGCCGATTCATGGCTGTGAGGCATTAAAGCCTAAGTTTCCCCATTTCATGCTCCTGTTGACTTCGCCGGTATGAACGTGCGAAAATGACTAATATGCTGACTCGAATGTATGCGTTATAGCTGGGGGCACTTTAAGTGAGTCTAAAAGATATTATTATCTGGCTTCGTGGACTTGAGGACCTGGCCTCGACAGTCTATCTGGCGGCGGCGGAAGCTGTTCACGACCAGCCTGAGTTGAAGGAGTTTCTTCTTCGGATAGCCGAAGATGAAGCCCTTCACTACCATGTTTTGGGGAGCGCTGCCGAGCTGCTTGGAGAAGAGGCCTCCGAGCAGGAGTCTGCAATCGTGGTTGATGAGGCCGTCAAGGCAGGCATCGAAGCCCCTGTCAGGGAGTTGAGAAGCAAGATCGAATCCGGACAGGTCGAAGCCAAGCATATTCTTACCGCAATCGTAGAGTCGGAGTCTTCTGAATGGAATGACATCTTTTTGTATGTAATGAGCACCTGCAAGCCGTACTCGCCAAGGTTCCAGCATATTGCCGCGACGATCCAGGCCCACGAGAAGAGGATAGAGGATTTCATTGCAGCGCAGTCGGATGATAAAGGTTTACACCTAAGTATCAGCTCGCTGCCCGGCATATGGGACCGTCGGCTCTTGGTCGCCGAGGATGACGAAATCATGCAGTCGCTATATTTGCGGGCGTTGGATAGGTACGGTGAGGTGAGGATCGTATCGAATGGAAACGAAGCCCTGGAGCTGCTGGAGAACGAGTTCTTTGATCTCATTCTCAGCGATGTGAACATGCCTGTTCTTGATGGTGTGTCTTTCATGCGTGAAGCGGTGAAGAGGGCCCCTCATCTTAAGTCGCACTTCGTTATCTGTACGGGCAGGATGACTCAGGAAGTTTCTGATGCAGCGAGAGAGTACGGCATAAAGATCCTGCAGAAGCCCGTAAGGATTGAAACCCTGCATGATACGGTGGAGCAGGTTCTGAACGCCGCGCTGTAGGCTAGCGACCTTGTGCAAGGCGCTCGCCCCCGGGATTTTCTCAAGCTGTTCATTGTCTTGAACCTGGCCTGATCGCCGGAGACACCTCTCGGTCTGTTCTGTTTGCTGACCTGTATTGGCCCGGAGCGCACCCGAGAGTCCGCCTGAATGCTATGTAGAAAGCTGTATTTGTTGAAAAGCCCGAATCCAGGGCTATAGCTGAGACCTTTTCTTCTGTGTTGGTAAGCTGGGCGCAAGCGTAATTCAGCCGCAGTCGGAGTAATTCGGAATGAATCGACGTGTTCATTTCTTTCTTCATGAGGCGCCCCAGATATTCCTTGCACACCCCGCTTGCCTGCGCTGCATCATCAAGGGTGATTGGTTCCCTGAAGCGCTCGCGCAGGAACTTTACCCCTTTGCGGAGGGCCTCTGATTTGAAGCCGACTGAAACGGTACTTTCCCTTACGACTACTTCCCGGGGCGGGACGATGCTTATTCGGGGTTCTGGCTGACCGGTCATCGCCGCATGGAGCTTTCTAGCAGCCTCATATCCCATTCCTTCGAGATCGTTGTCTATGCTGGAGAGTGAAGGCCGCACCGAGTTGCAGACAAATTCATCGTTGTGTACTCCGAGGACGGCAATATCTTCAGGAACCCGTATGCCGGCCTGTACGGCAGTTTCTATGACGCCGACCGCGAGCTCGTCTGTCAGGGCGTACACGGCCAGGGGGTATTTCAGCTTCTTAAGGCATTCAAGGATCTGCAGCCTGCTTTGCTCCCAGGGGTGGGGAAAGTCGTCGATCGTATGGAGTTCGTGACAGGCACCCCCGTGTTCCTTGATTAGTTTTGGAATATACGATCCGCGTCTTTTGGACTTGAGCGTGCCTACCAGCAGAAACCGGAAATATCCGCTTTGGCGGAAGTAATTGAAGACTTTTGTGTCAAGGGCTTCCTCGTCATGGTCGACTACCATGAAGCGGTCAGGGCATGGCTTGCTGCCAAAGGACACAATGGGTGCATTCGGGAGGTGGCTCAGGTCATCTTCGATCACTTCGGGTTCGCCGCTGGCGATGATTCCATCGCCGATCCAGTCAGAAGGCTTCCAGCCCGTGTACTGTATGGCCCTTGAATTTAGGTGCCAGCCGGCCTCCTGCGCGAAGCGCGATATTCCGAGCTGTATCTTGTAGTGATACCACTTCAGATACATCAGCACATGAAACGGCCTGCCAGATTCAGGTCTCATTTTTTAATGATATGGTCATTTTTATTAAATGTACAGAAATTGCTAATTTTGAGATAATGAATGAATGGTTGCGGAAAGAGTAAATAGACCGCCGAGGCTGGCGATGGTCTTCGGCGTGTTACTGCTGCTGGTCTGCCTGCCCGGGCTCCTCAGGGGTGCGACCACCAACCTGCCTTTGCATGTCCTCGTCAACGGGGCAAGCAACGACGTAACCACAGTTCACGCGAACGATGGCAGTTCGAGTTCGGCTCCGAAGGACCAGGACATCGTTATCAGCCGATTTCCCTGGGTGGGAGGAGCGGTAACTTCGGTCGTGCTGCATATGGAATTCAGTGTCGACGGTGGATATAACGGCACGAATGCGATACAGGTCAACGGGGTAAATACTACTGTCGTGCCTGCGGACGGCGACGTTAACCGGGCGGTCACGGTCGATATCACGGGCGGCGCATACCAGATAGATTCATGGCCGAAGATATCCAGTCTCAGTATCAGTTTCGCAAATAATGACGGAGCGAATCCGAGTGACGATGTTCATTTCGACTACGTGTATATCGTCGTTACACATGGGGCGCCTGCCGAAATCCCCCCTACCTGGTGCGAGGAGTTTGAAAGCGTTGGGCAGGCGAATCCCGCTATCTGGACTTACGAGGAAGGTTACCAGCGCAATAATGAGGACCAGTACTACGTGGTAGGTGAGTCGAACGGCTGGCAGGAGAACGGCATGTTTGTCATCGAAGGGCGCGAGGAGTCGATGGGTGGGTACAACTATACCTCCGCCAGTATCTACACCTGGGAAAAGTACTACTGGCTCTATGGCCGCGCGCAGATTCGAGCAAAGATCCCTGCTGTTCCAGGGCTGTGGCCGGCAATCTGGGGAACAGGTATGGACAGCCAGTGGCCCCATAATGGCGAAGTCGACATAATGGAGTATTACGGTGAGGCGATAAAAGCCAATTGCGCTGTCGGGGCGGCGGCGGAATGGACTGCACAGTGGCGTTCGTCAAGCACCTCAGTTCCTGGCTACTTCGAGCCAATCGACCCCGGATGGCGGACGAACTTTCATATCTGGACGATCCAGTGGGACCAGCAGAATGTGCGCCTGTATATCGACAACGTCCTCCTGAAAACAGTACCACAGAGCCAGCTGGTGAACAGCGGCAGCTCAAATCCCTCCTGGGGCCCGAACGCTCCATATGACTGGCGTTATCCCTTCACGCAGCCTTTCCACTGTTGGCTTAACTTGGCTATTGGCGGAAACGCAGGCGGAAATCCCGCCAATCCCAATTACCCTGTACGCTACTACATCGATTACTGGCGCATCTGGGAGGGGGCAACGAACAATGTCGCGCCTACGGACATAGCCCTGTCGTCCAATGCTGTGGACGAGGGCGTTTCCGCGGGTACGGTGGTCGGATACCTGAGTGCCACGGACGCGGATCCGGCGGAGGTCTTCAGGTACACGCTTGTTTCGGGAGCAGGCAGCACGGACAACAGTCAGTTTTCCATACCCGATTTCATTTCTGACAACACCACACTTGGGGCGCTGAAAACTGCGGCCGTCCTTGACTACGATGACGGCCCGACGCGCAGCATACGTGTTCGCGTTACAGACATTGAGGGCGCGTGGTACGAGAAGATCTTCACAATCAACGTAATCCCTGAGCCGGCTATCGTTGTTTCCACGAATGCCTTTTCCGTTTCCGAAGGCAGTACCAACAATTTCCAGGCAAAACTGCGCATGCTTCCGTCTAATACGGTGACCGTTAACGTCGCTCGCGCTTCGGGTGACACCGACCTCACTGTATCTGCCGGGAGCCAGTTGTTTTTCACGCCCGCAAACGGCACCAACTGGCAGCAGGTCTCAATTGCTGCAGGCGAGGATGTTGATAAAACGAACGGCATGGCAATTTTCAGCTGCGTTGATGGGGGCGGATTCTTCAATAGCGCCACTGTTACCGTTGCAGAGGTCGATAATGACAACGAGCCGCCTGTTGTAGATGCCGGGACGAACCAAGTCATCTATTTTGAGGGGGGAACTTCGCCCTGGACCCCATCCAACGCGGTAACGGAAATCTGGTTTGACGCCGATGACGCGGCAACGCTCTTGCTTAACGGCGGTACTGTCAGCAACTGGTTGGACAAGAGCGGGAATGCCCGACACGCCACACAGACTGCGGCGGGCAGTCAGCCTGCCGATACGGCAGGAGGGCTGAACGGGCGACATGTCCTTACGTTTGACGGTTCAAGTGACTTCTTTAATGTCGATCTCGACTTCATGTCGGGCGTCTCGCATTCAGCTTTCATTGTGACCAAGGCCACAACGTACAACAATATTTATGGCGCGGCCACCGGCAATTCCGGGAGCCAGAGTCTGCATGTTGGGTTCCGGAACTCAACGCAGTACCGCATGAACTATTGGGGCAATGACTGGCATGGTACGATTTCGACCAACTTCAAGGCCGGGCAGGCCAATATGATGAATTACGTCTGGACTGACGGGGCGAACAAGGAAATCTTTGCGAATGGTTCGCTGGAAGCATCATCAGGGAGTGCTGGATCCATCGGCACCATGGCTGGAGGA
>JBFIFS010000036.1:0-18138 GCA_041602695.1 Kiritimatiellia bacterium
CCTCTGCGGAGCCGTTTGTCGACGATTCTGTACCTCCTGTTCCCCTGGTCAAGAGGGTGTGGCGCCAGGTTCTTCGCCTTGTGCGTCGTCCGAATCCGGCGGATATTGCTTATTCGCAACAGAAGTTTCCTGGACTTCCGGCTGATGAGGTCAAGAAGGGTATTGCCAAATTCAAAGCGTTAACCGGGCGGTTCGCTTCCGTATCAGTGGAAGAGGTCGCCAAGGATTGTTTCAGGATTCATAAGTCATGAGAAATAAGGAGGCCAACAAGAGGGCCCGGGTCGAATTCATCGGCCTGCCGGGATCTGGCAAGACAACACTATGTAACGCGCTGCTTGAAGAGTTGAGACCGGAGATCGGGGTCTTTACTCACGATGACGCGCTTGAGCTTTGTTTGCGAAAGAGGGACAAGGGCGGGGTTCCAGGCCGCTTGGTCAAGGCTCTTCCTGCGTTCTTCTGGCGGCCTCTGGTAGGTATCGAAAGTTCTTTGGGCGAGCTTCACAGTTTCGCCGGTGATCATTTGGGGCTGATGCATCTCGTTTTCGAGGTCCTCGACAGCGAGGGAATCAAGAGAGAATGGCGAGACTGCATTCTTTATGTGTTCTTGCGATTGGCCGCCGAGCACGAGCTGGTGGATCGACTCCTGCCAGGCGGCATGGTCCTACAGGAGGAAGGTTTCGTGCAGGCGGCCCTGTCCGCCTTTGGTTACGTTCCGCTTCCGGCAGAAGTAGACCCCTTGGCGATGGACCGTTATGTGGCGGGCTGCCCGCTTCCGCATCATGTGATTTGCATGGACACTGATCCAGCCGTTTGCCTGGAGCGGCTCTCTTCCCGTCCGGAATTGCCTTTGATTCTGCAGGAGGGTGACAGGAACCTGATGCTGTCCCGCCTCATGCACCTTAGGTCATGTATGGTGCACATGATTGATCGGCTCGAGAATCTCGGGGTAAATGTTTGGCGGGCAAGCTCTGTGGGACCAGGAGAAGCGTCGCCAAGGCGAATGGCGCAAGATTGGATTTCATCCAGCATTAGCAAGGTGCATCACTAATCAAGAAATGGGAGGAAGCATGGACAAAGAGAAGATATCATTTTCATTTGGGCGTAATTGGAAGGATTTTGCGGGAACTATTTCGGACAAGGAATGTGCTGGAGCAATGGAGGATATACGGTTCTGGCTGGGGGACGAGGCGGTAAAGGGCAGACGGGTTGTGGATGTAGGGTCTGGATCCGGTTTACATTCGCTTTCAATGTCGCGCTTAGGGGCCACAAGTATTTTTTCCTTTGACTACGATCAGGAAAGCGTGAACACAACGAGGAGCCTGTGGGAAAGAGAAGGAAGTCCCAAGACGTGGCAGGTGGAGCATGGCTCGGTGCTTGATGACGAGTTTATCAGCAAGCTGGGGAAATTCGATTTGGTCTATTCCTGGGGAGTTCTGCATCATACGGGAGAGATGTGGAAAGCAGTGGGCAATGCCTGCCGTCTTGTTGCGCCGGGCGGGAAATTGTTTATCTCTCTTTACGCTAAGGGGCCGCGCTACGAGCAAGACTTGGCGCTAAAAAGGAAATACAACGAGGCCTCAGATTTTGGGAAGCGCATCATGATAGCCCGTTGGATTGCCAACCTGATGTGGGCAAGGCTAAACAGCCTGCAGAACCCGTTTGCTTGGAACGAAAAGCGTGAAAGGGGCATGAACACTTATCACGATCTGATAGATTGGCTCGGTGGGCTTCCTTATGAGGTGGCAACAGAAGATGAAGTCGTGGTGTTTTGCCGTTCTCGAGGACTTATTCTGGAGCGGATACAGGCTAAACCCGAAGGTGCATGCAGTATCTATGTCTTCTCTTCGGCTGAATGATGAGAGTGTGCATGCTTATCTGGCAGTATTGGCCTGCAAGGACGGGTGGTTCTGAAGCGCAGTGCCGCCGGCTCTCACGCTGCCTTGCTGAAGCAGGGGTGTCCTGTACGGTTCTGACAGCGAGGCCGGATTGGCGTGCCCCTTCACGCGAAAGAGATGGTGGCGTAAACATACGTCGCGTGTCGGTGCTTCAGAACCTTTTGACGGGCTTCCGGCGCGCAAAGCCCGACGAGGCCACTTCAGCCGGTGGCGGTGTTCCGCGCCAGCGCAAAGGGCGCGGCGGCGCCAATGGGTGGGTGCGTCGCCTCAACGTTCTCTCATTCATGATCGGCTCTGCCTTCTGGTTGTGGCAGCACAGGAAAGAGTTAGATGTAATTCACGTTCATATTGGCGAGTGGATTGCCGGGTTTGCCGGATGGATGGGGAGGCGTCTCGGTATTCCTGTTGTGTGTAAGATTGCCTGCACGCCGGTCCTGCCTCCCGTGGAAGGCGATATCCCCTTCAGGCGGATGCTCGAGCATGAGCGAAAGTCCATCGGCTATGTGGCCTTGCACTCCGGTATTGCCCATGAGCTCAGTAATGAAGGAATCGACGAGGAGAGAATTGATCAGATTCCTAATGGGGTTGTCATTCCCTCACGTCAGTCGGTTCCATCACAGGGAAAGTATGTCTTGTGCGTGGGCAATCTGACACAGGGAGCTGAGCACAAAGGGTTCGATGTTTTGTTCCGGGCCTGGGCAGTTGTAGCCCGAGAGTTTCCAAATGCGACACTTAAGGTTGTTGGAGGGGGTGACAGCCGGGTGTGGCGCGAGTATGTCAAGGACAAGGGCTGTGATGACAGCGTGGAGTTCCCTGGTTACATCCGTGAGCCTGGTTCAGTCTATGAGAATGCCGCCCTCTTCGTCTTGGCATCCCGATTTGAGGGCATGTCAAACGCTCTCCTTGAGTCTCAATCATACGGTTTGCCTGCCGTTGTGTCTGACATACCGGGGAGCAGAGCGGTCGTTTCGGACGGAGAGACGGGAAGCATCGTTCCCGTGGGCGACGCAGATGCACTCGCGAAAGAAATCTGCAATTATTTGCGTGACCCGGCTATGCGTGATCTGCGGGGATCGGCAGCGCGTGCGCGTGCGCTTTCCTGCTTCGACATAAGAGTAATATCAGATAGATATCTGGACCTTTACAAGAAGTGCATCCGGTCAATTTAGGAGAGAGTTTGTAATGTGCGGTATAGCAGGCTTTGTCAGCACAAAGCAGTTCCTCGACGGCTCGAGGCTTAAGTCAATGAGTGATGCGCTGGCTCATCGCGGCCCAGACGATCACGGCAGCGTCCTGTTCGGGATCGACGGGAAGCCCCTGGACAGCGTCGACGAGCTCGGTGTTGCTGGCTTTGCCCATCGCCGCCTCAGCATCATAGACCTCTCGGCAGCGGGGCGTCAGCCTATGACGAACGAGGATGAAAGGTTATGGATTACCTATAATGGTGAGTTCTATAACTTCGCGGACCACCGCCGGCAGTTAACCGAGCGGCATGCCTTTTCGTCTAACACTGATACCGAGACGATCCTTCATCTCTTTGAGGAGAAAGGTATTGAACGGACACTTGAGTGCATCAACGGAATGTTCGCTTTTGCTATTTGGGATGCGCCCGGGCAGCGGCTTGTCCTTGCCAGAGACAGGTTGGGACAGAAGCCGATGTACTACGTGCACGGTGCCGATGGGTCCCTCTTGTTTGCTTCAGAAATCAAGGCATTGCTTGCCAGTGGGGTTGTTAACGCGGATGAGATCGATCCCGCAGCCCTGATACAGCATTGGTCATATGGATACTCTACGGGTGAGCAAACAATATACCCGGAAATCAAGCGGCTTCTGCCTGGCCACTATGCCGTGTGGGAGAACGGCGTCCTTGAGACTCGCGAATATTGGGATTGTCCCTTCGGGGTTGGCGACATTCGGCGTGAGCCCCTGTCGGAGCTGGCGGATGAACTCGAAGACCTGCTCTGTGACGCCATCCGGCTGCGGCTTGTCTCGGACGTGCCCGTAGGGCTGTTTCTTTCCGGTGGTATTGATTCGGCTCTTATCGCCTCCCTGACCAAGAAAGCGGTTGGGGCGGACTTGAACTCTTTTACGATAGGGTTTTCGCATGAGAGCTATGACGAAGCTGAGCACGCCTCTGCGATTGCCGGCCATCTTGGACTGTCGAACAGGATATTGCCCCTGAACGAGGACATGCTCCCGCACGTCAGCGGCATAGCCGGTCATTTTGATGAGCTTTTTGGGGATTCTTCCGCGATTCCCACGTATTTCCTTTCCAAGCTCGCAAGGGAGCACGTTACCGTAGCGTTGACGGGTGACGCGGGTGATGAACTGTTTGCTGGATATAGAAGCTACGCCAAGGCTCTGCAGCTCTGGGGGAACTCCGAGCAGAGGGCATTGTTTAAGGAACCGCGTTCTCTTATTCGAATCATCATGGATGAGATGTTCCGGCACATGCACCGCGGCGGCTTGCAGACAGTGCTTGAGTTGCAAATGCCCCCGCGACACATGCGCAGGGTTCTAGCTCCGGCCGTCTGGGACGGCCTTGGTCGTCGGTCAGCCTATTCAGAACGAGAGCGGTGGTATGAGCGAACTCGTGGTGCGGATCTTCTCAGTAGACTGCAGTACATGAACATGAAGACCTATATGGTGGATGACGTTTTGGTGAAAGTTGACCGGATGAGCATGGCATCAGGCCTGGAATGCCGCAGTCCTCTACTGGACTATCGCGTGGTAGAGTTCGCTTCTCGACTGCCCTATGCGGCCAAGATAGACGGAAAGGGCCGACAAAAGAACATTTTGAGGCATATCCTGCGTCGGTACGTACCAGATGCGATAATGGATCGTCCAAAACAGGGTTTCGCTGTTCCATGGGCAGAATGGTGCCGCGGCTCGTTCGGGGCATCTTTGCGGCAATCCTGGCGGACGCAGGAGAACCCATACCACAAGCCGTCCGCTGCGGACTGGCTGTTTCCTGATGATCGAGACGGTAATCCTTTTCACCAGTGGTATGCGTATTGTGTGTTACAGTTTTTCTCGGGAAATGACCTAAACTCGAAAGGAAGCAGGCGATGAAGAGCCTTGAGACAGATCCAGCCTATAAGAATTTCATTGAGAACCAGAGGGAGCATTGGGAGAAGGTTGCTGCGATACGACCGAGGGGCGGGCCGATGGGGAAGCACTACCACCGGCACCTCGCCAAGGTCCTCGGCTTCCATGTTTCGAAAGACCAGCGTGTCATAGAGTTTGGCTGCGGAACTGGAGATCTGCTGGCCTCGCTCAAACCGAGCTTTGGTGTAGGCGTTGATATATCACATAGAATGATAGATCTTGCCCGTGAGGCCCATCCAGAGCTCCACTTTGAGGTAGCCGATGCGCTAACCTACTCATCCGGAGAGAAATACGATGTGGTTATTCTCTCTGACCTTATCAATTCGCTATTCGATGTGCAGCAGATGTTTGAGATCGCCTGCAGCGTATGCTCTCCCCGCGGACGCATTCTGGTGAATTACTACAGTAGAGTATGGCAATTGCCCCTAAGATGGGGCAAGACTGCGAGCCTGTCGAAAGCCCTGCCGGAACCTAATTGGCTGACGCCGCACGACGTTCGCAACCTCCTGCATCTAGCGGGAGCGGAACCTGTGAAGGAATGGACGGAGTTCTTGTTCCCCTTAAGGATACCCGTCGTCGAGCCTTTCTTTAACAGATTCCTCGCAAGGCTGTTACCCGGCAGGCTGTTCTGTCTATCCAATTTTGTCTCAGCTCGTCCGATACCAGTTCCGAGGGCAACGACGGGGCCGGAGGCACCGTCGGTCACAGTGGTAATCCCGGCTCGCAATGAGGCCGGCAATGTAGCGGACTACTTCAAGCGAGTTCCGAGGATGGGGTCAAAGACAGAAATCATCATCGTCGAAGGCAATTCTACGGATGACACTTATGAGGTTGCCCGAAAGGCTGTTGAGGAGAATCCTGACTGGGATGCGCGATTGCTGAAGCAGCCCGGAAAAGGAAAGGCCGATGCGGTACGTGTTGGGTTTAAGGACGCGAAAAATGATGTCCTGATGATTCTGGATGCTGACCTGACCGTTGTGCCAGAGGACCTGCCCAGGTTCTACGAGGCCCTGGTTACGGGGAAGGGAGAATATATAAACGGTGTGCGCCTTGTCTATCCAATGGAGGGGCAGGCTATGCGTTTCTTGAACCTGTTAGGGAACAAGTTCTTCAGCTATGCATTCTCCTGGCTGTTGGGCCAGCCGATTCGGGATACCTTATGCGGCACAAAGGTAATGTATCGAGAGGATTATGAGCGGCTGGCGGCCAACAGGTCTTATTTTGGTGAGTTTGATCCGTTCGGCGACTACGACCTGATCTTTGGCGCGGCGAAGATGGGGCTCAAGATGGTAGATATGCCGATCCGTTATCGCGATCGGACCTATGGCGACACGAACATAAGCCGCTGGCGTCACGGTTTTCTGCTGCTCCGAATGGTGGCGTTCGCAGCACGCCGCATCAAGTTCGTGTAATTATGCCGGGCCTGCTCACAAGATTGCTTCAGCACCCCCTGACGGCAGGGATGGATGTTGACAGTCCAGAGACGACTGAGAAGAGGAAAGAGATCATTCGGAGTAAAGGCTTTCTGAGCCGCCTTTACTCCGAATGGTATGAGATGATCAAGAATCGTTTACCTGCCGGCGAGGGGCGAGTCGCCGAATTGGGGTCTGGGGCCGGTTTTATGAAAGAGCGCATTCCTGAAGTCATAACTACGGAGGTGCTTCCTCTGGATGGCATAGACGTACAGATTCCTTCCGACGGCAGTTTGCCTTTTGATGACGGCGCGCTCCGTGCAATTGTCATGACTGATGTGCTGCATCACATAGCAGGCCCCAGGTCCTTTTTTCGCGAGGCTGCGAGGACCGTAAGGCCCGGGGGTGCAGTTATTATGGTCGAGCCTTGGGTGTCGGCCTGGTCTCGGGTCATCTATAAGAAACTGCATTCGGAGCCGTTCCGTCCGGACGCGGAGGAATGGGAGTTTCCCTCACGTGGCCCCCTGTCAGGTGCAAATGGAGCGTTGCCGTGGATCATGTTCGACCGTGACCGGGAAAGGTTTGAAATCGAGTTTCCAGAGTGGAAGGTAGTCTCCATAGAACCCATCATGCCGTTCGCGTACCTGCTTTCGGGTGGTGTTTCATTGCGGGGCTTCGCTCCGGGCTGCTCTTATAATCTGTTTCGCGCCTGCGAGCGGGGCTTGCGGCGAATTGGTTTCCGCGGAGAGATGTTTGCGTTAATAACCTTAGGTCGTAGTGAGAAGGGGAAGGTGGCATGACGACAGGACATGAGAACAGGACCGGTGCCGACAGTCTGCGTTTCGAGAACGAAGTCAAGCATGGGAAATATCTGGCAAGTACGGAGGCGGAACACCAGTGGGGGTGGGGTACGCCTGCCGGACAGGAGCGCCTGAAGCGCAGGGCCGAACTCATAGCTGGAGCGAGCGCGCTGGGTCGGGGGATGCATGTTCTTGAGGTAGGTTGTGGCACGGGCCTCTTCACAGAGCGGTTTGCCGCCAGTGAGTGCCGATTGACGGCTGTAGATTTGTCTCCAGACCTGTTGGAGAAGGCGAAGGTCCGAGTAAAGCAGAGGGAGAATGTCAGTTTCGAGCTCCGCCCTTTTGAAGAGTGTCGTGAGATCGGTCCATTCGACGCCGTAGTTGGTTCTTCTGTGCTGCACCATCTGGATCTTGACCGGTCTTTGCGCATTATGCTTGGCCTGCTCAAGAGCGGCGGCCGCCTGGCGTTTGCTGAGCCTAACCACCTGAATCCACAGGTTTTCGCCGAGAGGAAGTTTCGTAGATTCTTTCCCTATGTGTCACCTGATGAGACGGCATTCTATCGGCGCAAGATCACGCTGGACCTGGAAAAGGCTGGCTTCGAAAACATTCATGTAACTCCTTTTGACTGGCTCCATCCATCAACTCCTTCAAGACTCATTCCGTTCGTGTCGCGGTTGGGGTGTCTTTTCGAGAAGGTTCCGCTTCTTCGTGAATTTAGCGGATCGCTTCTAATACAAGCAAGCAAGCCATAGCTTACACTGCCTGGCTTTGCAGGACTCGCGGATGCCGCACAGCGCCATTCAGGATTAATGAGGTGGTAGATACAAAATGAAGAATGCCCGTAGCCTTGTAGTGAATCTTGCCTCCTTCTGCCTGTGCCTCCTTCTTTTTGCAGGCGTATTGCTGAGCGGCAGGCTGGCTCCGATAGGATTCTCACTTCGCTACGACATGATATTCCTGGCTGCGCTCATCTTGGCAGCCTTCATTGCCGCCTCTCGCTTCCGGAATTTGCCTCTCTTCTGGTCTCTTGCCTGCTTCTCTGCGTGCCTGTGTGCAGCGGTGCTTTCCGGCGTATGGGAGAGTAAGGTGTCTGATCTTTCTCTCATGGCTGGGATTTTTCCGGTTACCGACTCTTACTCATATCTGAGTGGCAGCCTGGAACTGGTACATTCGGGAGAGCTGTGCGAGGCCGCTTCCCGCCGGCCTATTTCGCCTGCGCTCGGCGGGATACTTCTGTTTGTCTGCAGCGGTAACATACGGGCCTATCTGGCCTGCTTGGTTTTTGCAGTCTCACTTGCGATGGCGTGGTCAACAAGCGATCTCGTTCGGACGCATGGCTGGCCGGCGGGATTTGTTTTTTACTACGGGCTGTTTCTTTTCTACAGGCGTTTCATCGGCACCGTTCTAACTGAGCATATAGGCCTGCTTTTCGGTTGCGTCGCTTTCGCGTTATTGTGGCGGTCGGCCTATCGTGGAAGCAAAGCTCTGTGCGTCGGTGGACAGGCAATTCTTGCAATAGCATTGTGCGCCCGCGCCGGCGCTTTTTTTGTCCTTCCATTTATCGCGCTGTGGGGGGGTGTGCGCTGGAAAGGAGTGCGTCGATTCTCTGTAAGCGTCTGCCTCCTTCTGTGTCTCGCCGCGATTACTGGTTTTGGGGTCAACGCGCTTCTCGCGCGGACTATTGGAGCTGCCGAGCGTTCTTTCGGGAATTTTTCCTATGTTCTCTACGGGCTGGCTCACGGAGGCGACTGGAAGCAAGTCTATGATGATCATCCGGAAGTTCTTGATATGTCCGAATCCGAGCGTAATGCATTCATCTATGAGCGAGCTTTTCAATCGGTGCGCCGCCGGCCCGCGGCCCTTATCGCCACAAGTCTACGCGCGATGAGCGCCATGCTTCTTTCGCGTGACGGATTGTACAGCTTTGTGTTTTTTGCTAACCAGCGCGTAATTCGCGAGTGGCCCCTAGATGAGGCGGCTCAATCTCTTAGCCTGCCCCAGGCAATTCGATCTGATCCTTACAAGTATTTCCACATCGCAGCAACGTACGGCATGTTCTTCTTCTTTCTGCTTGCCGCAGGCTGGGGGTGCGTAGTCATAAAGGGGTCGCCACCAGTCGGTCTTCTTGTTTCGACTGGCTTGGGTATCCTGGCCTCCGCCGCATTTGCACCGCCTTGGGACAGTGACCTGATTCGAGTCTATGCGGCCACATTGCCATTCATGCTTGCTTATCCGGCTATTGGCTCTTCTCGCCTGTGGCATAAGTTGCTCAATGTTCCGGAACCTGTTCATTCTGCTTATCCATGGAAGGACAACCAGACTGTGGTCTGGTTGTCTTCGGTGGTGGTCGTTTTCGGTGTCTGTTTGCTTCCGATGCTTTTTCGTGTAACTTCAGAGCCCGCCGCATCTGTCCAGCAGCAAAGGCTGCCTTACAAAAAGGGGATCGTGTTTCTGCCTGGAGCGAATGTTCGATTATCCGAGCCAGCTTCTCAGGCTTGGCCCTGGTCCAATATCTCCGCTGGAGAACTGATTCGGCGGCACAGAGGGGTCTTGTCCATTAGTCGAGAAGATTATACAGATGATCTTCTGCTGGCCTTAGAGTCGGGGGATGCGTTGACCATGGCGTATGACTGCCATAAGCGCGCTTTGCGATATGTCGTCTACAGTGGTCGGGCTCCGGAGGGTGAGCTGGATCTCCTTCCATCTCAGAGGCACGGGTTATGGTGGGCTTCTCGCCCGTCAGCAGAAAAGGACTGACTGGTGCTTGGATGTTCAGCGGGGGGATGACGATTGATCAATGCAGATGCCAGCACCCTTGGCCAGGAGTGTTGGGAACAAGGCGGCAGCCGATAGGCAAGTGTCATTAGTAGGATTCCGCGGGCTATGATGTGAAAATTGGTATGTTAGTTTGGACCTATTGGCCCGAGCCTGAGGGTGGGGCTGAGCGGCAATGCAGGCTTCTTGCGCAGATGCTGGTGCAGAAAGGGCATTCGTGTGAGATCTTCGCCAGCCGGATGACAGGCGGTGAATCAAATCATTCGTTGTCATCGAATCTGCCGGCGATGCGTCGTTTCGGTTTCTTGTGTCCCCTTGAGAAAAGGGTGCGCAGCGGCGTATCGCGTCTGATTTCCAGTGCTGGAGGCGACGGGGCTTGCTGGCTCAAAGCACTAAGCTTCTGGATGTCGGTGCCGGTCGTCTGGGCGTCCCGTCTGTCATTCTTTATATCACTGCGCATCTATGCCGCGCGTGTGAAGGCTCCGCCAGTTGATGTGCTGCATGTCCATGATTCGGGTTGGCTGGCAGGGCTCGGAGTATGGCTGGGAAGGCAATGGGGGATTCCGGTCTTGTGCAAGGAGGCTACTGTTCCCGCGCTAAAGCCGGTCAGCTATGGAACTCCATTCCGCAGGACCTGGGGAGGGTTGCGCCGTGAAGCCCAGGGCTGGGCCGCCCTGACAGACTACGTAAAGCAGCAGCTCATTGAGGCTGGGGTCAATGAGGATCGTATACACCTGATCCCAAACGGGGTGCTTGTGCCTGAGAAAGTTGCTCGGGCAGCGGGGCGGAATGATTTCCTTTACGTAGGAAACTTGACGCAGGGAGCCGAATGGAAGGCTTTTGATGTGCTCTTCGATGCATGGGCCATGGTCGTCAGAGACCGACCAGCGGCTCGACTCTTGTTTGTTGGGGGAGGCGAGGCCGCGCCTTGGAAGCGCCGCCTCGAGGATGCTGGCATTGCCAGTTCGGTCAGTTTCATTGGGAGCGTCTCGGATCCCTCCAGTTATTATGAAAACTCCGGCATCTTCGTACTGCCGTCGCGAATTGAAGGAATGTCGAACGCCTTGCTTGAGGCCCAGAGCTGGGGGCTTGCGTGCGTAGTGTCGGACATCCCTGGCAATACCGCTGTAGTGTCGAATAATGAGAACGGTCTGGTTGTGCCCGTTAATGATGCGAAGGCACTTTCAGATGCAATGATATGTTTGCTGGACGATCAGGAGCTGCGTCAAAGACTTGGGGGTGCTGCGCGTAGAACCGCGGAGGAAAGATTCGCAATGCCAGCTGTAGCTAAGCGTCTAACGGGGGTTTATCAGGACCTCTGCTCAGAGGTCCGGGCATGAACATTCTCTTTTTCTGCTGGGAATACCCGCCTAACGGTTCTGGGATTGGGCGCTACGTTGAGGAGATGTCTGACGCACTTAGCACCGCAGGTCATTCCGTGACGGTCTTGACAAGCCGGGCCGACTCGCTGCCGCGAGAGAGCCTGGAGGGTAGTGTCCGCGTGTTGCGAGAATTCGACAGGACGGAACTCCGAAGCATGCGTGTTGCAGAATTGGCTCTAGGTGTGGCGCGGGATTGCAAAGCCGACTGGATCGAGGCAGCGGATCATTGGGGGGAGGGAAGCTCCTTGCTCAAGTGCCGTCGTCGTCCACCCGTTGTCGTGAAGATGCATTATAATGATGTGCTGGAAGCCACTCGATATTCGCAGGCTTGGTTTTCGTGGCAGCGAGCTATGATTGACTTGGCCTGTTTGCGCCAGTGGAGGGCAATAAGCGGGGAGCGTTATAGCATCCGGCATGCTGACATCCTCCTGGCGCCCTGTCGTCGGATTCTCGATGAGGCGGAAAAGCAGGGGGTGCATCTTGCAGCCAACCGCGCCGTTGTTCCAAATACAATCCAGCCCCTGCGCTGGAAAAATGCAGAGTCGCAAAAACCTAAGGTTCTGCTGGTCGGGCGGCTTGATATAGGCAAGGGGCTTCCTTATATACGAGCGATGCTCGAGGACCTCGTGCCATTCTTTCCTGAACTCACGATCGAAATAGCGGGGGGGGACAGCTATGCAAGGGGCCTGGGTTCGGTAAAGAAGTGGTTTGACAAGCAATTGGGTGAGATGCGGGAATATGTAAAACTCCTGGGCTTTCTTGATCAGCGCCAAATGGATGAAGCTTACCAGAGAGCTTGGGTCGTGATTGCACCATCTCGCTGGGATACATTTCCCCAGACAGTCTTGGAGGCGATGGTCCGTTCTAAGGCCATCGTCAGCAGTCCTTATGGAGGAATGCCGGAAATGCTTGAAGGAACCGAGTCCGTTATTGCCGACCCAGAATCACGGGATTTCCCTGAAGCAGTCAGGCGGTTCCTCGGTGACTCCCTGGCGCGGGCCAAGGCTGGTAAAAGTGTGTGCGACCGCGTTTGCAGGGAATATAATCCTCAAAAGGTTGCCTCTGCCTATATTGATAAAGTGTGCTCGTTTCTGTGAAATCAGTGGTTCTAGTTCCGTATTGCCCATTACCTGCAGACACTGGAGGCAAGGTAGAAATGTGGAAACATCTCAATGTTCTGCGAGAGCTTGGACCGTGTACTATTCTTTCGGCCAATACCAAGCCGGTTGGATGCGGCTGGAGCGCCGAGGCGCTTAAAGAAATACGGTCACTGGGATTTGAGGTCGTGCTTAGGGAAGAGGAACTGCCGCGCAGATCAGTGCGCCAGTGGTTGGGCATTCTCTATGCAGTAGTCTGCAAGGCATTCAGGCTTGAGAAAGCGTTTGGGCATTCAAATCCATACCACCGTTTTGCGTTCCCTTCTGACTGGTGGTGTAGACACACACGCGGTGCTGATGTAGCAGTCATTCATTACAGTTACTGGGCCTGGCTTCCCTGTGCATGTCCCAAGGTTATCGCGCTTTTGGATATCTGGTCGGACTATATGTGGGAAGGGCCGCACAGAGAGACCGAGGAGTTAGGCAAGGCTGACCTGGTGGTTGTAATCTCGAGAGATGAGGAAAAGAAGCTCAACTACCGGGGTATCATGAGGACTCTATGGAGCCCACCCTGCATACAACGCAAGGATGACTGCCCGCTGACCAGTTCCATTGGTTGTATCGGTTCCTCCAATGCTTTCAATGTCGAGGGGTTGCGCTGGCTTGAGAAATCAGCGCGCGGAATGACCGTCAGGGTATACGGCTCCCTTTCAGAAGAGGTCGTGCTCCCAAGCTTTCAGCCGTGCGGCAGGTACGCAGAAAATTATACTCCGTATAACGAATGCGGAATCATTCTGCTGCCAACATCCGGGGGTATGGGTGTCCAGATCAAAGTCATTGAGGCATTGGCTTGCGGGAGGGCGATTGTCGCTAGAAGCGGAGCCTTTAGGGGGTTGCCGGCGGGTGATCCAGGCTGGATTGAGGTGGCCAGCTCAGAAGAAATGGTGGATGCCGCCAAGCAGTTGGAGGCGGATGAAGCTTTCAGGGCAATGTGGGCGGACCGGGCTCGCGCTTACTATGAGGAGCATCTGCTTGCCGAAGATGTACTTAGCAGGCTTTCCGACGCCTATCTCGACATCGTGAAAAAACACAATTAGTTCTTCCATATGGTTGTTATCAGCGGTTATCTAAAAATGGAGGGGATTGCGCCATAAGGGTTGTAATGAAAGAGATGTTAAAGAGCAGCGGCCTCTTTCTTTCCGTTCTTGTCTTTTCGCTCCTCGTTAATGCAGTAGTGCATGACGAGGCCGTCGACTCCGCCCTGAGATACGCGCGGGTTGCAGAGGGCAACATAAGCCACTCCGTGTATACCATGTGGTCCGAAGGGCTCAGCGGTTATTTGAGGATAGTGGAGTCTGATATGCAGGGCGCCGGCAGGGTCCGGCCCGTGCATTGGCTCTTCCACAGCGTGCCTTTCTTTCTGACTCTTGCTGGTAATGGTGATCTGTTCTGGGACGATCCCGGTCAGGCATGGTTTGAAAGGATCAATGGTGACCTGCTGGTTCACACTTGGTTCCTTTTGTTCTGTGCATCTTTGTCCGCAACGGCCCTCGCTTGGGTAGGTTTCAGGGCAACTGGGTCCAAGGGGTTTCTCTTGCTCTTCCCTATACTCATTGTGTCGGGATCGGCATACCTTTCTCGCAACCTAATATTCAATTTCTGCGACAGTGGCGAGGTCGGCCAGTTGATGTTCATCAGTCTGCATATGCTTGCGCTTTCTCGCGCTCTGCAAGGGGCTCCCTGCTCAAGAGCAGCTGATTTCGGCGGCTTCTTATGTCTCGTGCTGGCCCTCTTTATGAAAGAGACTACGCTTGTCTACACGGCGGCTCTTTTTGTGGCACTGTGCCTGTCGATGTTTCTCCTGAGGAGATCGGAAGACCCGTGCCGCATGAAATGGTTCCTTCGGCAGATCTTGTTGCTGGCGATTGCGTCGCTGGTCCTTGTTGTCATGGTTTTGCTAAACCGGAGCGGCCAGTATTCCGGTAATTACCAGGCTGCCACGATGCTTCATCAGAAAATATCTGGTGCATGGGAAAACATTTCCATTGTTTCGGCGCAGATCAAGTATGTGTTTTTAGGCACTGTGTTTCTGGCGGTCGGCGCGCTCTTGTCGGCGGAAGTGCGCTCTGCCATCAGGAAGACATTCAGTCCCGGACTGTTTGTGTTAGGGTTGGCACTGTTGCTCTTTGCAGGTTTCTGGCTTATCAACCTTCCCTGGCCCTTTCAGCTTATTAAGTATTACTGGCCCTCATATGTCTTTCTCGCTTTCGGGGTTTCGCTTTGTCTTCTGGTCGGCTTCAAGTTGTTGCGGGCGCTGTCCTTAAAGCCTGCTGCCTGGCTATGGCTGGGTGGCTCGCTTGTTCTGCTCGGCTGGAATATTCCTGAGTCGGCAGGTTCGGTGAAGGACTTCTACAAAGAGCGATACGAGATTCGCAAAACAGTATTGCGAGCTGTGGATGATATGGCTTCAGTGCCCATGCATGCGGAAACCGTATCAGTGCAGCTGTCAGACGGGGGTGTGTTTCCAGAAAGAAAACTCCAGTTCTGCCGGCTGCTGAATCGCGCTTACAGGATAAACATTGCGGCGGGCGACAGAGTTGTGGAGCGTATAGGGGCATGGGAGCGCCACTATTTCAGGAGGCATATTGGGGCCCCCGCTGTGGATATTGGGATGCTGAGTGCAGATCTTGCGAATTTGCGCGCAGACTATGCGTATATCTGGGCATACACAGTCGAGGACGAGGAGTCTGCGATGCGGGAAAGAGGGTATCGCCTTGTTCGAGAATGGAGTGCAGGTGTTCCCGGTACCAGGGTGGGAGTTTACCAAAAGCAATGAAGAAGCAACTGTTCGCATTAGCAATTGTCGCGATTTTCTTTCTTGTGCTGCTTTGGGGGGTGGATTATCTGGGGTTTTGGCTGTACAGGGGACTCGAGGAGCTGCTTCCAGGTGGCGTCAGAGTAACCTTTTATGAGGGAACTGATTTCGAGAAGCGTGTTTGTGTCAGATCCAGCAGGGCATTGGTTGCGGGATACGGAACAGGAAAGCCGGCGTTAGGAGTTCCGGCCGACGGGTATTCAGTGAGGTTCACAGGTATTCTCCAGGTCCCCGAAACGGCCGAATATTTCTTCTTCATGCAGTCTCTCCAGGGGGCTAAACTTTACATCGGAGATCATCTTGTAATCGATAATTGGAAACCTGATAATTGGATAACAGGAGCGCATGGTTCTGTTTGCCTGACTAATGGCGCTCACAGTGTAAGATTGGATTTGTATAAAGAAACCGGCGAGGGGGCTGTGCGAGTGAAATGGACAGGTGGGCCTATCCCTCCGAATACTCTAATGAAAGCCCCGTACTTGAAGAAAGAATGATCTATTGTGATTAAGCTCGATATAGTTGTACCTTTCTATAATGAGGAAGCCTGCGTTGAGCAGTTTCTCGCCGATTTATTCGCATTCGCTGATGAGATAGAAGAAGCTGATGTCCGTCTCATTCTTGTTGACGATGGCTCTGTTGACTCTACTGGCAAGATGCTTGATAAGGCGGCTGCAAGTAATGCCAGCGTTTCGGTTATTCACCTCTGGGGCAACCATGGGCATCAGAAGGCCCTCATAGCAGGCATAGATGCTTCAGGCGCTGATTGGCTGCTGATGCTGGATGGTGACGGCCAGCATCCTGTAAGTGCGGCAAAGGAAATGGTTGATATTGCCACCAAGAGCTCCGGTGTCGATGTTGTTCAGGGCGTTCGTTCCGGGAAGCAGAAGGGCTGGTTGAAGAATGCCACCAGTCGTTTCTTTTACTGGGCGTGTGGTAAACTCGCACCTGAACTGAAGATAATCCCGGGTGCGTCTGATTTTCGAGTTGTTCATAGGCGTGCAGTGGAGTTGATCTTGCGCTATCCGGATCGGCACAGGAACCTGCGGTTGCTAATTGCGTCCCTCAGGCTCAATACAGTGCTTGTTCCGTATTGCCTTGCAGGGCGACTGGGCGGGCATTCCAAATACTCTTTCCGGCGGATGCTTTCCCTGGCGATTGACGGATGGGTTGCCTATTCGTATGTTCCTCTTCGACTTAGTCTTGTCTTGGCCTCGGTTACGGGAGGAATAGGTGCTGTTTACCTTGTTTACAGCCTAATAGCACATTTCCTGGGAAGAACAGTAGCGGGCTGGACTTCGCTGATGGTGTTTATGTCATTTTTTTTCAGCTGCTTGTTCATCTTTCTGGCGGTTGTGGCCGAGTATCTCTCCCGGATTTACGAGGACGTACGTGCTCATCCGATCTACTCAGTTAAGCCCGAAGGCAGCAGGACTTTCGAAGGTTGAAGGACCCAGCAGGGAGTGGAATGTCATCCATCTACATGAGTCATGACGGGCTCTGCGAGGCGTGATGCGATTCAAAGATATGTTTAGGGACACGTCTATCCGTAATTCCGCGATCATAGTGGTATGTGCGTGGGTGGCAGTGCTGGTCACGGGGCTCTTGAGCCCAGAGCCCATGATCGGTGATGAGGTGACGCATTATTACATGCTTGTGTCACAGGCTGACAGTCTTCCTGTACCAAGTTTTGATGCCGTTATCCCGGGTGGTCTTGGCGGAGAGGCCGAGATCCGCTACTATCCTCATACCTTTCTGTGGCATTATCTGGGCGCGATCCTTTACGCGTGCTGGTCGAGTCCGATCATTACCCAAATCTACCACTCCCTGTTTCTTCTTCAGCTCCTTCTGGCGGTGTTGTATCTGTCGAAAAAAGTCGCGGGTTACAATAGCGCGGGTGTAAATCTCGCACTTTTGTCCGTTGGCTCACTTCCGATGACGTTGATATTTTCTGTTGCCTATTATCTTGATGTGCCTGCTGCGGCGCAGATCATGACGGCCATGTGTTTCATCCTCCGCAAGAAGTGGGTTAAAGGCGCCCTGTTCATGAGCCTTGCCGTCGCCATGAAGGAGAACATGCTGCTTTTCCTGCCGGGATATATGCTGATAGCCGCCGCCGTCATGAATGGCGAGGGCAAGAAGCGGATGCTGCTTTCTATGGCGGGGACGCTTGCCGCGGTACTGCTCGGATGCTGGGTCGTGGCGCTTGCCCTGCGTGCTTGCGCTCCAGCCTCATATTATCCTGCCGATATGCTGAAGGCGCTCTGGAATAGAGTATACCTTAAATGTGATTTTCTGCATCAAGGTCAAGTTGGTGTAGGTGAGGTGGAGCCGGTTGCGCGTGCGCAGGCGTACTTGAAGCAGATTGAGCAGATGCATCAGCCCAGTAATCATCCTGGTGATTTGCGCATTCCGCGTAACTGGCTTATCTACGGGGGCGGCGTGCTTTGGGCAATGCTGAGCATCTCGGCAGTCGGTTCGGTGATTGAGTGGCGTCGTCGCTTCAAGCCGTTAAAGTGGTTTACTCCAGGAAGCGCCATGCTTCTCCTCGGTCTTTCATACATGGTGCTGGTATACTTGAACCTTGGTGTGCCCGAAGTGCGGTTCTTCATGCCTGGAGTCGTATGTTGCTGCATACCGATTGCGGGTTGTGCAGCCCGCATTCCGAAGGCCAGACTGCTCTTGATCGGGTTGGCAGTTGCCGCGGTCCTGCAGTCCGCTGCCGTTCTGCACAAAACATATTCCCTGAGGCATTTGCCTGAAGGAATCAAAGCTGCAGTAGCCTTTCTGGAGA
>JBFIFS010000037.1:0-17618 GCA_041602695.1 Kiritimatiellia bacterium
CACGGAGGCGCACGCGGCTTACGTATTCGCCGCCCTTGTCCTTCGGACGCATCAGGTCGAAGGGAAGCTTGAGCTGCGTAAGGTCGAGGCCGATTCGGCTCTCGCGGGTAAGCTCGTCAACAAACTCGTCTGTAAGCTCCATGATCACGAACTTCCACTTGTTGTCCACGGCGATGACTCTGCCCTTCGCGCCCTGCTTGAGGACGATGGCAGTGTCGAGCCCGCCGCTGCCAGGCTGGGTGATCCTGCGGATTTCGATTTCGAGCTTGCGAATGTGTTCCTTGAGGTTCTTGATCTCGAGGTCGCGGTCAGCCAGCTTTTCGGTGAGCACCGCTATCTCGCGGTCCTTCTCGCGGATGGTGTCTTCGAGTTCCGCGATGGTTCCCTTCAGCCGGGAAATCTCAGCGTTCAGGCTGTCGATTTCACCGTTCAGGCGGGCGATCTCGGCTTCGAGCTGAACGATCTTGTTCAGGGCCTCGCGCAGGCGGGTCTTCGTGTTGTTAAGCTCGTCGATCGTGACTTCGAGTTCCTGGCGGATGACCAGGAGCTGCTCGCGGGTTTCATTCATGCGGTCAAGCTGGGCCGCGGCGCGGTCGATGATATCGTCGAGGAGCGGCTGCATGGTGCCTTCACCGGTAGTGATATTATAACCGTTGATGTCCTTGGCGCGCTTGCCTGTTACAGGGTCGAGCTTATAGAACAGCGTGAGCTCGTTCTCTTTGCTCTTGAAGTCCATGACCGGCTGGTCGACAAGCTCGAGGTGGTCCTTATAGGAGTTCCAGAAGTCCGATGTGTTGGGGCTGTCGAGGATTTCCGATGTGCATGGGGAAATGTCGCGCGGCGTATGTGTCGGCCTCTCGCCCTCTTCAAAGCTCGCGGTCTCGAGCTCTATGACAGGAGCCAGCTTGATGAGGGTATCTTCGAGCTTCTGGGTGCGGCCCTTGAGCATTTCTCTGCGATCGAAAAGAAGGATGCCCAGAACAAGGCATGCGATCGTCAACGGAAGCAACAGAATTGTCAGGACTCTTAGAAACGTACCCATTCATTCCACCTATACTGTCATAAGATTCAGCAGGTTAGGGGAAAAGGTGACCACTGGCAACAAAAATTTGACGATGTTTGAAAGCTTTATGGCCAAAGCCTGTACGCGGTGCTCTTTTGTGAGCATTCGGGGTTATTCCGGAAGCCGCGCCGGGGCATCGGCGGCTTCGAGTCCTTTGGCCAGTCCGTCCACCTGCTCGATCTTGGATTCGAGCGCGCCGAAACGTTTCTGGGCCTCCATATACTTCTTGCTGGAATTGTCGAGATGCTGGCCGACCAGCCTGAACGCTTCGGAAAACTTCTCGAACTCCTTCTGCACCCTCGCGATGTTTTCGAGGATCTCGCGGGACTTCTCTTCCACGCGCATTCCGCGCAGTCCCAGGAAGATGGTCTGGAGGTACGCGTAGAAGGTATTGGGGGAAACGGGTATCACCCGCTTCTTTATGGCGTACGTGAACAGCGCGGGCTCGGAACCGGGTTCACTGTCCTTTATTATGGTTTCGTAGTAAACATTCTCCGCCGGGATATACATGAGCGCGAAATCCAGCGTGTTCTCGTCCATCCTTATGTACTTGGAGCTGATCGCGTCGATATGCGTCTTAACATCCCGGATGAAGGCCTTCCGCGCGCCCTTCCTTGCGTCGTCGCTCTCCGATTCGATCACGCGTCGGAAGTTGTCGAGGGGAAACTTGGCGTCCACGGGTACGAGCCCCTTTGCCAGCTTGATCACCGCGTCTACCGCCTCACCGCCTTTGAAGCGGTACTGCAGTTCAAAGTTCTGGGCCGGGAGGATCTGCGCGAGAAGGTCCTGGAGGAACAGCTCGCCCATTGATCCCCGGAGCTTGGGGGGCTGGAGGATGTCCTGGAGGCGCGAGATGTCCTTGCCCACGTCAAGCATCTGCCTTGAGGCCTCCTCCAGGCGTCCAAGCTTGTGCCGCAGGTCGCCGACGACCGTGTTGGTGCTGTCGAGCCGCTGCGATATGGATTTGTTTGAATCGGAAAGAAGCTGGGTGACCTGCTGGTTGAGCCCCTGCACGGAAAGCTGGAGCATTTCTATTGCCTGGGGGCCGGTGTCCTGGGCTCGGCTGCTGCGAATGGCGCTCACAATAAAGGCACCGGTAAGAATTACGACAACTGCGAGCAGCACGGAAGAGATGATAATCAGCGGGATCATGTACCGGATGTTAGCCGGAGCCTTTGACTCATTCAACAGAATATCCGAATGGATACCCGGGCCATGGAAAAGCGGCCAGGCCGCGCTCGAATGAAGCGGCGCGCTATCCGCTTTGATATGGAGCGAAAGCGGGACGCGTTCGGCGGACGCGCGATCTTCTCTCTAATAAGCGGCGTGTCACGAAACGTATTAGAAGCAGTAAGCGGCTGACTTGGGAGACCCCGCCGTCCTGCGAGCCAACCAGGCTTCCCGGGGCGCAACCCCGGATACGAAAGCGCGTTTCTTCTGCCGCCCGGAAAAGGACAGGAATCAAAATGTTATTGACGCAGAAAAAAGATTCGATTAGGAATACTGTCGATGATTAGTCCCCCCATTTCGGTGAACTACAGAAGAGGGCTTTGTGCCCGGATCAGTCTGTTGTTAGTTGTTTTGGCCATGGGAGCCGCGGCTCCCGCGCTTGGTCAACTGGTAGATACCGGTATCGATCCGAAGACTGCCCAGGAGATCCAGTACGCCAACATTCTCAAGAGCTGGGGCATGCCTGACCTCGCGATGATCGTGCTCGGCCGCATCAAAGATCCTGCCGCCCAGATGAAGATCAAAGTCATCGAGCTCGAAAGCATGATCTACATGGGCAAGTGGGACGAAGTCAAAGCCAAGATTTCGGCGATACCGGACCAGGGCGGCCAGGAGGCCTGGGCCATGAAGCTGGCGCTTGCCGACGGATACTATGCCTGGGGCAAGTACGCGGAGGCGCAGAAAATTTACGATGAGTTTTTGTCAAAGTATCCTGGCGGCCCGCCCGCGGCCATTAAAGAGTTCTTCCTGAATTCTGCTTACAAGTATGCCCAGATGCTGATTCTGATGGGCGATAAAGGGGCCGCGATCAAGGCCTATGACAAAGTCCTCGTGGCCAAGCCGCCCCGCGCCATCGAAAGGCAGATCAAGGCTGAACAGGCCGAGCTGATAGTGACCCAGATTGAAGACGGCGTAGCGGGCGCTTCCGCCATGCGGCCGAAGCTCGACAAGATCATCAGCGACCTTTTCTGGATACAGGACCTGTGGTTTGCCAAGGCGGTGGTTCTTCGTGCGCACACGCAGATCATGGACGGCGAGATTGACAAGGCGATGCAGATCATAACCGATTACAACCAGCAGCTCAGGGAGATGGACCGGATCCTCAAGGAAGAGGAAGAGAAGACCGGCCAGCCGATGTCCAAGCTCAGCCCGATGGCTGAATGCCGCTACCTCCTCGCCACAGTTCTTGAGAAGGAGGCAGACAAGCTCATTAAGGCCGGCGGCCAGGACACGAAGGTCAAGGAGCTGCTTGTCGGCAAACAGATCAGGCGCGGCAAGCAGGTAGTGCGCACCGATGGCGCCCTGCAGCACTACCTGAACGTGTTCCTTCAGTACCCAAACACGCCGTGGGCGCCTGACGCGGGTTCAAAGGCGAAAGAGATGCAGGAAATGCTGGAGCGTGATTTCGGCGCGAGCATAAGCGTCGACGTCGGGCCGGAACAGTGGGCCAAAGTTGAAAAGGCGCAGTTCCAGGAGGCGCGCTCACTTTTCAACCAGAACCAGTACGAGCACGCGGTCGCCGCCTACCTCAAGGTGCTGAACCTCTTCCCTGAGAGCGAGACGGGCGTGGCCGCGCTGGGCGAGCTCGCGCGCTCGTATGTCGAGCTGAAGGACGACCTGATGTTTGACGTGACGGCCCATTACCTGGCGGAGCGATTCGGCCGCCACCGCAACTTCTTCATCAAGGCCGGCGACATCACCCTGCAGCTGGCCGCGTACATGAAACAGCTTGGCGCCCCGGACAAATACGACGCCCTCATGGACATCTACTTCAAGAAATGCCCGAGGCACCCGAGCGTTCCGGTCATGATAATGAAGCGCGGCGATGACAAATTTACGAAGGAAGACTACGAAGGCGCTGCGCAGGACTATCAGCTGGTGGAAGAGAACTACTCGGATTCCATCGTTTACGAGAACGCGCTGAACAAGCGCGCCATATGCCTGTTCGAGCTGGACAAGCAGGTAGAGGGAATCAAGGCCCTGACGAAATATATCCAGCTGCTGGAAGACAAGGAGATCCCGGACACGGAACTTCTTTCCGCAAAGTTCAGGCTCGCCCAGATGTACCGCAAGCTTGACAAGAAATACATTCCGACAGCGTTCAAGTATTACTCGGAAATCATAAAGCTCATGGATGACAAGGAGCACCGGTTCCATGACTCCCTGAATAAGGTCGAAGCAAACAAGAATATCTATCAGGCCTGCCTGTTCTACCAGGGCATGTGCTACGTGATGCTGGACAAGCCGGAAAAGAACATCAAGGCCTACCGCCTGCAGGCGATCAAGTTCTTCGACGCGATGGTAACAAAATATCCAAAATCCGACTTCGCCCCCCAGTGCCTGCTTCAGATAGGTACCCTGTACGCTGTACTCGGGGACGCTGACCAGGCGGGCAAATACCTCAAGCAGCTGCAGAAGGATTACCCGGATTCGGAGGAGGCCGCCAATTCAGATTATCTGTACGCGGACGCGCTGATGAAGATGGGCCGCGTCAAGCAGGCCGGCGAAGTGTTCGACAGGATGCTCGGCGGCGATGGCAAGTACTCTGATAAACAGATTTTCGTTGCCGCTGCGGCGCTGCTGGAACAGAAGCGCTATGAGATCGCCCTGAAGGCCTTCGAGAAGCTCAAGAACACCAAGGAAGAGTCCATGAAGCAGCGCGTCATGCTCGGGCTCGGCGAGTCGTATTACGGCACCGGCCAGCCTAAGAAGGCGATCGAAGTCCTTGAGGACATGCTTTCCAAGTACGATAAGACCGGACACACTCCGACAGCGGCGACTTTCCTGAGCAAAGCCTATGGCGACATAGCGATGGAAGAGGGGGACCCGAAAGAGCGGAAGCTTCTCTTCAACCAGGCGGTCAAGCACGAGAAGACGGTCCGTAAGTACCAGAAGACCGAAGAAGCCAAGAAGCGGTCGGACCTGCGGGTGGGCCTGATCCTGAAAAAGAAAGCGCTTGCTGAAGAGAAGTTCGGAGATGAGGAAGCCGCCAAGGAATACAAGGGCAAAGCCGCCGCCTCGCTCCAGACAATCATCATGTTCACGGACGCGAAGATCCCTGCCATGGGCAACGTGCTCCAGGACGCGTATATGGAAAGCCTGCCGCTCCTCGCCGAACTTGAAATGTGGCGTGAAGTGATGGAGGCCGCAGACCAGTACATGAGGGACTTCCCGGCGCCGCAGGGCAAATACACCAGCGAGATGCGCAGCCTGCGCAACAAGGCCAAGGTCCGCGCCGCGACGATGGGCGACGTCGAAGACGAAGAGGAGAACCTTGCGGAAGACGTGGAACTTATTCTGGACGAAGATGAAAAGCCCGAGGGTGAAGAAGGCCAGCCTGCTGAAGGAGCGCCCGTCGAGGCGCCGGCTGAAGCGCCAGCAGGGGATCCTGCTGTAGAGGCCCCTGCGGAAGAGCCGGCACCGGCAACAACGGATTGAGGAGGTATAAAATGAAGAAATCATTTTCAGCGGCGGTAATAATGATAGCCGCTTTATCGATGCTGGCGGGAACGGCGCTTGCCCAGGTCCCCGGTACGATCTACAAGAAGGACGGCGGAAAGGCTTCAGGCAACATCAGGTTCCTTCCCTCTTCGAAGATGTATGAGATCCAGGTCGGCAGCGTATCAGTGAAAGTGCCCGAAAGTTCGATAGCCCGCTTGAACATCAAGAAGCCGGCAGAAATCGACAAGGCGGCGCAGTTCATGGCGCGCAAGCAGTACGGATCAGCTATCCCGCTGCTCAAGCGCGTGCAGTCGCAGTACGCGAACCTGCAGTGGGACGAGTACGCGCTTCGCGGCCTGGCTGAATGTTATTTCGCTACTCCGGGAATGGAAGGCGAAGGCATCAAGATGGTTGAGAAGGCAATGACCTTCGGCGGGGAGAGCCTCAGCCCGGGCGTTGTGAACAAGTACTGGGACGCGCTTATCAAGCAGAAGCAGTTCGCCAAGCTGGAACGCTCGATTGAAATGATCGTTGCCACCGGCGCGCGTGATGTGGCGGCAGTAGCGCAGATCAAGCGCGGTGATATGCTCAAGGAGCGCGGCCAGATGAAGGAGGCGGCGGTCGACGGATATCTCCGCACGGTCGTGTTCTATGAAGAACAGAAGGCGGCGCGGGAAGAGGCGGCCTACAAGGCCATGAAGGTCTTCCAGGACCTCGGCAACCAGACCTACGCCGACAAGATGCGCAAGATTCTCACAAAGGACTATCCGACCGGGCAGTGGACAAAGAAGGCCCAGGGCGGAACTTGATTTGTAAATACGTGAAATAAAGAATTGGGTTATAGCAGAAAGGACGAAATCAGGATGAAGAAGGCAGGAAAGATACTGGCGCTGTTCGTAATTATTGGAATGGCGTGTTGTGTAGTGAGCGTTTGCGCGCAGGATGAAGCAGCTTCAGCGCCAGCATCAACGGGGACTTCGTCTCCCACGGCAAGCAATACCGGATCAGGCGGTTTTTTCCATGTTATCGGCAGCTCAGGGCCGCTTGGTGTTATCCTCTGGCTCGTGCTCTTCAGTGCGGCGGGCGGCTACGTCTACTTCGCCGTTGACTGCGGTATCACGATTAAGACAGAAAAGATCCTTCCGCAGAACCTTATCGACAACGTGACAGATGCAATGGCAGAGGGCGACGTCCTCAAGGCGCTCCAGAACTGCGAGAACGAACCCGGCCCGCTGGCGAACGTGCTTACGGCCGGTTTCAGCCACGTGGAAGAGGGCTTTGAAGTTATCCAGGAAGCGGTCGCGACGGCAGCTGACCTCGAAACAGAAAAGCTGATGCAGAAGATCACCTGGCTTTCCGTTACCGCGAACCTCGCGCCGATGCTTGGTCTGCTCGGAACGGTACAAGGTATGATCGCGGCGTTCTCCACGCTGGCGCAGGGCGCGCCTGACGTAGGCGTACTCGCGCAGAACATTGGACAGGCGCTTTACACGACTGCCGGCGGTCTGACGATTGCGGTCCCGGCTGTTACAACGTATTACATCTTCAGGAACTCCTGTAACAAGATCGTCCTGAGGATGGAGGCGCTTACGATGGAACTCATCAAGGACCTCAGGAACGTTGAAGTCGTAGAGGAATAGGACTTAGCGGAGCAGGCTGATGGCCAAGAGGAAAAAGAAAGAGATAAGTGCCGGTTGCGAATGCGACATGACGCCTATGATCGACGTCGTGTTCCAGCTGATCATCTTCTTCATCGTTACGCTGAAGATGGATGAAGAGAATCCGGACATTGTACTCGATGACGCTCCACACGGTCCGATGATCAAGGAAGAGCATCCGCTCACCACGGTCATTGAGGTGGACAGGAGGGGGCGCATCACCATGAACAACGTTCCCTTCTCAAAAAAGGCGCTGTTCGGCTACCTCAAGAACAAATACAAGAAGTACGGTGAATATCCGATCCTTATCCGCGGTGACTACCGGTCCAAGCACAACGACATACGGGGCGTTATGGACCTGTGTACGAGCGCGGGACTGTGGAGAATCAACTTTGCCGCAGTCAAGGAGCGCAAGGTCCCGAGAAGAGGCTAGGAGTAAGTCATGGCAAGAAAACGCAGAAAGCAGTCCGAGGGCGCTACGCTCGAAATGACGCCGATGATTGACGTAGTTTTTCAGCTCCTCATTTTCTTCATCGTTACCCTGAAGGAAGAAGACATTCTTTCACACCTCGATATTTCAAGGCCGGCGCCGGACCCTAATACGGTCCCGGAGGAGCAGATTCAGGACCTGCTGAACATAATGGTCCACAAAGGCGGGTATGTTCTGCAGGGCAAGAGAGTGGCCCTCAGCGAGCTAGACAGGCAGCTTTCCAGGCTGGCCAGGATGAGCAGCGGGGTGTCAGTGGTCATCAAATGTACCGGCGACTCCCCCCACAGCTACCTCATGAGGCTGCTGGACGTATGCGCCAAGTCAAACCTGACAAATATCTCAGTTTTCAGCATGTAGCGCCTAAGGCGTTGCGGGACAACAACTTAATTGGTTTGGGCTGCGGATATTGTTTCACAAAAAAAAGGTAAAAAGCCTAATATCCCGCCGATAAGAGCCGTATTAACAGTTGGAAATGCGAGATTGCTAATTAAATAAGGCAAGAGGAAGAGAAAATGGAAGAGCAATATGTAGAAGAAGTCGGGGAACCGCGAGTTCACGATATGATGGAGCTGTTCGACGAGCTTTCGTTCTCAGAGAAATGGAAGCGGGTTTCCGAGGGACTTAGAATGCCCCAGGATTCCGGTGAATACAAGTGGGCTAAATTCCAGCAGAAGAGGCTGCTTGCGCCGCTTTGCGCCGTTTTGGTTCCTTTTATAATGATATTTGTCATCGGCATCCTTGCCGCCATGGCGCCACCCCCGCAGCCTAAGGTCCAGGTTCAGATCATCGAGCCTGAGCAGGTGGAAGAGCTTGATGAGATCGAGGAAGAGATCATTGAGCCGCCGGAGCCGCCGGAGCCCGATGAAATCGATCCCGACGTCATCACGGATTCTCCGTATGCCGGAGCAGATCCTACGGCAACGCCTGGTCCGGTAGCGGACTTCAGCCCCCAGCCGACTCAGTTTGACGCGGTTGCCCTGGTCAAGAGCCCGGTCATCATGCGCGGCATTTACGGCAGCAGAAGCCCGGGCGCCCGCGGCTCGGCCCTCGCGGGCGGCGGCGGCGGCAGCGCGACGGAAGCGGCTGTGCTGCGTGCCCTTCGCTGGATGGCGAAAACCCAGGCCTCCGAAGGTCACTGGGGCAAGACAAAGTCGGCAATGACGGCCCTTGCACTGCTCGCCTTTCTCGCACACGGCGAAACTCCTTCTTCAGAGGAGTTCGGGCTTACGGTCGAGCAGGCTCTTAAGTTCCTGCTGGACACTGCCGGCGACGGACATGGGAAGATGAAGAGCACCGACGGTCATGAATACGCGTTTCCGATCGTTGCCTACGCCCTGAGCGAAGCTTACGGCATGACTCAGGTTCCGGACATCAAGTACGTTGCAGAGGCGATGCTTGAAAGGATCATTAAGGGTCAGCACGCGAGCGGCGGCTGGAACTACAATCTCAAGCAGGATGAGCGCGATGACACCTCCTACATGGGCTGGTGCGCGCAGGCGCTCAAGGCCGGCAAGGCGGCGGGCATTGACGCTGAAGGGCTGGAGGAAGCCTGCAAGAAGTCGATCAAGGGTTTCCAGAAGAACTTTGGCGGAAGCTATGAGGGCGGCGGATTCGGTTACACAGGCCCATCGAAGAACCATGGCCTTTCACCGGTCGGAACGCTCTGTCTCCAGCTCCACGGGGCCGGCGGCATTGACGAGGCGCTGGGCTCGCTCAAGTCATATGAGAAAGACGCCAAGTGGCAGACATATGATATCGACGCGAATCCTGCCGGTAAGGACAGCATCTACTACTGGTACTACCTGACCCAGGTGAAGTTCCACGTTGGCGGGGAAACCTGGAACAAGTGGAACAAGATGTTCTCGCCCGAGCTGGTGAGGAAGCAGGTTGTTATATCTAAGGAACAGAGCGGATACACGGACCATAAGGGCCAGCCGCGTTCGATCGGATACTGGGACCAGTACGCGGGCCACGGCGCGAACGAGGGTGAGATCTTCGGAACCACTCTCTGCACGCTGCAGCTCGAGGTCTACTACCGCTACCTTCCTACGTTCAAGATTGATGATGCGGATGCTGCTCCGGACGTGAACGCGCCGGAAGAAAACAACAACGATGTAAAGATCGATATCAGCATCTGATCTCGACGAACTGAATATGCGACTAAAGGGCGGCTCATTGAGCCGCCCTTTTTCTTGTCCAGCGCCCACACAGAGCTAGAGATAACAGTCTTTTCAGTCTGCGTGGAGAGGGTCTGCACGGAAATTGATCCGTCGCGCTGGAACCATACCGCAATCCGGCGTCTCAGCAGGTTGTGGTTGTCCTTTGGATCTTATCTCTGTGCGAGTTCTTGTATTCGCATCGCACTTGCGTTAGCTGTCTGCCCTCACTAAACTGAACCGCATGACGAAACCAGCCATACGCGTGCTCTCAGCGCACGTGGCAAACAAGATCGCCGCGGGCGAAGTGGTGGAGCGCCCGGCCTCGGTAGTGCGGGAGCTCATCGAAAACGCCTTCGATTCAGGCGCCGACCGGGTGGACGTCGAGATCGTCGCGGGCGGCAAGAAGCTTATCTCAGTAAGTGATAACGGCTCCGGTATGGGCCGCGATGACGCCATTCTCTGCCTGGAACGGCACGCCACCAGCAAGATCAGGGACGTTGACGATATTGAACATATCGGCACGCTGGGGTTCCGCGGCGAAGCGGTCCCGGCCATTGCCTCGGTGTCGCGCTTCAGGCTGCTGACCTGCAGGAAGGGCGATGAGGCCGGCACGGAGGTGCGCGTTTCGGCGGGCAAAATGTATGAAGTGGAGGACGCCGCCTGTTCGCCGGGCACGGTGGTGGAAGTGCGCGATCTCTTCTTCAATGTACCCGCGCGGAAGAAGTTCCTGCGGACGCACTCGACTGAAATGGGGCACGCGCGCGAAGTCTTCATTACCGAAGCGCTTTCGCACCCCGACGCGTCGATGTCGCTCAAGATAGACGGCGCGCTGCAGTACGAGCTGCCCAGGAGCAAAAAGGTCGAGGACCGAATCCGCGATCTTTTCGGCAAAGAGCATGTTGCGGCGATGGCCCCGGTTGACGGGACCACGGCGGGCGTCAGGGTGACGGGAATGGCGGCGCTGCCGGCCCTGACCCGGCCTGACCGCAGGGAGCAGTACTTCTTCGTAAACGGCCGCCCTACATCGGCCGCGCTTCTGAGCCATGCCTTGCGGGAGGCGTACCACACGCTCCTGCCGCAGGGGCGCCAGCCGGTAGTGTTTGTCTTCATCCAGGTTGACCCCGGGCAGGTTGACGTGAATGTGCATCCCGCAAAGAAAGAGGTCCGGTTCAGGAACAGCAGCGACGTCAGGGACGCTGTAATCGATGCCCTCCGGGGGGCACTTGCATCAGGCGGAGGCAATATGCCTGCAGCGGCGCTACAGCCCGCCCCGCCCGCTCCGCCCAGGCAGTCCCATTTCAGGATCGCTGACCTGCCTGAGATAAAGGCCTTTAAGTATCCTTCCGTCTCGAGGGACGATGGCATCGACCAGCTTCCAGGGGTCTCGGCCGGAGACCTGAACGCAAAGCCTTCACCCGCCGGAGGGAGCGAAGAATTCCAGCGGCGCGGGCCCTGGTCATGGTGCCGGGTGCTGGGGCAGCTGGCCGAACTCTATGTGGTGCTCGAGACTGACGACGGCTACGTCATCATGGATCCTCACGCGGCACATGAGCGCGTGCTGTTTGAGCGCTTCATGAAGGACATACGAAACAAGAAGATACAGGTCCAGGCCCTGTTGATACCGGAGACGGTAGAGCTGACAGCCCGCGACGCGGCCGCCGTCAAAAAACAGCTTAACGCCTTTGCGGAGATGGGATTTGGGATCTCAGAATTTGGAAAGAACGCTTTCGTCGTAGATGCCGTTCCGGCCGGTTTTGAGAACATGGGGCTGAAGGATTTCTTCATTCAGGCCCTGGCGGACCTGGACGCGGCGGGCTCGAAGCGGGGGAAGGAACGATGGCGCGAGGAATCTATAGCGCAGGCGGCCTGCAAGACGGCCGTAAAGGCCAGGGACAGGCTCTCGCTGCAGGAGCTGGAGAAGCTTGTTGTCCAGCTGGCGCAAACGGAAATGCCCTATACCTGTCCGCACGGCAGGCCGACCCTTATATATACCCCTATGCGTGAGCTGGACCGCCGATTCGGGCGGGGATAAAGGGAGCCCGCGAGACCCATCCCGAATACTACTCCTCGTCGAGCGCGTAGATGTGGATAACGTGGATAATATCCATCGATGGAGTAATGAAATCCATGATCTGCCGGAAGGGCATGTCCGTTGGCGCCACAAGCAGGATCACCGGTATGTTCGGCCGCTTGCCCTCCGCCTTTCTTTCGCTTTCATTACGCTTGAGTGTGTCGCGCAGGTCATCGGAGGACGTCACCTCGAAGTCAGTCGCCTTGACCGCCGGATTCTGGACGTCCCCGCTTTTCCAGTCGAACTCGCACTGAGTCAGTGTTCCTGATACAGAATCATCCTTCTTCCGCAGGCGGAGCTCCCAGGGGTGCCCGCTCCTTCCCTTGCGGTCGAGATGGGCCGGGTTGGGTATGAAGGCGCGATAGTAGAGCTGCCCCTCAATGGGGGGCGCCACGCGTATGCTTCCAGAAGTTTCCCACGACTGCACAACCTGGCTGACCTGGGCGGCCCTGCCTGCCGGAACATCATCAGCGAAGGAGACAGATACGTATATGTCTTTGGACGCCTTGTTCTTCTTCACAAAGACATCTATGACGGACCTAATGTCCTTTTCCTCGTTCAGCAGTTTTCCGTCAGCCCCCTCGATCCTGTAGATGTAATTTGTGATGGAATCCAGCCTGTCCGCGGGGGGCTCCACTTTAAGGGCCAGGTCGCAGACCCTTTCGGTCCCGTCCGTGAATTCGGGCCTGATGACGATATCGATAAGTTCGTGTTTCGGAAAGCGCATGCCATCGTGCGTGTGGAGGTGGTCATAGAGCGCGTCCTGGTTGGCCTGGCGGGGTACGTCGAGCACCGTCTCGGGTTCGTTGTAAACACTGGCAACTGACTGCGGCTCGCGTGCGTCGGCAGCGAGCACTTCTTCACCCTCGGCGTTCCTGATTACCGTTGAGCCCGTGAACGCGAGACCCACTTCGGGAAGCGTCTTGCCCGTCCGGTCATCCATGATGAACTTTTCGACGGGAACGAGCTGCTTTGGATCACTGTGCCTCGCAAAGAACATCCTTACCCGCTCGCCTTTGGGCCAGAACTGCATCTTCTGAGCGCTGACCGGATGGCCCGCCTTCATGCCGATGAATTCGAGGGCTTTAATGATGTCGCCGGGCAATGCGAAGGAAATGGCAAGCGACTCATAATCATGGCCGCTGGCTTCGCCGATAACATAGAACTCCGCGATGTCGTTGACCGCGATGTCGGTGGTTTCGCCGAGAACGGTAACGGTCTTCGTTTTTTTATCGGCGACAAGTCCCGGAAGTACCAGGAAATCTTCCTTGCCCGCAAACGTCTTCTGGTTCGTCCCGTTCAGCTCATCGCGCACTTTGCGGTTTGCGGCCTGCTTCTCGGTGAAGTCGTCCTTGGCGGCGCACGTGAAGGCCGCTAGAAGAACCATGGACAAAGAAAGAAGATTTTTTCGCATATATCGCTCCCGTACAGACTATAAACGTCCGTCCCGGCTGGTGAGTTCAGAAAGATCGCCCTTATGTCATAATACGCAGGGCCACATAAGGTACGATGTTAAAGGCGAATACGAGTATTTTATAGCCTACGAGAATCGAGTACCAGACCGCATCGAGCTGGGCGTCCGACATTTTGAAAAGTGAGCCGTGGACCTTATGTGCCCATTTACGGAGGAAGAGGATCATGACAAACGAAAACAGGAGCAGCGACATGTTCAGGACCATGTTCCAGAAAAAGAAATCACGCAGCGTAGACAGTGCCATTACGGACCTCCTTGTTGAGTTGATACATAAAGAAGCTAACAGACATCACGAGTCATACAAGCGCGCAATGACACAGGCCCTGGTCACTGCTGGACCTTGCCGATACATTTGGCATTCAGCTCTTCAAGCATGGATCTTACGGATCTTTCCAGCTTGAGTGTCACGGCCTCGGTGGTGCCGCGCTTATCGGCCTTGTACGCCTCAAATTCATCCTTCAGGTCCACCGGATCGCCGACCCGGACGCACGCCTTGCGCGGCCCCGCAATTCGACGCTCGCCAAAGACCTCCATTTCCAGGATACAGAGCACGTCCATGAATCGCTCGACAGTCATGTTTTCACGGACATAGTCCGCGTAGATCGCGATAAACTGAAGCGCGCGCCACAGCTCGCCGTACATGTCGCTGGCCAGCTGTTTCTGTTCGTCGAGCAGCTTCCGCCCGTAGTTCGACGTATCGGGATCGTCCATGGTTATCCTGTCGAGCGCGTTGAAAAGGGCCCTTATGCGGTCCAGGAGCTCATCTCCGCTTTTGGGGGTGACGTCCAGCTGCCGCTCCAGCCGGGACACCATGACTTCCTTCATGGCCTGGATGCGCGTGTTCAGGTCGGCGTCCTTGTCCGGGGCTATATTGTGACGCTTCTCATTGGCCGAGAGAATAGCTTCGCTGATGTTCCGGAGGCGCGCGACCTGGTTTTCCGGAGGCGTATAGTCGCCCGGCAGCAGCTGGGTCTCCAGCCGGCGCATGGATTCGCGCATCTGGTCATCCATGTCCTCCGTAAAGACATACTTGATGGACATGGGCAGACAGTAAAGAGAACTCTCGGGCTTGTCCTTGCGGAGGTGTTCGTATGCCTTGAAGGCCAGCTGGGTGACCCCCTGCTGGAAGGGGATAATGGTATCGTTCTGCCACACGGTCTGGCCCTCAGGGAAAATCACCAGCCACTTCTTCCCTTCCGTCAGGATCCTGCGCGTCATCTGGAAAGAAGGCCTGTCGGCCGCGCCCCGGATTATCGAATAGACGCCCATTCTCTGCATTACCCAGCCGAAGAGCCAGGACGTCTCGAACACTTCCGCGGCAGCCAGGTAGTAATAGTCATCGGCTAGTTTGTCTGAGAGGCGGACTATGATGTAAGGCTCAAACCCGCCGGAGTGGGACGGCATGAGCAGCACGCGTTTTCCCTTAAAGGACTTGAGGCGGCGAATGTCAGAATCACTGATGTCTATGCTCTCCACTTTGAGCTTTCGCTTGAGTTCACCGGGAACGACGCATTTCTTGACGATCGTGGAAACAAAGCGGTTTGGTTTGGGAGGGCGGAACGAGAACGGCTTGGGCCGCCTCTTGGAATCTGATTTAACCATTTGATCGAGGTCCATGCCTGAAGCATAGTCAGGCGGCGCGCGGCACTCAAGGGCGAAAGTTTAAACTGCGCGCCTCTTCCATGCTTGCACTGCCTGTCTAATCCCTATAATAGTGGTGCTTCTTCTGGATCGCCCCATACCTTCTGGAGATAAGATGGATTTGTCTGTTCTGCAAATGGCGCTTCGCGTTGTAATTGGCGGAGTCATCGGATTCATGATCGGGCTTACCGGCATCGGCGGCGGAGTCCTTGTCATGCCGGCGCTTACCGTCTTTCTCGGGCTCACCCCGACGATGGCCGTCGGTACAGCCAGCCTGTACGCCTTCCTGACAAAGATCATGGCTGCGGTGAAGCATATCTCGCTGAAAAATGTGGATTTCAAGACATGCGGCAGCCTGCTGCTCGGTGCCCTGCCCGCGAACGTGGCCGTTGCCATGGCAATCAATATGTACCGCGAAGCCAATGCCGGCGACGAAGAGCTGCTGGCCAGGTTTGAGGGCGGCCTCAACATGCTCATAGCCGCGGTTATCATTACATCCGCGTTTATCCTTATTATGAACCTGCGTAAGAAAGCGAACGAGCATGGAGAAGAGGAGCCATCTCCGCTGGCGAGGCTTACCAGGAAGTCTACGGCCGCTACGGTCGTCGCCGGCATTCTGTCCGGGGCCCTTGTGGGAGCGCTTATCGGGTCGACATCCGTCGGGGGCGGAGTGGTCCTCATCCCCATCCTGATATCAGTTTTCGCGCTTTCACCGAACAGGACTGTAGGCAGCTCCATAATCATAGGAGTTGCGCTTACCCTCGTGACAGCCATCGTCTTCGGCAAGAGCGGATCCCTGGATGTTTTCACGGCCATCCTCATGGCTGCAGGATCAATTGCCGGCGTAATACCAGGCTCCAAGCTGGCCGCGACCCTGCCCCAGAAGACCATGAAAAGGATCATGGTCGGCATGGTCCTCATTGCCGGCGCACTCATGCTTGCCGGCAAGGCCGGCGGACACTAAACCCCCGGCCTATGCCGCCTTACCCATCCCAATTTGCTCGTATGAGCAAATTGCACTTGCGAGCAAATTGGGATATGGTAATATTATGAGCGGCACAGATGTTAGGTTTTTGAGGGCAGGATAGTGGCAAAACTTGATGATATAGCCAAGGTGGCAGGTGTTTCCAGGCATACGGTGGCCCGCATCTTGAATGGGAGACGCCGTGAAAAGTGGCCTTCGAAGCAGGCCCAGGGAGACAGGATCAGGCGTCTTGCCGAGGAAATGGGCTACAAGCCGAACGCCTCCGCCAGGGCCCTGGTCCTTGGCAAATTCGGCTGCATAGGCCTGGTGCAGAGCACGAAAACCAACCAGAGCCATTTGTCCTATCATATGCTCAGCGCCCTCGATGAAGGGCTCGTGAAGCACGACCTTCATTTGACGATAGCGCGACTTGATGACGGCACGCTTGCGGACGCTGAATTCGTGCCGAAGATACTCAGGGAGTGGCTTTGCGACGGGTTGATTATCAATTATCACAACATGCCGGGCAAGGTGAAGAAGCTGATTTATGACCTTAAGATACCGGCTGTTTGGCTTAACAGCAAGATGGAGCACGACGCATGCTATTCTGATGACGTAGAGGCAATGACCCTTGCGATGGACCACCTGCTGGAGAATGGTCACAGGAGGATTGCTTACGCAGACGCGACATACCATCTGCTGCGGAGGTCCGGCCCCCTTCACTACAACAAGATTGACAGGCTGGCCACGTATCAGGATGCCGCCGAGAAGCAGAAGATAAAGCCGATGTTCATCCACGATGACGAGAAGACGGTGGGTCGGCATTTTCTGCACAGTATGACCGATGCCCTTTCGGGAAGTGAGCGCGTCACGGCCGTCGTTTGCTTCTCCAATGTGGAGGCCCGCGCAATACGCTTCCTGGCGGCGGAAATGGGGCTTAAGGTACCGCAAGACCTGTCCATGATTTCATTCAGGGGTGAAGGGCTGCCCCCGGAGCCGATGTGGGATGACACCGCCCTGATTGCGCCCGGCCGCGGAATGAGCATTGAAACAGTGGAGCTGGCCGTGCTGAAGATCGCCCAGCCGCAGGTGGAATTCCCATCCAAGATCCTGCCCTTCTCGATGCACCTTGGCAACACGGTCGGCAAGCGCAGGGGGTGACACCGGCCTGGCCGATTAAAGAGCCATTTATCCGGATTCGTGCTTTATCTACGCAGGGAATCTGCTACTCTCCACTCCCGAAAGGAAATGCTGAAGTGACGGCCAAAAAGAAAACGAAAAGACTTAAGTATCGGCGCATCCTGATAAAGCTCAGCGGCGAAGCGCTGCAGAACAAGCTCAGCGGGCTGAGCATAGATCCGAAAATTGTCGATGGTATAGCTGCCCGCGTGAAGACCGTTGCAAAGCAGGGCGTGCAGGTGGCCATC
>JBFIFS010000038.1:0-17395 GCA_041602695.1 Kiritimatiellia bacterium
CGTGAGGCGGCCGGTTCTGGGGTTGCTCCAAAGTGGAGCGCGAAAATCGTAGTATTCGTCCTTCTGGAAATATCTCGTAGCGATGGGTCCCGCCCAAGATCGGGTTGGTTCGATACAGATAATGCGCCCTCCTTCGAGGAGGCAGCGGCTGCATTCTGACAGGAAACGCTTCGGCTGTGCGACGTGGTGTAGAACTCCCGTGTAGAAGATCGCACGCAGGGAGTTGTCGCCGAAAGGCATACGTTCGCCATCGACCACTATGTCAATACTTTCTCCGCTTACGACGTCAGTTCTGATCAGTCCGGGGACGTGCTCATTCAGGGCACTGGCGCCTGCACCAAGCTCAACGCTGTCCAGGTTAAGCAGGGCTTGTGGTCCGGACTGGGACGCCCATGCCTCTTTCATTTCAGAGTACCAACCGTTATAGACCGCCTGAAGCAGAGGTTTGCTCTGCATGACTTTGCGGTGCGAAAGCAGCGCCTCTTCGGAGTTCAGCTCTACTTCGGCTTCTGGAAGGAGCAGGCGTTGTTTTACGAACTCTATGAGTGACATCGTGGAATATTACCGACCGGGCTATGACGTGTCGAGGCATATGCTAATGCCGCGTATCCCACGCTCACACGAGCTCTGCGCGGCAGCGGCGTTTTGATCTTTGCATATAGATCCTGTTTGTCGCATAATATCTATTTATTCAGGAGATAATACCGCCATGAGGAGACATACCCATGGCTGGAGGCAGGGGGACGAATGGGGGAACAGGACAAGGACATGACATCGGCACTTGTAGCTTTCTGTTTGAATGAGGAGGAGGCTCTCAGGGTCATACTGCCCAGGATAAAGAAAGAATGGGTGGACGAACTGATAGTTCTTGATGGCCACTCGTCTGACGGAACTGCTGAGTATTGCAAAGAGCACGGTTACCGCCTTTGCCTGCAGGAGCGGCTGGGAATGGACAGCGTTCTGGCCGAGGCTGTGGATTTTACCACGAGCGACGTGATAGTCATGTTTACGCCGGATGGGAACTCTATTCCTGAAAAGATCCCCGAGATCATTGACAAGATGCGTGAGGGCTACGACCTGGTCATTGCGTCCCGCTATCTGCCGCCGGCAAGTAGCGAAGACGACGATCCGGTGACGGCGTTCGGCAACTGGATGTTTACGAAAATCATTAATTTCCTGTTTCGTGGAAAGGTGACTGACTCTCTGGTTGGGTACTTCGCGCTCAGACGCGAGTTGTTTGAGGAGCTGAAGATTGGCGATACTGACTCATGGGGGCCCCGGCTGCTCATGAGATGCATGAAGAAGAAGAAGCGAATTGGCGAAATCTCTGCCGATGAGCCGAAGCGAATAGGTGGTGAGCGGAAGATGAACCCGCTCCGTAATGGCTGGTGGGTGTTGAGGACTATCATCCATGAGTTTATAATAGGTAACCGTTACTGATCTAAGGCGATGGCAGGCTATTTTCACAACAAGAAAGTCGTGGTTACCGGTGGGACAGGTCTCATAGGCATACCAATGGTGCTGAAGCTGCAGGAGGCCGGTGCATCTGTGCGCGTTGTAAGTCTCGACGAAACAGTCCCGTTCTCCGGGGATGTTGAGTTTCTGCAGGCCGATTTGTGCTCTTTTGATAACTGCGCCCGTGCAGTCGATGGCGCGGACATAGTTTTCCATTTGGCAGGGATCAAGGGTGGAATTGGCGTTGGGCAAACCAGGGCGGCATCCTTTCTTGTTAAGAATGTCCTCATGAATACGCTTATGATGGAAGCCGCGCGCAAGGCTGATGCAGGGCAGTTCGTTTATGCGTCAAGCGTCTGCATTTACCCGCCCGCGGAAGTCTTTGAGGAGAAGAATGCGGGCACGGGTTTGCCGCATCCTTCCGATCGATTTGGCGGCATGTCCAAACTGGTGGGCGAGATGCAGATTGACGCCTATAGGCTTCAGTATTCGCTCGACAGTTTTCTTACGGGCCGGATTACAAACACCTACGGTCCATATGACAACTTTAACCCCGAATCAGCGCTTGTCATACCGGCTCTGATTCAGCGTGCGTTTGCCGGGGAGAACCCCCTGAATATTTGGGGTGATGGCAGCGCCCAAAGGGACTTCCTGTATTCTGACGAGGCGGCCGAATGTCTAATGCTGATGGCAGAGCGCAATCTGGCGGGGCCATACAACGTGGCCAGCGGAGTGCCTGTTAGTGTGAAAGATATCGCTGAGACAGTTGCTGACTGCGTCGGCAGTTTCACCGGCAGGAAAGTAGACGTGGTCTTTGATGCCAGCAAGCCTACTGGTGAAAAGTATCGCATCGCAAGCATCGATAAAGTTAAAGAAGAGATGGGCTGGGAGCCGAAAGTCGATCTCAGTGAAGGTATACGGCGTACCGTGGAGTGGTACGGCAGGAACTGCGACGCCCTGCCCGAGCGTTACTCAATTCTGTCTGGAGACTGATGTGACGAAAAGAGCGAAAGTAGTATTCGTGAGGCCGCCGAACCTCCAGAAATCCGGAGGGTGGGCGAAGCAGGGCGTGATTCGGTGTCCTCTTAATATAGCGATGCTTGCGTCATATGTCAGGGAGAAGGGGCCTTACGAATGCGAGCTTATTGATTTTGAAGTAGTACCCGGACGCAGCCCCCTGGAAATGTCGCAGCTGATCCTGGATGCCGGCCCGAAGTATGTGTGCTTCACTACTCTTTCACCACGCTTTCCAACAGTCGTGCGAATAGCACGCGAGCTCAAGAAGTGCGATGGCGCTTTGACTGTAATCGTAGGCGGCCCGCATGTGACGGGGGCGCCGCGGACATCGCTTGATGAGTCAATTGACTTCGGAGTACTGGGTGAAGGTGAGGAGGCCCTGGTGGAACTTCTCGACGCTCTCGAAGCGGGAAGGGACGCGTCGAGTATTCCTAACTTGGTGCTGCGCTCTCCGCAGGGCGCGATCGTCAATACGACGCGTCCCTATATCCAGGACATAGATGCGTTGCCGTTTCCTGCTTGGGATCTGATGAAACCCGATGAATATGTGGATCCCGCCTATTTCAATGGTCCGCATCTGGCGCTGTTCTCAAGTCGTGGCTGTCCCCACGACTGTACATTCTGTGCGTCAAGGGTGACATGGGAACGGAGGCTTCGCGTCCGTTCTGTTGGGAATGTTATAGCGGAGCTCGAGGCTATCGTGGGTGACCTGGGTATCCGAAACGTCATGTTCTGGGATGATAATTTTGCCGCAAGGAAGAAGAGGGCAATAGAGCTATGTCGCGCCATGGCTGACAGGAAGCTGGATCTCGACTACACGGTTCAGATTCGCGCGGACCAGGTGTCGGAGGACCTTCTGGAAGCTCTCAAGGGATCTGGGTGCGGTTTCGCTGCGATTGGCGTGGAGAGCGGCAACGATCAGAAACTGGCGGAGATTGGAAAGAATGAAACGAAAGACCAGTTCAGGGCGGCCATTGCGCTGATGAAGAAGGTCGGAGTTCCAAGCATCGCAAGCTATATAATCGGCCTTCCGGGTGATACCCACGAGACAATTCAGGAGACGATCGACTTTGCGTTTGAGCTGGATGCCGACCAGTCGAAGTTCATGATATTGGCTCCTTATCCGGGCACAGCGGTCTATCGAATGGCGATGGAGAAGGGCCTGGTGCGTCCGGGCGATTTCGATCAGCTTGAATCGTTGAATTACTACGACAGCGTAGCCATCAATCTTTCCGAAGTCTCGGACGAGGACCTCCTGAGGTACCAGGATGAGGCGTACGCCAGATTCGATGCCTCTCGCCAAACTTGACCACCCCTGGCTGCTGTGATAGCGTCAAATCTCTTAAATAGTCGGAAAATTGAGGCTGAGGGCAACATCATGAAAGTGGAGAAAACAAAGCTCGAAGGGGTGCTCCTGATCAAGCTTGATGTTTTTGAGGACCATAGGGGACAGTACGTTGAGACCTACAACGAGGAGCTGTACCGTGAGAACGGGATAGACGTAAAGTTTGTTCAGGACGACATATCGATTTCAACCAAGGATGTTATTCGCGGCATACATGGTGACGCAGATACGTGGAAGCTCATCTCTTGCCTGCATGGGACCATGTATTTTGTAGTAGCCAATTGCGACAGAGAGTCGGAGAATTTTGGTCAATGGGAGGCTTTTACGCTCTCAGACGTGAACCGCCACCAGGTTCTTGTTCCGCCGAAACACGGAAATGGTCACTTGGTGCTGACTGACAAGGTCATCTTTCACTACAAGCAGAACACGTATTACAACCCGAAGGGCCAGTTCACCTACAAGTGGGATGATCCTGAGCTGGGGATTTGGTGGCCGATCAAAACCCCAATTCTTTCCAGGCGAGACGAAGAAGGGCGCTTTGTAGAGTAGCGTTGATGTAAAATGATCATTTCTAGAACTCCATACAGGATATCGTTTCTTGGCGGTGGCAGCGATTATCCCGTCTATTATCGAGAGCATGGCGGTACGGTGCTCAACGCGACGATCAACAGATATTGCTACATAACATCCAGGTATCTTCCGCCAGTTTTCGCCCACAAGTACCGCATTGTTTACAACAAGATAGAGACCATAGGTGATCTGGATGCGATCCAGCACCCGTCGGTACGGGAGTGTGTGCGCTTCATGGAGTTAGATGAGGGCGTGGAGATGGTCCATGCCGGGGATCTGCCGGCCCGGTCTGGTATAGGGTCAAGTTCATCTTTCACCGTCGGTCTTCTTAACACTCTTTACGCACTTAAAGGCAAAGTGGTTACCAAGCGTCAGTTGGCCAGGGACGCAATCGACGTCGAGCAGAACTGGATCAAGGAAAATGTTGGATCACAGGACCAGGTTGCGGCGGCGTTCGGAGGCCTCAACAAGATCGAGTTCGGCGGTCAGGATGATTTCTGGGTCCAACCGGTGACTCTCGGCCCCGAGAAGTTTCAGAGGCTGCAGGACAGCATGCTGCTCTGCTTTACCGGGCTCCAGCGGCATGCCTCGGAGGTGGCTAAGGAGCAGATCTCGATGACTCCCTCGCGGACGAAGGAGATCGGTGAGTTGCGCGGGATGGTAGACGAGGGCCTGAAGCTGCTGAACGGCGGAATCGAAGATGTCGACCAGTTCGGGGCGCTTCTGCATGAAGGGTGGCGTCTGAAAAGAAGCATGACGAAGCTGATCACGAATGACGAAATTGACGGAATTTATGAAAAGGCGAGGAAGGCAGGCGCGACTGGCGGTAAACTCTGTGGCGCGGGGGGTGGGGGGTTCCTGCTGCTGTTTGTCCCGCCGGAGAAGCAAGATAGGGTCAAGGAAGCGCTAAAAGAGCTTCTTTTCATCTCCTTCCGCCTCGAGACGCTCGGATCGCACATTGCTTTCTACTCTACTTGATCGGCTTAGCCGAAGTCGCGTAAGTGGCCCAGGAGTGATCTGAAGCCCCGCCAATAAAATTTCATGTCATCAATCGGGTGGCGCGTGTAAATGATTCGGTTGAAGATAGCGAGTGGGTGCAGGAATCCTCGGTAGACCCTGCGAATCGCGTCCTTGATGACTGCTTCGGGGACATCACAGCGCATGACGTTCATGCGCATATCATAGTCGTCCCAGTCTTCCGTCAGAAGCCTTCCCTCCTGCTTCATTTCCTTAAAGAGAGGCGTTCCCGGATAGGGTATTACCATGGTGACCTGCAGTGTGTATGCGGCCCCAGTTATGAGGAGCTTGCGGGCCAGTTCCACTGTATTGTCGATCTCCTCTGGCCCCTCCCAGGGGTAACCAAACATCACCGTGACGTGCACGTCCAGTCCGGCCTTGCGTGCGGCAGTGGCGCCTTCCAGGATGGCCTCAACTTTGAGGCCTTTGTCGAGGCGGTTGAGCGTTGCTTGATTCGCCGATTCAAGGCCGAAAAGCATGAACCTAAAACCTGCTCTTGCCATCAGCTCGTAGTCGATACCGGTGAGCTTGCCGAAGCGCATGTTGCAGTCGATCTTGACCTTCTTGTTGTAGCCGCGCTTGATCATCTCGTCACAAAAAGTGTTCAGCCATTTTCCGACGGGGAACGACCCTGTGTCGTCCATGATTTCGCGTATGCCATACTTCTCTATGAGGACTCCTATCTCGTCAACCACATCAATGGGGTCACGCGCACGGAAGTTGGGGTACAAGGTAGTCCAGGAGCAGAAGGTGCACTTGCCGTGCCAGCAGTCACGTCCGGCCATTATATACGTTCCGGGAAGCCTGCGATAGTTGCCGTTCTTCTCGCTGTAAAGGCGCCACTTGGTAAGATCCCTGTCGATGTGCGGCATGCCTTTAAGTTCATGCTTGCATGCGAAGGGCCCTGTGTTTGAGACAGTATCGCCCTTGCGCAGCCATATGCCGGATTCGAGCTCCGAGCCGTCGGCCAGGTGGGCCAGGAGATTTACCAGGAGAAAGTCATAGTCTCCTCCGGTGAGAATGAAGTCAACGGGGCACTCCTTGAAGGACTCTTCCGGGAGGGCGGTCACATGATCGCCGCAAAGGGCAATCTGCATGGAAGGTATCAGCTCCCTGAGGCGCGAGATCCATGTCCAGTATCTGGAAATAACTGGTGTCTTTGCCTCAAGCATTATCAGGTCAGGCGCCTCCCGCGTAAGCCTGTCAATGAACTCCGACTCGGACAGCTGTTCAGCTATGCCGTCTAGCCAGAGAACGTCGTGCCCGGCCTCTTTGGCCATTGTGGCTGCGAGCGCGGGAACGACGGGATAAATGAATGTGGGGGTATTAAACCACTGAAACTGCCTGTTCTGGGAAACGAGGGGCGTGCCCTTGTCCGAATCCAGAGGTGGGTATGCAATGGCTACTTTCATGACTGAAGTGTTTCTCACAAAATTTGCATCGTATCGAGAAAAAAGAGATGCGGCTGAACGCTATGCGACCTCTGAGGGATGGTCGAAAAGGGCCTTTGTCTCCGGCATGTGTTTGGAGCAGAATCCTGCGATGAATCTCATTCCATATACAAGGTGCGTGCCGATAATTCCCACCCAGGTCAGCAGCCAGTACGCTGGGTTAAAGGAGAAAGAGAAGAGGAATGTTACTGCCAGGTAGAATGCGACTGAGAACAAGTAAGGCAGTCGGAGCGGCTCCCACAGCCAGGATGCAATTCCGCCGAAAAGAAGGCCGGCTACGAAGAGCGAGGGTATGGCATAAGATATCTTGCGTGATGTGGCAGGGAACTTTCTCGCAAAGTATCCGCGATGAAGGGCGTACCTGCCCGCCTGCCTGAGGTGGGGCAGCAGCACTTTTCTGCGGTGATGATAGGCGAGTATCCTCGGATCGTAGAAGATCTTCTTTTTGCATTTATGCACGATGTCCATGCACAGGAACGTATCTTCGCCCGGCCAGAAGTCAGTCCTGAAACCGTTGAGCTGCCTGAGGATATCGGTCCTGACAATGAGATTGCAGCTTGGGTAATCTTCCACCAGGCGCACCCGTCCGGGTGCATAGCGGTATCGGTATCCGCCGCTGACAAGGGGATTGGCAAACACCAGTCCGCCAACCTGGGCTAAGGGCGGATCCTGGGGAGGTGTTACCGCCGGGCCACCTACGGCTGCCGTGTCCGGATCCGAGAAGTAAAGGACAGCGTTGTTGAGCCAGTCTTCCGTCGGGAAAGCGTCATCATCGAGAAAAGCGCAGAGTTCCCCTTTTGCGGCCTCGATGCCCAGGTTCCTTTTTTCCGCAGGGCGAATGGGTCCGGTCGGCAGTTCCCGGATTCGCGCGTCCTTCCAGTCTTGCTCGGTTTCTGCGTCAGGCAGTATCAGGATTTCGAATTCTGCGTATGTCTGGGCAAGGACTGCCGCGACGCACTGACTCAGATAGTCGCTTGCGGCAGGGCAGGCGACAATGATTGAGACCAAGGGGCGCTTTTCGGGAAGTTCAGCGGTAGGAATTGATTTGTAATACTTGAGGACCTTTGCCCTGTAAAAAATGGCCAGAGTGTCGATAACGATCCGGGCTATGGATTTTAGTTTGAAGCCATAGGCTTTTGGCTGGAAGACCAGTGTTACCGGCGCCTCCGCTACCTTGAAGTTGAATTCATGGGCTATGGTGAGGAGTTCGAGGTCGAACGCGAATTGCTTGACCAGCATTCGTGGAAAGGCCGTCTCAAGTGCTTCGCGTCTGAAAAGCTTCATGCCCGTCTGCGTGTCCCGGATCGGCAGCCCGATAAGTGCTTTTACCAGCGCGAAGTATGTGCGGCTCATGATCCGCCTGTGGAGTGGATAGCTCAGGTCAGAATCAGGGTGCATCTTGCATCCGATTACAATGTCGGACTGTTCCTCTTTCATAACTTCAAAAAAAAGGCCCGCCTGATCGATGGGCAGATCAAGGTCAGCATCGAGAAAGAGAACATAATCGCCGCTACAGCGTTCGAATCCTCGCTTAAGCGCAGCTCCTTTTCCCGAATTTACTTTCAGGGCCACATGTATGAGGTGCGGATAAGAGGAGCACAGTTCGCTTATCTCACTGGACGTGCGGTCCTCGCTGCCGTCGTCTACCGCAATGATCTCGAAAGGCAGCGCCTGGGCTGCCAGGGCGTTGTGAACAGAAGCTATGTTGCCGCCAATGGAATTGGCGAGATTGTGAGCAGGCATTATGACACTCAGCAGCTTTCCTTTGCTGAGTTCTCGGGCTGTTTCCCAATGACTTTGTTCTTGAGGTGTCATGATTGAGTAGGGGCAGCGAGTCAGTATGGTTGCAGTTTTAGGCCCATTGCTAAGACGCCGGCTTTTTAGCTTTGTCGATAAGCATTACTGGAACGCCGTTTTCCACTGGGTAAACGAGTCTGCACTCCGGATTCGTGCACTTCAGGGCATTGCCTTCAGGTTCTACCCTGGCTTTACACTTCGGGCACACCAGTATTTCCAGCAATTTGTCACTTATATCAGCCAATGGGCACCTCGCTCTAAGGAATAAACAATATCATCCTTGCTTGATATTTGACATACAAGCGTTTTTTTTGAAACATTGCGAGTGATTTACACGGGTTTGTAGTTTGGTTTGGGGCTCATGATTTTCTCGACAATCCTTCTTATTCTAGCGCTCGCTTTGTGCTCTGGGTGCGGCAATTCAGCAGAACGCCGCGACAGGTCTGAGCTTGAGGGCATGGCAGCGCAGCGGGCAGCAAAGCTGATCAAAGCCGGCAAGTCTGAGGAGGGCGTTGAAGTATTGCAGGAGGCCCTCCTTGACGACCCTCGGGCTGCCCGGATACACCTGGAGCTGGCGATTGCACTGCACGAATCAGCAGAAGACTATGTGGGAGCGGTGTATCACTACCGACAGTACCTGGAGCTGCGGCCGGATTCACAGAAGCGTCGAATGATTGAAGACAGAATCAGTGCGGCTACGAGTTCACTTATTGGGCGTGCCGCTGGCGTTGACAGCGACATCGCTCGCAGGCTTGATGATTGGGGAAAGAAGAACGCGACCCTTCTGGAGCGGAACCGGCAGCTGGAAAGCGAGCTCGATAGAGTCAGGAAGACGCGTCGTATAGACGCTGACGGTCCTGCGTCAAATGAAATAAGCGGGGCGGAAGCAAGTACGACGGTTACGCAACACGGCGGCTTCAGGCATTACACCGTGAAGAGGGGCGATTCGCTGTCGTCCATTGCGATGAAGATGTATAAGGACCACAACAAGTGGGAGCAGATTTATGAGGCAAACAGGAAAGAACTTGAGGATTCCAACGATTTGAAGATAGGCCAGGTGCTTGTCATCCCATAGAAGGAGAGACCAATGTCGAGAGACTTTATTGATGAAGATCTGCTGAAGATAAGTCGAGGTCAGCGCGCTGGCGGCGATGAAACGCCGTCGCGTACGCAGTCCGCGATTTCGCGTGAGGCCCTTGCCAAGATGACTCAGCAGAAGGGAGAGCTGAATCACCAGGTCGCAGAAGCGGTACATGAAATTGAAGAGTTAAAGCAGAGGCAGGAAGCGCTTGAGCGGGAGAAGCGGGACCTTGAGGAGCTCGCCCGCAGGCAGGACGATTATACGTCTGGTAAGAGAGAGATAATCGAGCAGCTTACGGGAAGCATCATGCTCTTGGAGAAGGAAGAGCTGCAGTCAGCACGGCTTCTTGAGCTATTGGGCGTCATACGGTCGAAATTCAGGGACTCCCTGGCTGAGCTCAGGTCAATCTCAGAGAGTGACTGGGCCGAGGATGCCTACCAGATGGAGCTGAATAAGGCCATCGTCATTGTGGAGGACGCGAAGAGCACTCTTAAGAAGGGCATTGCCAAGATGGAGGCGGCCGGATGGAACCGTGATCGCCCCGGACCGGTCAGCAGTCCGTCACAGGTAGCCGCTGGAATGCAGTCGAAGAGCTTCTGGTATTGGTTCAAGGCGGGGCTGGCCATAAGCATTCCTTTCATTGTCTTTGCGGCAGCACTCTTTGTCCTTTGGCTCTATTTCAGCGGGATGTTTTGATGCTGGCAGGTTTAGTTAAGCGGAGATACAGCTTTGTCCAGGGATAGCACACTCGAAAGCCGATTGAAGAAGATCCGTAAGGAGCTGTCTCTAATAGACAAGGACCTCAAGAACCTGACGGACGCGGCATCCGGCCCTGCTCCCGGCGGTTCGATGCCGCGAATAAAATCAAAGGAGCTTCGGGAGCGAGAGGAGCGGCGGCGCGCCACGGATGCGCGGCAGCCGTCAGTTGGAGGTGTCGACCGGTCGGCGAAACCGGCAAAGCCAGCGAAACGCAAGCCCGTGCTTCAGCCGCAAGGGACGGCGCAAACAGATAGCGACGGCCGCTTTGTGGAATACCTTTCTTCAAGTTTCGGTTCGGGCGAGCCGCTGGGGCAGGAGCGCAGGATTCAGAGGAATAAGGCCATACTGATGCTGGTCATAGTCCTTTTCATTCTCTTCCTGGTGCTGTATAGGCTGATCGTATAAGCGGGGACAAATATGCCGGAAAAAAAGATAGATGTGAGATATGTAGCCAATCTGGCTCGCATAGCGCTGGACGACGAAGAGGTTGCCGTTTTTCAGAAGCAGCTCGAGCAGATTGTCGGTTACGTCGACAAGCTTGGGGAGCTTGACGTTGCGGGGATCGAGCCGACATCGCACGCGCATCCGGTAACGAACGTGTTTCGAGAGGACGTTGTGCGACAGGGGCTGGAGCATGAGAGCGTAATGCACAATGCCCCGGAAGAGACAATGGACCAGTTTAAAGTACCCAAGATCGTGGAGTAGGCGGGAATGCCGGAACTATCCATAAAGACCATCACAGAGCTGCTGACGCTTCTCGACAAGGGAGACATCTCTTCGGAAGATATTGTCAGGGACCAGCTGGCGGCAATTGCTTCGAATGATGCTGAGCTCGGTGCATATATCTGGAGCAGTGAAGAGGATGCGATATTGCAGGCGAAGGAAGCTGACCGAAGAAGGCAGAGCGGTGACAGCGCGCCTCTGCTGGGCATACCGGTTGCCGTAAAAGACGTGCTCAACGTGAAAGGACAGCCCTGCACCTGTGCATCACGGATTCTCGAGGGCTATACAGCTGTTTATGATGCCACCTCGATAGCGAAGCTCAGGCAGGCTGGTGCGGTGATGGCAGGGCGAACAAACATGGACGAGTTTGCCATGGGTTCGACGACCGAAAATTCAGCTTTTAAAGTAACCAAAAACCCTGCGGACACATCGCGCGTTCCGGGAGGCTCGAGCGGAGGGTCCGCTGCTGCAGTGGCAGGTGGAGAAGCAGTCGCGGCCCTTGGGACGGACACCGGAGGCTCGATAAGGCAGCCGGCATCTTTTTGCGGTTGTGTGGGGCTGAAGCCATCCTATGGAAGGGTGTCCAGGTATGGGCTCACGGCTTTTGCTTCTTCACTGGATCAGATTGGCCCTATCACCAAGACCGTTGAGGATGCTGCGCTGCTCCTCGAAGCCATGGCGGGGGGCGATCCAATGGATTCTACCTCGCTCATCGAGCCTGTTCCCGCCTATGCGGACAGGCTTCCGGACACGTTGGCCGGAGTTAAAATTGGCTTGCCGAAGGAATATCTTGGAGATGGGCTGGATCCGGAAGTCCGTGCCGTCATTGAGGAGTCGATTAAAGTGTGCGAAGAGGCAGGCGCCGAGCTTGTTGAGGTAAGCCTTCCTCATACCGAATATGCCATTGCGACTTACTATGTAATTGCCACTGCCGAGGCGTCCGCCAATCTCGCACGGTTTGACGGTGTTCGGTATGGGGCCCGGGTGGCCGGCGCTGACCCCATAGACATGTACTGCAGAACACGCGAGGCAGGTTTCGGCCCGGAGGTCAAGCGGCGGGTCATCCTTGGCACCTACGTTTTGAGCAGCGGTTACTACGACGCGTACTACCTGCGGGCGCAGAAAGTACGGACGCTGATCAGGAGGGATTTCGAGGCGGCTTTCAAGCAGTGCTCTGTCCTTCTGTCTCCGGTCACCCCTGCTCCTGCTTACAAGCTGGGCGAGAAGGAGAGCGACCCTCTGCAGATGTATTTAGGCGATATTTTCACTGTGACGGCTAATCTTGCGGGAATATGCGGCATATCGGTTCCCGCTGGACTCACCGCGGAAAAGCTTCCAGTTGGAGTGCAGTTTCTGGGGCCGGCTCTTGGCGAGGAGGCGGTTCTGGGCGCAGGCCACGTTTTTGAAAGGGCGGCGGGGCGTCAATGAAGTATATGGCTGACATAGGCTTGGAAGTTCATGTTCAACTCAAGACTGAGTCGAAGATGTTCTGCGGCTGCAGTACCTCGTTCGGGGCCGATCCCAACACTCATGTATGCCCGGTTTGCCTGGGTTATCCCGGGGCCATGCCCGTGATGAATGGGCACGCGATCCAGCTGACTGTTACAAGCGGTCTCATGCTGGGCTGTGAAATAAGCAATTACAGCAAGTTTGACAGGAAGAGTTACTTCTATCCGGACATGCCTAAGAACTACCAAATATCGCAGTACGATAAGCCCCTCTGTTTGGGCGGCGGGGTAGACATAGTCGTAGGCGGCGAGCAAAAGCGAATAGGAATGACGCGAATTCATCTTGAGGAAGATGTGGCAAAAAACATTCATTTCGGTGACTGCAGCGGTATCGATTTTAATCGCGCGGGAATCCCGCTCATGGAGATTGTCTCAGAGCCGGAAATGCACAGGCCCGAGGAGGCCTTTGCGTACCTGCTTGCCCTGAAGCGCATTCTTCAATACGCGGACGTCAGTGACTGCAACCTCGAGGAAGGCAACATAAGATGTGATGTGAATTGCAGCGTGAGGCCGGAGGGTTCTGCGGAGCTTGGCACGAAGGCCGAGATCAAGAACCTGAATACTTTCAAAGGAGTTCTTAATTCACTTAAGTATGAGATCGACCGACAGGTCGAAGAGCTTGAGTCAGGTGGGACTATCGTTCAGGAGACCCGGCGCTGGGACGCGGACGCAGGGATGACTTATAGCATGCGTACCAAGGAATACGCGCATGACTACCGCTATTTTCCCGAACCGGACCTGATGCCTGTCGTTCTGGAAGAACATCAAGTGGCTGAATTGAGGGACTCACTGCCCGAGCTTCCTGCCGCAAAGAAGGCGCGTTTTGTGAGCGAGTACGGCATTCCGGAATACGATGCCGGTGTTCTTTCAGCGGACCGAAAGGTCGCTGATTTCTTCGAGGCCACTGCCAGGCTTTGCGGTAAGGCAAAGAGCGCATCAAATATGATAATGACAGAAATGATGCGCCTCATGGGCGAGACGGAGATGGATATTGATCAGGTCAAGATTACTCCCGAAGCCCTGGCTGAGCTTGTCTCCCTGCAGGAAGGCAGGACCATCAATTCAAATACTGCGCGCGAGATATTTGCAGAACTTTTCAATAACGGCGGAATGCCCGCCAGCATTGTTGAGGAGAGAGGGCTCGGCCAGGTCAGCGATGAAGGGGCCATTGTGGAAATGGTTGATAAGGTAATAGCGGAGAACCAGAAATCCGTTGACGATTACAAAGCTGGCAAAGAGGCGGCCTTGAAATTTCTCATTGGTCAGGTCATGCGCCACAGTAAGGGGAAGGCTGATCCGCAGCTGGCGGCATCAAAACTTAAAGAGCGCATGGGGAATTAAGTTGAAAAAAGACTTTTTGCGTGCAAAATAGCATTAACTGATCACAGCTGAGCATGGGGCTTGGCGGGGGAGGGTGTTTGACTTCTAACGACGAGTATGTCCTGGAAATTCTTCAGGAGCATGGCGCTGTCACACAAGAGCAGGTGGAACAGGCTCGCCAGGAGGCAGACATTGATCACGCCAGCATCGTTGATCACTTCCTTAAGAGTGAAACCCTCGAAGAATCGGACATACTTGCCGTCCTGGCGTCCCATTTCGGCATGGAGATGGTCAGCCTGCACGGTATCGATCTCAGCCCGGAGATTCGGGACATCGTGCCTGCCGAAATAGCGCGGCGCTACCGTGTGGTGCCTCTTTACAACGTTGATGACAACGTCACGGTGGCTATCAGTGATCCGCTTGACTTTGATACGTTGGACAGTCTCAGATACCTGCTTAAGTGCAATGTTGAAGGGGTTGTCGCGACAAGCACCGAGATCAAAGTCATACTGGACAAGTACTATGCCGGCGAAGCAGCGGTAGATGCCATGCTGGATGAAATTGCTGATGGCACTGTTGACGTTTCGACCGTCGGCGAAGACGTAATCACTGATGATTCCGCTTCCGAATCTGACGCTCCCATCATCAAGCTGGTGAGTCTTATTATCCTGGAGGCCTTCAAACACAGGGCTTCTGACATACATCTCGAGCCGTTGGAGAAGCGCTTTCGCGTAAGGTACCGCATCGACGGCGTACTGCATGAAGTGGACAGTCCTCCAAAGCGCCTGCAGGCTGCGATCATCAGCCGTGTTAAGATCATGGCGTCCATGAAGATTTCGGAGAAGAGAGCCCCTCAGGATGGTCGTATCCAGGTGAACATAATGGGAAGGGAGCTTGACCTTCGTGTTTCTACGGTGCCCTGTAACCACGGCGAAAGCATCGTCATGCGTATTCTCGATAAACAGAACCTGGCGCTCGGTCTTCCGAAGCTCGGCTTCTTTTCAGACGACCAGCAGACATTTGAGAGGCTCATTAGTCTGCCGGACGGCATTCTTCTTGTGACCGGTCCTACCGGATCGGGCAAGACGACCACGCTTTACGCGTGTCTGCAGCATATTAACAGGCCTGACCGAAAGATCATTACTGTTGAGGACCCCGTTGAATACCAGATGTCAGGTATCAACCAGGTCCAGGTTCAGGCCGACATAGATTTTACTTTCTCCGCGGCGCTCCGCTCGATTCTGCGCCAGGCACCTAACATTGTGATGATTGGGGAGATTCGAGACGATGCTACTGCGAATATCGCCACGGAAGCATCGCTTACCGGACACCTGGTGTTCAGCACGCTCCATACCAACGATGCTCCGAGTGCCGTGACACGTTTGCTTGATATCGGCGTTAAGCCGTTCCTTGTTGCTTCGTCTTTGCGGGCGATTATGGCCCAAAGGCTTTGCCGATGTATTTGCGAGCACTGCAAGGAGGAGTACGACCCGATTCCGTCAGATGTCCAGAACCTTGGTCCCACGGGAGCTCACCTGGCTGATGCCAAGCTTTTCCGCGGGCGAGGGTGCAACAAGTGCTCACTTGCCGGTTACCATGGCCGGAAAGGAATATTCGAGATCATGACGGTCAATGACGAAATCCAGAGGATGATCTTTGAGAAGACGAGTGCCACAGCGCTGCGTGAACGCGCCAGGGAGATGGGGATGAGGACCCTGCGTGAGGACGGTGTTCGCAAAGTTGCTGCCGGAGTTACAACTATTGAAGAAGTGATGAGAGTAACCATGGGAGATATGGACTAATGGCAGCTGACGTTGAAATGAATGAACTGTTGGAGCTCTGCGTCGAGGAAGGCGCATCGGACCTTCATGTTGCAGTAGGGAATCCCCCGATGCTGCGCATACACGGAGGCCTTCAGCCACTTGACTGCCCCGAGCTTACGGGGGAAGACACTGAAAGGCTGATGAAGAGCATTACTTCCCCTGACCATCAGCAGAAGATCAGGGAAATGGGTGGCACGGACTTTGGTTTTGGTTTCGGTGAGAAGGCACGATTCCGTGTGAGCGTGCTCAAGGCGAAGGGCAACGTCGGCCTGGTTCTGAGGCAGATTCCATCGACGCTCCTGTCGCTGGAGTCAATAGGCCTCCCGCCGCAGATCAAAGAGCTTCTCTTTAAACCACGCGGGCTGATACTTGTCACCGGGCCGACGGGTTCAGGTAAGTCGACGACCCTGGCAAGTATGATTGACGTAATTAATAAAGAACGCGACTGTCATATTATTACTATTGAGGACCCGATTGAATACTACCATAACCACAAGAAGTCGCTGATAACCCAGCGTGAAGTCGGTGTGGATGTTCCGTCGTTTAAGGAAGCGCTAAGAAGAGCGCTGCGACAGGATCCTGACGTCATACTCGTCGGCGAAATGCGGGACTTGGAAACCATGGAAGCTGCGATCAGCGCTGCTGAAACCGGTCACTTGGTCTTCGCGACCCTGCATACGACCGGCGCCGCAGCAACCGTTGATCGAATTGTTGATGCGTTCCCGACGGACCAGCAGGAGCAGGTTAGAACTCAGCTGTCAGTGGGTATCGTGGCGGTGATTTCGCAGCTGCTGCTTGTGAGACAGGATACTTCCGGCCGCGTTGCGGCCTTCGAGATCATGATTTCCACGCCGTCCATTCAGTCGCTGATTCGTGACAATAAGACGTTCCGAATCACCTCTGATATCCAGACTGGCGCGAAATACGGCATGATAACACTTGATGCCCACCTGATGGCGCTGTATCAGGCGGGACAGATCGGTTACGAAGACCTGATAACCAAGTCGCACGATTCGCATTCGATAATACAGAAGCTGCAGGAAGCAAGCGCGGCGCAGAAATAGGAAGAGCTAGCTATGGATGAATATGTCCAGACTGATCCGTTGCTTCAGGCACTCCTCGATCAGGGCATACTGGCGGATGAGCATGTTGCGAGCATAGTCGACGAACATGAGCGCACCGGGAAGCCCGTTCGCGGCATTGTCCTGGATATGGGTTTGATGGATGAAGACCAGTTGCTCGACATCATTGCCGGCTATCTCGGCACTACGGCAGTCAACCTGCCTGCGACCGATATTCCTCCGGACGTTATCCATAGGGTGCCGGCAAATGTGGCCAGAATGTATAACATAATTCCGGTCACGATGACCCAGCATTCAGTTCAGCTGGCAGTGTCTGACATTATCAGCCCGGAGGTAATGGACGAGCTTATGTTCGTCCTGACCTGTGAGGTCTCGTTCTGTGTGGCGCGCGAAGATGATATACGAACATGCATTAACCAGTTTTACGGCGATGACTCCGGGGCCGTA
>JBFIFS010000039.1:0-16779 GCA_041602695.1 Kiritimatiellia bacterium
CCATGTAATCTTGGGGTCGGAGGTGCAGTGCAGGCGGGATATCGATACGCTTTTGAACAGGGGTATGACTACGCCGTGCGTTGCGATGGAGATGGTCAGCACCCACCGTCCGAGATAAAGAACCTCGTGGAAGGCATGAAGCGTTTCGATGTGGACTTGATTATCGGATCCAGGCATCTCGCGGCAGAGGCGTACAAGAATACGCTGGTCAGGTCCTGTGGAATCAAGTGCCTGGCTGCGTTTCTGTCAATGATTTGCCGACGAAACGTCACTGATCCCACCTCTGGATTCCAGATGCTAAACAGGCCTCTTCTTTACCTTTTCTCCCAGTCGTATCCGCACGACTATCCTGAGCCTGAGGCCCTTGCCCTCATGCGCAGGCAGGGGTACGACTACGCGGAAGTGCCGACGAAATTCAGGAAGCGGCTTGCAGGCGAGTCGACGATCAGGAGCTGGGGCACTCTTTACTACGTAATTAAAGTGTTCGTCGCTTTGATTGTGGACAGGGCAAGGCCTGTCGACCCCAGGTTTTCGAAGAAGCGCGTTATGGAGATGATGTGAATCCAGACTTACTTGACCTGACTATGAAGTATTCTTCCGGATGGGGAGAAGCCTACGGCAAGCGCGTTGTGATAGGTGTGTTGTCATTGATGATCCTTGCGTTAGTGGTAAGGGCGGTCGTCAGAAAGAACACAGGACTCATAGCAATACTTCTATGGCTGCTTCTTGGTGTCGCTATGGGAGTATTTGCGTTGCTTCCGCAGCAGGTGATAGATTTTGTCATAGCCACTGAATACCTGACCAGAATCAGGACGCTCATGGGCGGGGTGAGCCTTTTGGTCCTGCTTATCACCTTTGAGTCGATTCGCAAGACCATGCTTCAGGAGCGCTATGCTCTCCTTTGGGTTACTACAGGATTAGTGATTCTGCTTGGGTGTTTTTTCCCTGACGCGGTTGCGCTTTTCCGGGCGGTGACGGGAATGGACTACGGCGCGGCAATGGCAGCAGTGGCATTTGTATTTCTCGTCATGGTCTGTTTTCATTTCTCGATTTCCCTGTCGGCGCTGCGCTCGAATCAGTCGCAGATCGCTCAAAAGCTCGCCATTCTTGAGGAGAAAGTGCGAGACCTTGAAAACGGCACCGACACCTGAGCGCGAGCACCGCGTTAGAAGCTGATTCCCGCTTTACGGCTGGCTCTTTATATGCTATTCGCTGGTATGCCACAGAGCGATGGCTGTTACAGGAGGTGTGATATGATCCGTCTGCGCAGGAGGATGGGGCTGAAGTGCCTCTCCGTAATCTTGGTCGTGATGCTTGCAGGTAACGTGCTGATCGGCGCCGGGATCGAACCGGTGACTGATCCCGCCCCCCCTAAATTTACCAAAATCAAGCTGGTGCAGGTTGAGAATGTTGGCACATCAGGCACAAAGCTGACCAAAGGCAGTACAGGTTTGGGGCCTTCGGAGCGAGTTACATACAGAATAGACCTCTACGACGGCAGTAAACGAATAGATTGGGATGATTTGAAGCAGTCCCAGAAGAATGCGATCATGAATGACCTGAAATGCACGACCCACAATCCGTTGGGGCAGAATGTCCTGACTACCAGTGGCGACCTGCCGATAGATCCTAATCATAAAGGTGGGCCATATGTAAGTGCGACTACAGGTGAAGGGCAGGGGGCGGCGAGAATCCAGGTCACGAGCAAGGATAACCCACAGGCGAAGGCGTTGAAGCTCGTGACAACCGGCGGTATCCAGTCGATTCAGGGCTCTAATGTTACGCCAACGGAGGTGACACCTACGACCGTTGCGCCAACGCAGCCTGACCTCTTTCTTCCTGTAATGCTGGGCATCGGCGCGGCAGGGGCAGCGGCGATTGCCGTTGGAATGGCCGCGGGATCTCTAACAACGGAAGAGTGGTATATCAGCACGCCTTCCGGCTATCAGCGAATGGGTGGCGCCGGTACGCTGGGGCCTTACAGCTCTTACGATGAGGCACAGTCTATCAACAGAAGCTACTTCAGCGGCAATGGCCGAGTCTACTCGAAGGCCGGTGCTGTCGACGCGGGACCGCGTCCTGTCTGGGTGAAATAGAGAAAAACTCTTGCATGGCTTTGCCAGCATTCTTATGCTCTGCGACGGAACGGAGTGATGCTTAAACAGGAGGTGTTATGAAGAGAGGGAAGATGCTGCTGTTGCTTCCATTGCTCGGCGCGGCCATATTCTTGATGTTTGGCTGCGAAATGCCATGGGAGAGTGATGATGACGATGAACCCGTAGGCAACTCAACCATACAGGGAAACGTGAGTGACTTTGCCGCAACGGCTTCCGCGAAGGCAGCCAATCGAGCAGGAATCGTTGTTCATTTGGAAGGACCCGTCGACAGAAGTGCAACAACTGATGAAGACGGCTTTTTCATTTTCTCCGGCCTCCCTGCGGGGACCTACACCATTAAGTTTACGTTTAATGGTGAGGAGGTCCGCTACCGCGGAAACAGCGGCCAGGAGGCCCAGATTACGCTGGAAGAGAACCAGCGCGCTGAACTAGTGGGCATCAGGATCAGCGGAGGAACGGTCAATATTGGGAATCTGCGATTTGTTGATCTGAGCCAGGATTCTGCTGCTGGCAACAAGTCGGACGAAGATTCGGAGACAAGCGAGACAACGACTTCAACCTCCACAGGAGGAAGCCCTGCGCCGACCACCGGCACGGTAACTATGACCGTCAATGTAAAGAGAGCAATATAAGGGAATTCAGAAATGAGGCTTAACAACAAATTTGCATTACTCATCATCGTGACACTTCTCTCAGCGTTGGCTCTTGCAATTGCACCTCCACCAACACCGCTGGGAAAGGCCCAGGCCGAGGTATACAAGCTTGAATTCACGAAGTTTGAACTGCAGGACGATGCTGGCACATGGCACGTTGTGAACGACGAAGCTGCAATCGTAGATATAGCCTCGGTAAACGGAGGTGACCTGGCCAAGGCGATTGCCGGGGCAGCAGCCAGCATCCCGGCGGGCCACTACAAGGCTTTTCGCTCTGAAGTGTCAGGAACAATGACTATCAAAGGATTTTGGGAGGACACTGTTAATCACAAGGTGTATTACACTACATCCGGTACAAAGCCTGTTTCGGCGCCTCCTGGATCGCCTCCTGGGACGCCGGATGGTTTCGGCATTGTGCCTGGAGTGTTTGCGGGAACATCAGCCCAGTTTGTGACGGCGGTAGGGAACGGAACCGTGACAGATTATGCTGAAGGCTCTATTCGGCCACCCACAGTGCCCGAAGTATTCTACGGCGGACAGGGCACGGAAGACATCACTGTAGGGGTAGGTGCAGATACACCAGTGACCGAGGATCTAATCGTTGACCTGACAGATACGATTCAGGTCTGGGATCTTATGGGGGCTGACGGAGTCGGAGACGTTATCTTTCCGGGACAGCCGAGCATTATCCTCGACTGAAGTCGATAAAGGTTTACGCTTCAATGGCGGGCGGACGCGCATGCGTGTTCCGCCCGTTCGCTGTTTAGAACGAATACCTTGCGCCGACGAGCCAACTTGAGTTGCCAAGCGGCCAGTTCGTCGTATCGCGAATTCTCACGCCATCTGGTGCATCTATAGTGTATTGACTCTTGGCGCTCAGCCACATGCTCCGAATCGAGAGCTCAGCGCTCCACTGCTCATCTACCTGATAGCAGATCCCCACCAGAAGGAACTTTCCGACAGCGTCCTCAAAGTCCAGGTCGCGAATCTTGCCGGTGACGCTGTAAGATGGTCTTCCTTCGGACTCCCAGTGGGCGGCAGACTCATAGCCGTATCGCCACCAGTCCTCATGGTCAAAAGACACTGAGAACATTCCTATCCCCGCAGAAGCGAAAGGCACCCATGGCGCGTAGTCCATATACTTTCCTGTAACAGCAAAGGTGGGGCCGGAGACGCGTATCGCTCCGTCAGAAAAGCCTTCCGGGTCAGTTATCGTCCGAGCCCGAATATTGAACCATGACGCCTCGGCGCCGATATAGTCGTTAAAGTACCATGTGGCGAAAAGCTCTGCCGGTATTCCCGCACTCTCGAGGTCCATCGCGTTGATTGTGCCGAGGAATGAGTTTTTTCTTTCCTTCTTGAGCGATGTTTTCCGGTAGCGAATACCGGCATCAAGCCGCCCTTCGCTCGCGGTCCTGAACTCCTTCCAGTAGTATTTTGCGTATTGCGATGTCGCGGCGGTCTTCTCCCGGAGGTACTCTGACCAGGGCTTGATTGGCTCAAAAGCCTGGTTCGGGCTTTTGAGTGACCCAGGCTGTTCCGGAGGGGGGTATGGTGTCGCACGAGATGGTGTGCTTCTGTGCACTACTGGCTGCCTGGACGCGGGTGCGGCAGGCGAAACAGGCTTCGCCTCCGGTTCAGGCTCGATTCTGGCAAATGCCCGCGTGCTGGTTGCCGGCGTTGACTGTCCCGCGAGCTTCCGCGCTATCTCGCCCGCTGCCTTCGCCCTGAATGTTGCCGGATCACCGGATGTCGCCACAGCCACTCGATCTATCACCTTTCCCGCGCGTACATCGAGCAGCATGGCCGACGCCTCATTCTTGTCGATGCTCTTGGAGAGTGATCCAAAGATTACAAAGTCAACGTTCAGAATGCGTCCGGCAGTGAGGGCGCGAGCAGCGGGGTCGCTGCGAGATGTAGTATTGAAACGGGCTTTGGCCAACGCCCGGTTGACCTTGTAGCGAGGGATGACGGAGAAGGTTCGCGCCCCAGCGGCCTTGACTGAGATCATATTGGCCAGCATGCCGGCGTCACCGGCATCAGCTTCACCGCCGGCATCGAAATTAAGGACGACGCAGGTGGGCCTTTTCGAAATGGGATCCCTTGCGTCTGCACGGGAAATTGCGAGCGCTAAAACAATTGTTGTAGGGATCAATATCTTCATAGAAAAAAGTGGATGTAACATAACTGCCGGCATGTTATGTTGCAATAGAAAAGGGCACAATGCTCCGCGAAATTGACAATATCAGCCAACCGGAAGGCGAGCCGAAGAGGCGCTGGTTTTCTTCTTCCGAAATGGACCTGATTTTATGGCTCGAAGGGCATGAGCCAATAGGGTTTCAGCTATGCTATGATAAAGGCAAGGATGAGCACGCGTTTACGTGGATGAAGAATTGCGGATGGACACACAGAAGGATCGAAGACGGTGAGCATATAGGTGCTCATCATAAAATGACTCCAATACTGGTTCCGGACGGAATCATGGACGTTTCGAGGATACAGGCAGAATTTGAAGCGGCATCTGCAGGGATTGATGGGGAAGTAAAGGAACTGGTCCTGCGGGTATTACGGAGCATAGGTGCGTAATCGGATATGAAGAGATCATGCCAGACAAAGGTGGTAGCAACGATCGGCCCCGCGAGTGAGGCCGACACGGTTCTTTATGCTTTAATAGAGGAAGGCGCTGATGTCCTTCGACTCAATTTCTCCCACGGCAGCAGGGAGGATCATGCTGAGCGCATTCGCAGAATAAGAGGGGTGAGCGCGTCCTTGGGAAGGGAAGTGGCAATACTGCAGGACCTCTGTGGCCCCAAGATCCGGCTTGGTAAGATCGACGGTGATTACATGGAGCTGAAGACCGGTGGCACGGTGTCGCTTGTTCCCGGCGATGAGGTCGGCTCTCTTGAGCGCTTATCTCTGAATAATGCGGACGTACTCAGCGAACTGGCGTCTGGGGACAGGGTGCTGATGAACGACGGAGCTGTGGAGCTCATCGTAGCTTCGCCGGGGCAGGAAGTCGCCTGCAGGGTGACAAGGGGCGGCGAAATAGGAACAGCCAAGGGCGTCAATCTGCCGGATACGGGCCTCTCTTTGCCTTCCGTTACGGAGAAGGATCTCGAGGATCTTGAGGTGGGGATCCAGGAAGGAGTTGATTTTGTCGCTCTTTCCTTTGTCAGGCGGGCCGAAGACCTTGAGCCTGTTCGCAGGCGTCTGGCCGAGGCCGGGTGCGGCGCTCAGCTCATCGCCAAGATAGAAAAGCCGGCTGCAGTAAAGAACATCGATGCGATTGTAGAGGCGAGTGACGGTATTCTAGTCGCGCGGGGGGACCTGGGTGTCGAGACCGCCCTTTATGAAGTTCCTTTTCTGCAAAAGCAGATAGTCAGGAAGGCAAACGAGCAGGACAAGTACGTAATTGTTGCGACCCAAATGCTGGAATCCATGGCGGAGCACGCTGTGCCGACGCGCGCGGAAGTTTCAGATGTGGCAAATGCCATTTTAGATGGAGCAGACGCCGTCATGCTGTCAGTTGAGACCTCCGCGGGAAAGTACCCGCTAAGGGCCCTCTCAGAAATGGTTCGGATCGCAGAGAGAACGGATGAATACGCTGCGGAAAATAGGCCGCTTTGGAAATGGGATGCAGTCAATCCGCGGCATAGGGTACTTGACGCCATTGGTCATGCTGTACAGCGGTTCAGTGAAGACCTCGATCCGGCGGCCATAATCACTTATTCGCCGAGCGGCGGAACAGCGCTGTTCATCTCGAAGAACCGTCCGGCCTGTCCCGTCATAGCATTCACTCCTTCCGTGGAGTCTTTGAGAAGAATGCAGATCTTTTGGGGGGTCGAGCCGGTTGTAAGGGAAATCAGTGACGCCGACGGTCTGGCCCGGGCAGGGCGCGAGTATCTGCAGCAGTCTGGCATCGCTGCGAAGGGCGATATAGTACTTTCTGTCTTTGACTCAGGGACAGACGGCAGGAGGGGCGCGGATTCCGTAAGGGTGGTCACGGTCTAGACTACGGTTTAGACAGCTGTAGACGGGATAAACCCGTCTCTACCGGTAGGATCGGGTTTACCCCGTCCACGATCATCCCGAGCTTTCCCGCAGCTTGAATGAAAGGCGATTTGCCTTCTTGCCCAGTTTCAGGAACGTTGTCTCGAATTCCGTGCGCTCTTCGTCATCGGGCACATACGGCTCTGCTTCCGCGAATCGATCATCCGCGGCAACAAGCCTGGTCATCTGTTCGAAATAATCCGTGTGGTCTGTTGCGAGATGAACGATCCCGTCGGGCGTCAGTACGCGGATCAGGGAGCTCATGAATTGGGGTGAGAAAAGTCTGCGGCGATTATGCCGACGTTTCGGCCATGGATCCGGATAGAAGATATAGAGCACGTCCAGGCAGCTGTCCGGGAGCATGTGCTCTACGAAGTATGCGGCCTCAATTCTCACAAGTCGAACGTTGTTCAGGTCGAGTCTGTTGACCTTCTTCTCAACCTTACGCACGCGCTTCAGCTTTCGTTCGATTCCTATGAAATTGCGCTCAGGATGCCGTGATGCGTGCACCGAAAGGAAGCGTCCTTTTCCGCACCCCAAATCAATTTCGAGCGGCGCAGTCCGTGAAAAGATTTCCGATGGGGATATCGGCTTATTAATGTCTAAATCTAGAACGACGGGTTCGTCTGGCACGGGAATCGGGTCTTATCCAAACAGTTTGGAGAAGAAGCCTCCGCCTTTACCGTCCATGGCGTTCTCGACATAATTGACGGCGAAAATCCTGAACTTGTCTGCACCGTCTTTCATGTTGAATTTTTTCGCGGCCTTATTCAGGCCTTCTTTGCCCTTTTCAACGAGTTCGTTGACTTGGGCCTGGTCCGAAGCCCGCTTCTGGGCCATGGAAGTGAGAAGGGGAAGAAATGCCTTGTGAAGCGCTGCTTTTGAATTCCAGTCATTCTTCTTGGCACCGCTTATGTGATTCGCCAGCTCGCGAGTCTGGGCGCTGGGCCCTGCGTGCAGATCGTGGTCAGCCAACTTCAGCGGTATCTTCATAGCCTTTTGTCCTCCCTGTAGTAGATCGCTGAAAGTAACAGAAGGCCATGGCAATTTCAATCGTTTTCGCTCAGGCAGCCGAGTCTGCTTGGGTTGCGGATCACTAACCGCCCGATCGCCAATGACAGTGCTGGACATGTGAATAGGGGTCAAATACACTTTTCGGTGCGTTTTTCTTGGATGCTTATATGAAACAGAACAGACTAGAGCGGGCTGAGAGGTTCCTCGCAAGGCTGGTCCAGACAAAAGGGGCCGAGCGGCTGCGGGGCAGGGGGGTAAGGTTTCTGCTGTGGAACCTGAAGCAGCTGTCACGACTGTACCTTGGAATCGTGCAGCTTCGGCTGTGGCTCTACGCCAAAGGCATCCTGCGTCATCACGCCCTGGGGTGCCAGGTTGTAAGTATCGGGAACCTGACCGTTGGGGGGACGGGTAAGACCCCGGTGGTGGAGGTCTTTGCCAGGGAGCTTCAGAAAGAGGGCCGGCGCGTGGCGGTCCTTAGCCGCGGGTACAAGAAAGTTGAACCCAAGTTCAGTCGAAAGGTCATGGACAAGCTTCTTCTCAGGGAGAATCGGCGCCCGCCGCGAGTCGTGTCTGACGGCAAGAAGCTGCTTCTCGATTCGGCGATGAGCGGAGATGAGCCCTATATGCTTGCCAGTAACCTTTCCAATGTGGCGGTTCTTGTGGACAAGGACCGCGTTAAGAGCGGACGTTATGCCATTAACAAACTGGGATGCGACACGCTAGTTCTAGATGACGGCTTTCAATACATGGGGCTGAAGCATCGGCTGGAGATAGTGCTGGTCGACAGGACAAACCCGTTTGGGAACGAGAATGTCCTACCGCGCGGAATACTGCGTGAGCCGATAGCGAACATAAAGAGGGCGGACTTCATCTTTATAACCAAGTCGAACGGCACAGGTGCGGACGAGTTGAAGCAGCGAATCAGGTCGCTGAACTCCGAGGCGGAAATAATAGAGTGTCAGCATTGCGCCAGGCATTTAAAAAATGTGTTTTCTGATGAAGTGCACGACCTCGAGTACCTCAAGGGACTGAAAGTGTTTGCGCTTTCGGGTATTGCAGTCCCGGGCGGATTTGAAGGTGAGCTTGAGAGTCGGGGCGCTGTGCTTCTTGACAAAGTGCGATTTGTTGACCATCACCGCTACTCGCAGCAGGAAATAATTGATATCATCAACCGTGCAAAGGAAGCGGGTGCAGGCGCAATAATAACGACGGAGAAAGACGCCGTCCGCCTGCCCATGCTGGGCAGGTGCGATGTTCCGATCATGTTTCTTAGGGTCGATATCGACATTCTCAGCGGCGAAGAAGACTTCCGCAGCTGCATAGCGCGAATATGTTTTCGTGACAAAAAGAGCGATTAGCCCTCTGCCAGCCATATCTCTTGAACGGTCCGGCCTGAATCGCTAGTATCTCGTTTCCATCATCTTTTTTTGGCGGTTCCTTTTGAAGACCAAGATTCTAATAGTGGGCGTAAACTGGTTGGGCGACAGCATTATGTCGATGCCGGCCATTGAGGTGTTAAAGAAGGAGAATCCTGACTTCGAGATTGCCATTGCCGCCAAGGAGAAGCTTGTGGACTTATGGAAGCTCTTCCCGTGCTGCGCAGAAGTGCTTGCAATTGAAGAGGGAGGGGGCGGCACGCTCGAGACCTCCAAAGCCATTAGAGCTCATTCGTTTGACAGGGCATACGTTTTCCCGAACTCGTTCCGTTCGGCGCTCCTTCCATTTATGGCATCAGTTCCCCGCCGAATCGGCATGGCTGGACATGCCCGAAAGGCAATGCTGAATGAAGTCACCCTTCCTCTCTCGGAGGATGCAGGCATGCGGCATCAGGCGTGGGAATACGCCGACATTCTGGGAGTGAAGCCTGACGCTTTCCCGTTTCTTCCTGCGCTGACCATCCCGGATCAGGCGCGCGAGAAGGCCGATGCCCTGTTGCGCGGACAGAAGGGCATGCGGCTTGCGTTGATACCCGGTGCAGCGTTTGGGGATGCAAAGAGGTGGCCTGCGGAACACTTTTGCGAGGTGGGGGCGCGCGCGGCACGTGAGCTGGGCGTCTCAGTCATCGTTCTAGGGGCTCCATCTGAAGCCGCTATCTGCCGGCAGATAGCGGATGAGATAGGGCCCTCGGCAATAAGCGTGGCAGGAAAGACTGATCTCGCAGCCATGGCGGCTTTGCTGCAGCGATGCGAGGCGGCCGTTTCGAACGATTGCGGTGGCATGCACGTAGCTGCGGCAATGGGAGTCAAGATCGTTGCTGTGTTTGGAGTGACTGATCCCGAGAAGACCGGCCCCTTGGGTGAAGGGCATAGGATTGTGCGGGCGACGGGATGCGAAGGGGCGAGAGACATTTCGAGGGAGGCGAGGAAGGTTGCGCGAGAGCGGCTGGCATCCATTGATCCTGAGCGCGTCTTCAATGAACTTCAAAGCATAATCTTGCATCTGGATGGGAAGGCCTGATGAGCGAAGGCAGGACGATCGCAAAGAATACCGCTGTTGTCGGTTTCTTTACAGGCGTGAGCAGGATACTGGGCTTTGTAAGGGACATAATAATGGCGAGCATTTTCGGAACAACGCTTGCCAGTTCCGCCTGGGCGCTGGCCTGGCGCCTGCCCAACCTTTTTCGGGCCGTTTTGGGCGAGGGCGCCTTGAGCGCCGCTTTTATCCCCGTTGTCTCCGAGGCCCAGGAGAAGGGGGGGGACGAAAAAGCCGAAAAAGTGGCTTCGAGCATATTTGCAATGGTGGGCGCGTGCCTTATGTGTATTGTCGGGGTGGGGGTGTTCGGCCTGCTGATTCTGGACAGCGTAGACCTTGGGGAAAAGTGGAACTCGGCCGTGTCCATTGGCAGCATGACCCTGCCTTATGTCTTCTTCATATGCCTGGCGGCTCTCTGTATGGGCGTCTTCCATGCGAAGGGCCGGTTTCTTGTTCCCGCAATATCCCAGAGCCTTCTGAATGTGGTCTGGATAGCGGTTCTATTGTTTGTCTGTCCCCGCTTTGGGGAGACCCCCATGGAGCAGATCTACGCTGTTGCCTGGGGCGTTATAGGAGCTGGGGTTGCCCAGCTTGCCTTCCAGTGTTTCTTTCTGCGCTTGTCTGGCTTCCGGTTCAGGCCCAAAGTTTCTTTCAGCAGCCCGGAAGTGAAGAGGTTTCTTCAATTGATGGGGCCCGTTTTCGTTGGCAGCGGCATCATGCAGGTGAATGTCTTCGTCAGCGGCCTTCTCGCGATGGTTGCCGGCACCTGGGCTCCTGCAGCTTTCGCTTTCGCGGAGAGGCTTGTCTATGCGGCACTGGGCCCTTTGGGGACGGCGCTGGGTACCGTGCTCCTGCCTGCATTCTCACGGCAGGCCAGCGCGGCAAAGCATGATGATTTGATGGTCACCCTCAACAGGTCTATCCGGGTAATCGCGCTAATCATGACTCCCGTTGCAGCCGCGCTCTCATCACTGGCGCTTCCCTGCGTTAAGCTCATTTATCAGCGGGGTGAGTTTGACGAGATGTCGGCAATTCTGGTCGCCAGGGCGCTTGCCTTTATGGCTCCTGGGCTGGTTGTCTTCAGCATTTACAAAGTTGTCCTGCCTGCCTTTCATGGAATGCAGAATACCCTCACGCCGGTACGGGTCGCAGCCTGCGGTACCGGGCTTAATCTTATTATGAATGTTATATCGGTTACATTCCTGCCTGATGGCTTTCAGCATGTGGGACTTGCCGGTTCGGTAGTCCTCTCGAGCCTTTTCAGCACGTTAGTCCTGCTTGTCCTTCTCGCCCGCAAGCTCGGCGGGAAAGAGCTGGTGCGGACCGGGTGGAGCGTCCTTTCAACACTGCTCTCTGGGGTAATCATGGGCTATGTGTGCCTGCGGTGTCACAGGATTGCCCTCGCTTCCGAGTGGTTCGCCTCTTCAAGCGGCAGCAGTCTCTACCAGGCGCTGGCCGTTCTGCTCGCGGGAGCGGCCGGGATGGTCGTCTATGGGATTGCAAGGGTCATGGTAGCCAAAGATGAAACCATCGCCGCTGCCCGGGTGCTGCTCGCAAGAGGGCGGCCAAGAGCTTAAGCCTTCTTCGACCCATCCGGCGAATCCAGGACCGTCCGCATCGCCTCTGCAAGCTCTTTCATGACTATTGGTTTCTTAAGTATCATGCTGATGCCGAGTGCCTGGAGCTCGTCCTGGGAGAGGAAATCTGTATGACCGGTCACAAGCACGATGGGAATGCCTTCCTTGATCATCATCATTTCTATCGACAGCTGTGAACCGCTCATTCCAGGCATTACCTGGTCAACTACGACAGCGTCAAATCTTTCCGGGCTTGCCCTGAATTTCTCGAGGGCCTCCTCGCCGCCACTCGCGAATATAGGGTGATACCCAAGTGATCCCAGCATTGTGGCAATCATTGCCACAATCTCGGGCTCATCGTCTACTATCAGTACGGTCTCCGTGCCCGTGGGGAGAGGTGCTATCGAGTCGGCTATCATGGTCTCAGCCTCATCGTCGAGCAGGGGCAGAATAACGTTGAATGTAGACCCCTCGCCTGGACTGCTTTCGACAGTGACGCGCCCCTTGCAGCTGGAAATAATGCTGTGAACGACAGCGAGCCCCAGTCCTGTCCCTTCTCCCTTGCTTTTCGTCGTGTAGAATGGATCGAAGATTTTCTCCATTGTTTCCTGGTCCATTCCCGTTCCTGTGTCCTTTACTGAAACGCGCAGGTAGCGGCCGGGTTCAAGTGTGGGGAATTCTGTCTTGTAATGATGATCGAGCAGGAAGTCGGTAACTCTTACTTCCAGGGTTCCGTCAGTTTGCTCCTTCATGGCGTGCCAGGCATTGGTGCACAGATTCATGAATACCTGGTGCATTTGAGTGGGGTCGGCCTTGACCACATCGCGATCCGTCTTGATGACACGCTCTATCTCTATGTGTTCGGGCATGGGGGTCTGCACCAGTTTCAATACTTCCTTTACTATTGGAAGCAGGTGGATGGGTTGTCCCTCCTTGTCGTTTTTGCGGCTGAAGGCCAGGATTTGGTCGACGAGGTCTTTTGCCCTGTGGCTCGCTTTGAGTATCTCTTCAACGTAATTGGCCATCGTGCTGTCTCTGTCAACCGAGCGAAGGGCTATCTCAGCGTATCCCAGCAAGGGCGTAAGTATGTTGTTGAAATCATGTGCAATTCCGCCTGCCATGGACCCGATCGCCTCCATCTTTTCGGCCTGTCTGAGCATCTTTTCGCTCTGATGGAGGGCAAGTTCGGTATTCTTCCGCTCGGTAATGTCCTGGACCTGTGCGATATAGCCTTTGGTCTTGAAGTTTATGTCGTGGCCCAGGCTGGTAAGCAGTATGTCATAGTGGCGCACACCGCTGCGCGAGGACACAAACATCGAATGCCGCCGGACTTCGGCGAAGTCGAAGGCCGCTTCGAAGTGTGCGGATTCGCCATTGTCAATGGCTTCCTGGTCCCTTTCCGGGATGAAAGGGTTATTGAACATGTCCAGCTGCGCGAATTCGTCTTTGCTGGGGCAGCCGAATATGCGCAGGCAGGCGGAGTTTACGTCCTTAAGGCGACGGTTTGTGTCGTATATCGCCACGCCGATAGGTGACTGGTTGAAGAAGTTAAGGAAGCGCTGCTCGCTCTCGTTAAGTGCATGTTTGGCGGCCTGTCGTCCTGTGATGTCGTGGGCGCTCGCGATAATTATGTTGCGATCCCCGATGTTCAAACAGCGCGCCGTGATTTCGACCGGGATGCGGTTGTCGTTCTTCGCTGCGTACGTTCCGCTGTAAACCAACTCGTCTTTCTCGAGAATTCGCTCTATAAGGACACGCGTCTCCCTGCTGAAGAATTTACCCTTTCGAGCGGCACCCCCGGAATCGCTTCTGGAGCCCGATCCGCCTATACCGAGTGCCGGCACCGCGTCCTGGTCCGCCTGGATGTCCAGAGGCGACATCTCGAGTATTTCGTCACGGGTGTATCCCAGTATGTGGCAGGCCATATTGTTAACGTCGAGAATGCATCCCGGCATGCTGTCGGCGTCCACCTCGAACGCGAAAACCATGTCTTCAGTTGAAGCGAAGAGGTTCGCGTACCACTCCTGGCTCGCTTTCAGGCGCTCAAGCTCGGAGGCATAGCCAGAGTTCTCCTGCTGCAGAACCTTGTTGAGCGCTGTGAGCTTGACGAATTTGGAGTTGTAGTTCTGACGGAGCTGTATGAGAGTGTATATGAGTCCGGCGGACAGAAAGAGCAGACTTACAACACCAATGACCCACATAATAGAGCTCCGTGTGAAGAAATTCGGGCTGATTTAAGATCAAATACTCAATATGGTCAAGAAATTCGGGGTTTTGCCGAGGCTTCTTCCTTGATGAGAAGAGGGCAAAAAGGTCACAATGTCAAACTGTTTCCAAAAAGAAGAGGCGCTGTGGATAGAATACTGGATAAAGTAGATAGTCCTTCAGATATCAGGGAGATGAACCTGGAGCAGCTGACGAGGCTTGCCGGCGAGGTTCGCGAGCTGATAATTGAGACCGTCAGCCATACAGGCGGGCACCTGGCCGCCAATCTCGGGGTTGTTGAGCTTACGATTGCACTGCTTCACGTTTTTGACGCGCGGGACAGCAGGATTTTGTGGGACGTCAGCCACCAATCGTACGCTTACAAGATCCTGACAGGCCGCAGGGATGAGTTCTGCACCCTTCGCCAGTACAAAGGCATTTCGGGCTTTACCAAGCGCGAGGAAAGTCCCTATGACCATTTTGGCGCCGGACACTCCGGCACCGCGCTTTCTGCTGCGCTTGGCATGGCCGCGGCCCGCGATCGTAAAGGCGGAAGCGAGCACGTGGTCGCTGTGATAGGCGATGGTTCAGTCGGATGCGGCATTTCCCTGGAAGCGCTGAACAACCTGGCAGACGTCACCGAGCGCCTGATAGTGGTCCTCAATGACAATGAGATGTCGATCGCATCCAATGTCGGTTCTATCTCGAATTATCTCGGCTCTCTGCTTGCGAACCCCAGGTACAACAGGTGGAAGCGATCCGTCGAAGGTTTCGCAAGCAGGCTTAAAATGGGATGGTTCAGAAAGGTCTATTACAAGATTGAAGAGGCGGTCAAAAGCCTGTTCCTTAAGAGCGTTATTTTTGAAGAGTTCGGCTTGAGATATGTCGGCCCGGTAAACGGGCACAATCTGCACGCCCTTATCGACGCCTTTTCGATAGCCCGTGACTATGACCGGCCAATTATTCTGCACGTGAACACTCAAAAAGGTAAGGGTTACCAGTTTGCCGAAGAATCGCCGGAGAAGTGGCATGGAGCCAGCCCGTTTGATATCGGTACTGGTGAGCTGAAGAAGCAGTCAGGCCGGCCAGACTATTCACATGTCTTCGGTGTGGCGATGGAAAGGGTTGCCGAGCGTGACGACAAGGTGGTTGCTATAACCGCCGCGATGCCTAAAGGCACAGGGCTGACTCCCTTTTCGGAAAGGTATCCTGACCGTTTCTTTGATGTGGGCATATGCGAGGAGCATGCCGTAGTTTTCGCGGCTGGACTTGCCGCTGAAGGAATGAAACCGATCTTCGCAGTTTACTCAACGTTCCTCCAGAGGGCCGTTGACTGTGTAATCCATGATGTCTGCCTCCAGAAGCTTCCGGTTATCTTTGCCGTCGACCGGGCCGGAATAGTAGGTGATGACGGGCCAACTCATCACGGGGTTTTTGACATAGCTCTGCTGAGATGTGTTCCCAATCTGACGATCATGCAGCCTGCCGATGAGGCAGAGCTGGCGGACATGCTGAATACTGCGCTGGCCCTGAAAAAACCCGTGGCCCTGCGCTATCCTCGCGGCCGAGGGCCTGGCACCCCGGTCAAAGATGAGCTGCAGCTGCTGGATGAAGGTAAAGCGCTGGTAGTCAAGGAAGGCAGGGACGTCTGGATCTGGGCGCTGGGCGACATGATACCAGCTGCGAACGAGGCGGCGCACATTCTTGAAGCGGCAGGGATATCGGCGGGAGTCGTAAATGTGCGCTTCATAAAGCCGATGGACAAAGATCTTCTCAAGACCCACGCGGGGACGGCCCGTGTTGTCGCCACACTTGAGAACGGTGTAATTGCCGGCGGATTTGGGTCCGGCGTGGAAGACTTCGTGAACGGCGAGAGCCTCCCGGCGAAGGTGCTGAAGTTTGGGTGGCCGGATGAGTTTGTCACACATGGAAGCGTCGATGAGCTCTTTAGAAAGCATGGACTGGATCCGGAGACCATCGCCGCTTCGATAAAGAAGGTGTGCCATGCCAAAGACGAGGCTTGATGTCCTTCTGGTTAAGCGCGGCCTGGTCGAGAGCAGGGAAAGAGCGCGCCGCCTAATTGGTGCCGGTGAGGTCCTTGTTAACGGCCATCTTGAGACAAAGGCGAGCCGAAGCCTGTCGGGCGATGAAGACGTCCAGCTGAAAGAGCTTCCCCGTTATGTCAGCCGAGGCGGAGACAAACTGGCAACGGCCTTTGACAGGTTTAACCTGGATGTGACCGGGCGGAAGTGTATCGATGTGGGTTCGTCCACCGGCGGCTTTACTGACTGTCTTCTGCAAAACGGGGCTGCCGAAGTAGTGTGTATTGATGTCGGAAAGGGGCAGCTTCACTGGAAGCTGCGCAACGATGACCGCGTCACCGTAATGGAAGACTTCAATGCGCGCGATCTTGTCCCCGGGAATCTTCCCTTTGTTCCTGAATTTGGATGTGCCGATGTTTCATTTATATCGCTAAGAAAGGTACTGCCTGCCGTGTTCGCCTGTATGGCCGATGGATGGCAGATGGTCCTGCTGATAAAGCCCCAGTTCGAGGCAGGGCGCGAAAGCGTGGGGAAGGGCGGTGTTGTCAGGGATGAGGAAGTAAGGAAACGAGTCCTTGATGATATGCGGGACTGGTGCCAGAATGAATGCGGAGTCGGTTGGATCGACTCATGTGATTCTGGTGTAAGG
>JBFIFS010000040.1:0-16734 GCA_041602695.1 Kiritimatiellia bacterium
ATGCTCTCCCACTTGTAGCTCGAAGCAAGCTGGCCCGGCTCCGGGCCGGCCGTATAGTAGGTTGCTGAAATAACAAGCAGTCCGCACAGGACACCCCAAATCCTGAAGACTGGTATGCCGGCCTTATTTGCAATAATGTAATATTCAAGCAGTCCCAGCGTAGCGACGAGTACTATCGCAGCCCATACCCAGATCTGAGGCAGGAACACTGCGCTGCCCACAAATATGAACCCCATCGTAACGCCGCTGACGACCCTGTGTTTCAGTTTGCTCATTTTGCTTTAATGTCTCCAAAGCGCCGCTTGCGGTGCGCGTATTCCTTCATGGCCTCAGCGAACTGTTCTTCACGAAAGTCCGGCCAAAGAGTTTCCGTGAAATAGAACTCCGCGTAGGAAGCCTGCCAGAGAAGAAAATTGCTTATTCGAAGCTCACCACTCGTCCTTATGAGAAAGTCTGGATCAGGAATGTCCGGCAGGTAAAGATGCGCAGCAACAGTGTCCTCATCAACCTCTTCCGGCTTAATCTTACCCTCCGCAGCGAGCCTTGCTATTTCCCTTGCCGAGTGCGCTATCTCCGTGCGACCGCCATAGCTGAGCGCGAGGATGAGCTGGCCTTCGGTGTAGTGCTTAGTGTCATCCTTTACACGCTCCAGGAGCTTCTGGATGCCCTTGGGAAGGTCTTCAGCACGACCGAGAGTACGAAGCCGGACCTTGTTCTCGTGAAGTTCGAACTCGCGCTCCTTGAGGAAATATTCCAGAAGCCTCATCAGCCCCTTGATTTCGGCCTTAGGCCTAATCCAGTTCTCTACGCTGAACGCGTAAAGAGTCAGGTACTTGACCCCATACTCCCTGCACGCCCTGACAATCACCCGGACAGACTCAGTTCCGACCTCGTGGCCTTTGATGCGGGACTTACCCCGCTCTTTGGCCCATCTTCCGTTGCCATCCATGATGATGGCAACATGCTCCGGAATCCTGATATCTTCTCTTTCTGTCATAAGCGTAAATACCGCGGCAGGCCTGCCGGCCTGTCGCTATATGCCGACGCGGAGAGTTGCCGAACGCTTGGGCCCTACAGAGAGGATGCCGAGCTTAACTTCAGTGATCTCACACAGGTAATCGACATACTTCTTAGCATTTTCCGGCAGCTTGGCGTAATCGGTCAGCTCCGAGGTGTCTTCACACCAGCCGTCGAGCTCCTCGTAGACCGGCACGCATTTTTCGAGTACGTCCGGATCGGCAGGAACGGTCTCGTATCTCTTGCCGTCACACTCGTAAGCAACGCAGACTTTGATTTTCTCATGATCATCAAGAACGTCCAGCTTCGTGATCGCCCAGTAATCAAACCCGTTAATTGCGGCAGCATAACGGGCCACAACAGCGTCAAACCAGCCGCAGCGCCTTGGGCGACCCGTTGTCGCTCCAAACTCCGCGCCCTTTTTCCGCAGCTGCTCGCCGACCTCATCGGTCAGCTCAGTTGGCATGGGCCCCTCGCCTACACGCGTCGTGTAAGCCTTGAGAACGCCTATTACGCGGTCGATCTTATTCGGCGACATGCCGCTCCCGGTACAGGCGCCACCTGCCGTAGCGTTTGATGATGTGACGTAAGGATAGGACCCGAAATCGATGTCCAGCATTGTCCCCTGGGCGCCCTCAAACAGTACAGATTTCCCCGCCTTCGACATGTCCTTGAGAAGGCTGATCGTGTCGGCAACATATGGGCGGACCCTTGCCGCCAGCGCCATCGTGTCAGCGGTCACCTCGTCTACATCAAGCACCTGGCCTCCGAGCGCTTCTATAACACAGTTGGCTTCCTCGATATGCTGGCGTGCTTTTGCCTCGAAATCGCCTGAGCACAGGTCGATCATCCGCAGTCCGCGCCTTGTCACCTTGTCGCCGTATGTTGGGCCAATCCCGCGTTTCGTGGTCCCAATCTTCTTGTTGCCCTTGGCGCGCGCTTCCCTGGCCGCATCAATTTCACGATGATAAGGCATCACGATGTGGGCGCGATCACTTATGTAAAGACGGCCCTCGCATTTGATATCAAGTTCCGCCAACTCATCGATCTCGGCCATCAACCCCGCCAGGTCGACCACGAGCCCGTTGCCGATGATACAAACCTTCTCCTCATGAAGAATCCCGGAAGGTATCAGATGCAGAACATACTGCTGCTCACCAACCTTGACCGTGTGGCCCGCATTGTTGCCGCCCTGATATCGCACCACAACATCCGACTCACGCGTAAGAACATCGATAATCTTACCTTTACCCTCATCACCCCACTGCGCACCAACAAGTACTGTATTCGGCATCTCTTTCTATTTCCTCCAATAATCAGCTAACGTTAACATTTACTTAAAACAGCATCGGCTACGGCATCCAGCATCTCAGCCGTCAGTTCGGGATATATTGGCAGGGCCATAACTTCGCCCGCGGCCTTCTCGCTTTCAGGCATGTCGCCCTTCACATACCCCCAGTTCCGGAAACACTCCTGCTCATGCAGGGAAAGCGGGTAGTAGACATCGCATCCTATCCCGGAATCACGCAGGTGGGCAACGACAGCATCCCGGTCAGGCACCCGAATGACATATTGGTTGTAGATATGGAAGTTCTTTACGCCCTTGTCACGATACACAGCTGTGGGGGTCTGGACTGCGGAACCCTCGAACCGCCTGTCATAGTGGGACGCGTTCTCTCTGCGTCCATCGTGCCACGATTCCAGATAAGCCAGCTTCACGCCCAGGACTGCCGCCTGAAGGGCATCCAGACGGAAGTTTCCACCCACAATGGAGTGGTAATACTTAGGGTGCATCCCGTGGTTTCGAAGCTTAACCACCTTCTCAGCCAAGCTGTCATCATTGGTGGTTACCAGACCTCCGTCGCCGAACCCGCCAAGGTTCTTTGACGGGAAGAAACTGAAACACCCGAACTGGCCCATCGCGCCGGCCCTTCTTGCGCCGGAACTGGCAGGATACTCGGCGCCGATGGCCTGGCAGGCATCCTCAACGACACTCATGCCATGCTTCTCAGCAATAGCCATGATCGAATCCATTTCCGCGCACTGCCCGTAAAGATGTACGGGCATGATGGCTTTAAAGTTAAGGTCTTTGAAGCGATCGGGCGGCGACTCCAGCACGGCATCCAGCTTCGCAGGATCGATGTTGTAAGTTACGGGGTCAATATCCGCTAGAACAGGGACTGCGCCCAGCCGGACAATGGAACCTACAGTTCCGAAGAAGCTGAAAGGCGTAGTCACTACGGCGTCGCCAGGCCCCACCCCCAGCGCCATAAGCGCGACAAGCAGCGCGTCCGTTCCCGAGGAAATGCCTACAGCATGCCTGGTCCCGCAGTATTCCGCGCATTTCTTTTCAAAAGACTCGACTGCTGCGCCGAGAATGAACATCTGCGAATCACAGAGTTCTTCGATTACTGGAATTATCTCACCCTTCAGGCCGGCATATTGAGCCTTCAGGTCCAGCAAGGGAACGTTCATACATCACTCCGAAAAATAGGCTGAGGCAGGCTTAATTACACACCAGCCTCAGAAAAAGCCCTGTTTCTTTCAACGCAGCTCGGACATGTACCGCATGGTTCGTCGCCGCCGCGATAGCAGGTCCAAGTATGGTCATAGTTTACGCCCAGTTCCAGTCCAATCTTCACAACTTCGGACTTTGACATGCTTGCGAAGGGCGCCCGGATCTTAACGCGGCCCTTCCTGTTGAGGGAAAGCACCTCATTCATGCGGTTTACGAAGTCCTGGGAACAGTCCCAGTATCCGTATTCATCCTGGGCCTGTGCCCCGTAAAACACGTCTGTTATGCCCTGGGCCTCGGCAAAGGCTGCGGCGAGAGACAGGAACACCATATTGCGATTGGGAACGTATGTCGGCGGCTGCATGCGCTCCTCCGGCTTGACATCGCTCAGGTCAGGCACCTCAATACTGCCGTCTGTGAGGGCTGATCCGCCCCTCGTCAACTCCCCATAAAAGGAAATATCAAGGATTCTGTGCTCCTTGACGGCGCAGTGCTCCGCCTGCCACTTCGCGCAGTCGAGCTCGCGGGAGTGCTTTTGTCCATACACGCAGGAAAGCGCAACTATCTGTTCGACCTCCAGCCTCTGCCTGACATACGCCAGCAGCGTCGCCGAGTCCATTCCCCCTGAAAGGAGCACAACCGCCTTAATCATTAAAGAACCCTCCTCATTGATGCCCAATTACCTTATGAAGCTGAAGCTGGAACCTTGCCTCAAGCCTGTCCTCGCAGATCCATTCAGCCAGGGCTGACTCCTCAAGTTCGCCATGGACAGCCCCAAAAAGAACAGCTTTGCAGCGCCGCGGCAAACCATACTCCCGCATGAGATTGCGCGCCCACTCATAGTCCCCCCGCTCCGCTAGCACAAACTTGACCTCATCACACGGCCGCAGCCGCTCGATGTTTTTAACATCGAATGATTCCGTCTGACCGCTCGACGGACATTTAATGTCCATGATAGCCGAAACGCTCTCCGGAATCATCGAGATATCCTGGGAGCCATTTGTTTCGACGAGCACCTTGACCCCGCTGAGTTCAGAAAGTCCTTCAAGAAGCTCACGGGCACCATCCTGGATCAAAGGCTCCCCTCCGGTTACTTCGATCAGCGGACAGCCGGCACTTCTTGCTTCCTCGACCAAATCGTCTATCTGGCGGTCGGCTCCCCCTTCCCAGGCCCCGCTAGTATCGCAATAGCCGCACCTGAGATTGCAGCCCGCAAGCCGAATAAAGAAACAGGGAATGCCTGAGTGGGTCGATTCGCCCTGAAGCGAGATGAATGTTTCGAATACCTTTACCGTCTTCACCCGGGCACTTTAGACAACCGCAAATCCAGAATCCAGCTATAAAAGGCCACTGGCAGCAGCACACCTCATTAGTCCGGTGGCAGCAGGAACATACTGTAAAGAGAAGGCAACGAAGAGAACAGAGATCGGAGGGACAACGTTTTGGTGTACGCCCGTAAAAGACACGTGTCCTCCGGGCAGAGACGGCTTGATGCCGTCTACATGGCCGGGTTTAAACCGTCACTACCCCGATGTGATAAGAAAGCGGGGCCGGCAGGACTCAGTGAGCTACCAGGATGAGAACGAGGCTCTTGCCGCCGCCTCCCGGCAGCCCTCCCAGAACAAAGGGTTTCCCCTTCTTGAGTGCCGCGGAGGTGTTGACGATCGTTTTTCCGCGTCTCTTTACTGCTACCGACAGATTGCCCTGCGGGCCGTTGCAGATGACCGAATATCCATCGAGCGATACCGACTGGTTAGAGGCCGGTAACGATGCGCTGCCTGACGCCTTCAGGGTAAAGGTCTTGAACGGAAGAGTCTTCTGGAGAATGCCTATGACATCAGACAGTGAGCCTGAGCTGCCCCCGCTGTTCGACGCCTCGACGAGGCGCAAGGACAAGCTCCCTGCTTCCGCGCTGCTGACGGCCAGCAGCGCCAAGACGGCAACGGTTAGAATTGTCGATTTCATGAGCTTCCCCCATTCGGGTCGTCTGCGTTCAGTCCTTCTATCCAGACTACAGTACCGGCTTCCGGATCAGATGTCAGTATCATTACCGCGCTGTGCTCAGACTTTACATCTATAAACCTCAGCTGGGTGGCCGACACACTGCTCGCGCTGAGAATAAAGAATCCCGCCACCAGTACGGCGGCGGCCGTTGCCAGGCCGGACGCCCACAGGGAAAAGGCCGATGGGCCGGTCCGGACGGAGGCGTCCTGGCTGCGTAGCGACGCGTGCGCCTTGAAATCGGCCCAGAAGCCATCGCCATCGCGCATGGCAGGCGTCTGCACAGACTGACTTATCAGCTCTTCATCGCGGTTTTGTTTTTCCGTCATCATATGCCGGCTTCCTTAAGCAAAGTATGCATCTTCCGGCGCCCGTAGTAAAGCCGTGACATTACTGTTCCAATGGCAGCGCCCGTGGCAGCGGCTATCTCAGCATAGCTGAGATTGTCAGAATATTTCAGCAGCATGACCTGCCTGTGTTCCTCAGGGAGTTGAGCCAAAGCCCCTCGCACCGCCTCCGCCGTTTCCGATTTGATGATATGGGATGATGGGTGATCAGCCTTCTGATCGGCTACACTGTCCCAGTCGGGGCCGTTTTCGGACGCAGTGACAAGATTGCCGCGGTGCTTGGACTTGCGCAGCATATCAAGGCAGCAGTTGCGCGCTATTCGGCAGGTCCAGGTCCTGAGCGAAGAAGTCGCGCGGAACCTGGGTATCGCCTGCCAGGCCCTGAGAAACGTCTCCATAGTTACATCCTCCGCCTCATTTGCTCCAACTATCCTGTAAGCGACTGCGGTTATGATCGGCCGCAGGGGCTCGAAAAGCTCAGCAAACGCGTCCATATCGCCGCGTTTGGCTTTCTCAAGAAGCTTTCGTTCTGCACTCTTCATTAATTATGACGGATGTAACCCCGATTTATTCATCAGCATCCCGAAAAAGCCGGAAAAAGGCAAGATTTGCCCTGAAACACCTGCTTCAGAATAAAACTGGCCGATCAATTGAATAAATGCCCGCCCTTATGCGTCAGTATCCACAGAAGGCAGCGGATTGACCCGCGGCATGGAGGGAGAGGCCATGAAAGCAAGACAAACAATAATCATACTGGCGATCGGACTGGCTGCATCAACAGGCCTGGCCGGAAGCGTATGCCGGCAGGGGTGCATAAGCTCGTGCTCAGCGCACACAGGCTGCGTAATGCCCGCAGAACTTCCGACGACCGGCTGCTACCCGCAATTATCGCCGTACGGCTCCTGGCTTTACTATCAGGCCTACGGCTGGGTGTGGCGTCCGAGCGTGGCATCCCACTACAGGAACTGGCATCCACGAATCCATGGTGGCAAGTGGCAGTGGTGCGGACGAGAGCTGGTCTGGACGTCCAGCTACGTCTGGGGACAGCTGGTTTACAGCCAGGGCACCTGGGTTTCTGTGGCGACAGTCGGCTGGGTGTGGGTGCCCGGCCAGCATGGTCATTCACAGGTCAGCGTGTCTGTGAGCCACTCGTCTCCCGCGTATTCCTATCCGACTTACTCGTGCGGATCTTCCTACAGGACGTATAGTCATGGCGGGACGACCTATTCGTACTCAGGTTACAGGGCGCCCGCTCAGGTTGTTGTTGTGCCCCAACAGCAGAAAGCTCCCCCGCAAGTGCCTACGCGGCGTACACAGCGGACGACCAGCGTTGTAAAGACGCAGCCGAGGACTGTTACGACCCAGCCCGGTTCTGAGACAAAAACAAAGACATCCTCGACATCGTCTTCTCCCTCTCGCGGCGGAAGGACGATAAGAGTAGTCAGGCGCAGATAACTCGAATGCATAAGCAAAGGGGAACAGGAATGAAAATGAACGGATACATAGCAGCAGTTGCAATACTGAGTCTTTCAACAGTCGCAATGGCCGACCTTGAGATGTCGGCCCGCCTTAAAGGAGTTGCACCTTCGGAAACCCTCGACTGGTCTTCAGCCGGCGGCCTAGAACTGCAGGCTCGCATCTGGGGAGAAGAACGTGTCGCGTTTGCGGCCACGCTTGGATTTGAAACGTGGGACGCGGTGGAGGAATGGGTTGATGAGATCGATGGAGACGACGAATACCGTTCATACGTCGGCGGAAGAGCGTCCATCATGCCCATAGGCCTCAGCATGGTTTATCGAAATGAGACTGAGGATCATATCATGCGCGAAGCCGGCATTTCGTTTCTAATCGAAGCCGCCATAAGGTATGCGGTTGTCAACTCCGATGTATATTCCGAAGTCACCGCCATTGTCGATGGGCAGAGCACGCTCTTCGCTGACACTATCGACATCGACAGCGCCTGGCTTGCGTCTCTTGGCGGCGCAGTAGAATTCAGGCTGGATGACCAGCTCGCGCTGGAATTCGGCTTAAGCTATCAGGTAAATCTGACTGACCCGGAGGAACGCTGGCTCGGGGAATCAATAGGAAACACCAGCCTTAATGGGCTCGGCTACCACATGGGCATATCAATGAGGTTCTAGCAGCATCCTGACCGGAACAAGGCACAGAATTCCTGCGCTGTGATCAGAGTATAAGGCGAATAATGATTAACGCTTTGAGAACTGGAAGCGTTTGCGAGCGCCAGGACGTCCTGGTTTCTTGCGCTCCTTCATACGCGCGTCACGCGTAAGGCATCCGCTTGCCTTGAGCACTTCGCGAAGCGAATCATCTGCGGCTACAAGAGCGCGGGCAATAGCGTGCCTGAGCGCGCCGGCCTGGCCGGAGATCCCGCCGCCGTTGAGCTTGGCGTGGATATCGTACTTGTCCTGCTTGTCTGTAAGCTTGAGAGGCTGAAGGATATAGCTCCTAAGTGCTTCCGCGTCAAAATACTCTACCCAGTCGCGCTTGTTGCACTTGATCTTGCCTGTACCAGGAACGAGTCTGGCATGCGCCACAGCTGTCTTCCTGCGTCCGGTTGCACCAATTTCTGTTTTCGTTTCCGCCACGGATTCTGCTCCTTAGCCCAATGGGCCTATTTTATTTCAACCTTGGTAGGGTTATGCATGGAGTGAGGATGCTCCTCCCCCACGTAGACCCTGAGCCTCTTCGAGTAGCGGCGGCCAAGCTTGTTCTTGGGAAGCATGCCTTTGACCGCATCGCGGATCAGCCTGTCAGGATGTCTTTCCCTCACGACCGACGCCTTCGTCTCTTTGAGTCCGCCCCTGTACCCACTGTAATCTGTATATATCTTCTGCTCCTCTTTGTTGCCAGTCAGCTTGACCTTCTCAGCATTGACTACGATAACGAAATCGCCCATGTCAACCTGCGGTGAGAAGTCAGGCCTGTTCTTGCCCCTGAGGATATTAGCAATGACAACGGCCGCTCGTCCGAGAGGCTTGTCGTTAACGTCTACGATTGTCCATCCCCGCTCTAGTCCGGGGTCTTTAGGTAAAGTTGTTTTCATCAATCCAATCCCTTTTCAGCCAAAAAGAATGCGAAAACTACACGAACCCCAATCCACTGTCAACCCTTTTCACCGGACTTTTCGCAAGAAAAATTGCCGCTGCTTCCCTCGTCTAAGCCCCGCATACGTGGAAAAAACTGTTTTGAGATATCACAAGCCTCTTCTTCCTGCCTGAAACACCTACCAAACCGGTGAAAACAGCGTCACTTTGCCATGCTAAAGCCGAAATTTCCAGGAATCCCAACTGCTAGTTCTAGAGACGCCCTCGATTCATAAGTTCCTTATAATGAACATTTTACAAGTCGCATACCACACAAAAACGGCCTGTTCCCTAGTAAATACAAACACAAGAGCCGTTTCAGTCAATAATAACAGGGCTGACGCCCCACTTAAGTGGGTTACTAACAGTTATAAACAGGTTGTGAACAGTTGCTTTTGTTCGAGTTCTCTTGAAAAAAGGCCTGTCTGCATATAGTTTCCAGTGCATGGATAACGGGTTTCATGAGCAGCAGATGCGCGCCGCCCTTCGGAAGGCCGAGAAGGCATTCGAGGAGGGCGAAGTCCCGACAGGATGCGTTATTGTTGATATGCAGCCGGTCAAGTCCGGAGGGATGGCTAGGATCATAGGATCAGCCCACAACCAGACAGAACTCCTTAAAGACCCTACGGCCCACGCGGAGATGATAGCGATCACGCAGGCAGCCAGCGCCCGTGGAGACTGGCGCCTGACTGACACCGTCCTGTACGTAACAAAGGAACCATGCGCCATGTGCGCGGGCGCTATAGTGCTTGCAAGAATACCGCTGGTGGTCTTCGGTGCTACGGACCCAAAGCGGGGCGGCGCCGTCTCGGTATTCAACATTCTGGACCATGACCAGCTTAACCACAGGGCCGACGTGATCTCAGGCGTAATGGAACAGGAATGCCGCTCGCTGCTGCGCAGCTTCTTCCAGGCGCGCCGGGCGGATCCGAAGCTTAACTGAAACCGGTTACTGCTGCGCGACATCCCATTTAGGCCGCTGCCAGCTCTTTCGGAAAGCCTGCTCGTCGCGTTCCACTACGACATCATCCTTTTCGACGGCATCTAGAAACAGGACAAAAGAGAATGCATCGTCAGCCCCCATGTTCCGGACCGCTGCTTCCGCCAGACGATTCGGAGGAAGAAGCAGCCGCCCATTGATCACCTCGGGTGTGAGCGGCAATTCTGCTGCTGCCTTGTAGCCTTTGTAAACCAGTTCAGAGCAGACAAGAGCATTGTCGGTTGTGAAGTCAAAGTTCAGGTCGTACGGCTTGCCGTGGTGCGCAAAGGCTCCGGCGATCGCGCTAAACTTGTCCCCTTTCTTGATATTGGGCCGAATCACGCCGAGGTAATCACATTTCGAGCTTGTCTCCATTGACTGGAATACGACTCCCGGCCTGATTGCCTCGATAACACGGCGGGGAGCGCCGTCATCGTCATCCCTGCTCCAGGCTGCAAAAGCCTGCGGATATTGCTCCGCGATCTTCTCCAACGGGTCTGCGGTCACCCCGGCGAAATATTCTTTCAGCTCGTCAGGGGTCCCAACGTAGAGCGCAACATGAGGCCAGAAGCCGGGAATCCCGATGTTGGTCATGTGCCAGTTTCTTCGCTGAATCAGGATATCACCGGGTTCAAGTCGCGGCATATATCCGGCTATTATCTCAGGAGTGATGAGATACTCACGCCTGGCCGTGCGTATGTAGCTCATCCTGACAGCTACTCTTTTCTGCACGGGCAGCACGGTCTCAAACGCCGCCCTTTCCAGCTGATCGAGCGGGTTGTCGACAAAGATGTCCGCCTTTTCACCAAGCGTGTCGTAGTATCTCTTCTTGCGCCCACTAAAATCGGCCAGGATATCAGCACCTATGGTCACGTCCTTCTTTATGAGTTCTCGATATGCGGCAGCAGCACTCATTCGCAGCATCTTGTTGGGGTGCGTTATGCGCTGCTTCATCGTATAGTAGCTGTTAGCCGGAATCCCGGCCCCCTCTTCATTGAGCAGGGTCTCCATAAAATCGCTGCTGTCAACCATGCCTATGACCTGCATGCACGCATCGTACTGAGCGATATATGCAAGATAAACGAGCATGAAAGCGTCAGCGTGCAAAGCGGGTTCAACCAGGTAATCTATCTGGTGGAAGCCCCTGTATTTTTCCTTGAGGAGATCAAACTCGAGAAAGACCATTGCGCCGTCGCGCCAGAGGTCCCGGATACGGGTCCGCTCTTCCGGGGTGAGGTTGTCAACCTTCCGCTCAAGGAGGCGGGCCTCCCTGAAAGTCTTCACAATGTCGTCTGCCGACTGGCGCAGCATGAGGTAGCTCCCTATGTCCTCATCTATTTCCCTCCGCAACTGCGACGGTGTCAGATCAGTCAGCGGGCTGTGCTCGGCAGGAAAGAGCGCCCATGCAACATAGGAAGCGACCGCCAGGGCCGCGGCGACTAAGACATGCGGCAGGTAAGGACGAGCCTTCTTGCTGATTATCTTCTTCTGCACGCGAAGAAGCCGCCTGTTGATACGGTAAGATATGGCAATTGGCACCCATCCGAGCGCGAGCAGCAGAAAAGCTGCGACGCGGTGATAGGGGTAAGCAACCCGCAGGCCCAGCACTGCGATGGCAGCCACGATCAGCAATACGGTAACGAGCAGCAGGCGCTTATTTTTCAGCATCGCGTTTGTTCTCCATATCAATCTTCCACAGCTGCTTCTGGGTCTGGAAGACCGTGACAAAGAGCGCGAAGGTAGCGCCCGCCAGAACGAAAGGCAGGATACGCACGATATCGAATCGTTTGGCAAAGAAGATGATGAATGTGTTGACGCCTATGAAGATCAGGCGCACCTCAGTCGGCCCAATGCCCATGTAGCTGATCTTAAATGCGCCCGTGGCGGCGAATGACAGGAAGGAATTGACCATGAAGGCCCCGAACAGGGCGAGGATATAGAACAGGATATATTTGTTCTGGTCCGGCACCATAAGCCCGTAGCCGATAATAATGGAGCATAGAAACAGGTAGTCGAGAAAGTGGTCCATATAGTAGCCCCACTTGATAAGCCCCGTATTGCGCCTGCGCCCTATTTCCCCGTCCAGCAGGTCGGTAATGTATTGGCCGAAGATCGCGAACGAAACAACCCACAGCCAGTGCAGATTAAACCTAGCCAGAAAGCTGTAGAAGATGATCAACGCGCACCACAGAAGCGTCGTCATAGTCAGGTGGTAGGTCTGGAGCCATTTCGGCACCTTCGGCACCAGCCAATTCTTAAGCCTGTTCTCGGCATCGGCCAGCAGCCACTTGCCTTCTTTTTTGTCCCCGTGAAAAGCCATTCGCCAACCTCCACGTTTAAACCCATGACCCTTGAAAAGCCATGATAAGGCATATCGCCCCAAAAGCATGCATTTTATTATGTATTAGGAATCCCCAGGTCTACCTTTCTTCCACCTTGACTCTGATGCCCTATCAAATACGATGCTCCGGTCATGAGTAATAAAGATAAGAAACTGTCGTTGGAAACTATCGCCTCGCTGTGTAAGCGGCGCGGATTCATTTTTCAAAGTTCCGAGATTTATGGAGGCATTAACGGCTTCTGGGACTACGGTCCACTCGGGGCGGAGCTAAAGCGCAACATCAGGGAATCGTGGTGGAAGTCCATGGTTACCAGCCGCGAAGATGTCGTGGGGCTGGACGCGTCGATAATCATGCACCCCCAGGTCTGGGAGGCAAGCGGACACGTTGGCGGTTTCGCGGACCCAATGGTCGACTGCAAGGGCTGCCGCAAACGCTATAAGGCGGACGGTCTCTGTGAAGAGCAGGGCGAAAAGCTGATCCGCGAAGACAAGAGCTTCAAGCTGCCGGAGGGTATTAAGTGCCCGTCCTGCGGATCGAAGGACCTGACCGAGCCGCGCGAGTTTAACCTCATGTTCAAGACCTACGTCGGCCCCGTGGAAGATGATTCGGCCGTGGCATACCTTCGCCCTGAGACGGCGCAGGGCATCTTCGCCCAGTTCTCTAACGTTGTGGCGACATCGCGCCAAAAGGTGCCTTTCGGGATAGCCCAGATCGGCAAGGCGTTCAGGAACGAGATCAATCCGCGCAACTACACCTTCCGCTCGCGCGAGTTTGAGCAGATGGAGCTGGAGTTCTTTGTTAAGCCCGGCGAGGACAAGAAATGGCATGAGTACTGGGTGGAGGAACGTCTGAAATGGTACAAATCCATAGGCCTTCCCGAGGAAAGCCTCCACAAGTATGTCTATGGAGACGACGAACTGGCACACTACGCTTCCGCGTGCGTGGACATTGAATATGATTTCCCGTTCGGACAGCAGGAACTCGAAGGCATAGCCGCCCGCGGGGCGTTCGATCTGACGCAGCACCAGGAACACAGCGGCAAGTCGATGGAGTATTTCGATCAGGAATCGAACGAGAAGTTCATTCCGCACGTAGTCGAACCTTCTGCCGGAGTGGACCGAATCGCACTTGCACTGATCTGCAATGCCTATCGCGAGGAATGGGTGCCGAAGGGCAAGGAGGACAAGGAAGTCCTCGAAGCCGAGCCCGGTAAGCGCCCGCCCGAAGGCTATGAGGCAAGAACTGTCATGCGGTTTGCGCCATCTATCGCACCTGTCAAAGTGGCGGTCTTCCCGCTGCTTAAGAACAAGCCCGAGCTGGTCGACAAAGCGCGTGGAGTCTTCGATAAACTGCGGAAATGGTACCCGTGCTACTGGGACCAGGTGGGCGCAATCGGCAGGCGGTACCGCCGTCAGGACGAGATAGGAACGCCTTTCTGCGTGACTGTAGACTTTGACACTCTAGAGGACGATACGGTAACGCTTAGGGACAGGGACAGCATGCAGCAGGAGCGCATTTCTCTCGCTGACCTTCCCGCACGTCTTCACGAGGCGCTTTTTTGAAGAAGAAGACCAAACCTGAAGTAGATCTTGGTTTCGCCAAGGTTGACACTCACAGGCTGCAGCGGCGCGGCCTTCCAGAGGTAATATTCTGCCCCGGCAAGACCTCCGATCAGATAGTCAAGATCTTCAGGGCCCTCAAGAGCAAGAAGCAGAACATCTTCGCGACCCGTGCCACCCCAGAGCAATATGAAACGGTCAAGGAAGTGTTTCCGAAAGCTGTATACCATGAGCAGGCACGGGCAATAACCATCGATACCGGCAGGAAGCCCAGGCCCTCAGGGCTGGTCGCCGTTGTCAGCGCAGGAACTTCAGACATACCCGTGGCTGAGGAGGCGGCGCTTGCCGCCGAGCGGATGGGTGCCCGTGTTGAACGAATCTACGACGTGGGGGTCGCTGGACTTCATCGGCTGATAAACCATGCGGCACCGCTGCGCGAAGCACGGGCTGTGGTAGTGGTAGCCGGCATGGAAGGCGCACTGCCCTCCGTTGTGGGAGGGCTCATTGACCGGCCGATAATTGCCGTCCCTACAAGTGTAGGATACGGGACCAGCATGAAGGGCATTGCAGCGCTCCTGACAATGCTGAACACCTGCGTTCCAGGCATAACGGTAGTCAACATAGACAACGGGTTCGGCGCAGGCGTTGCAGCCGCAATGATCAACAGAACGAAATAATGAACCTCCTGAGAATCGACAGCCTAGGCGGAGCAAGCGGCGATATGTGCCTTGCTCTTCTGGCTGACCTCGGCGCGGACCTTGAGGCCGTCTCCGCACAGATATCCAAAGCAGATGTCGGCAAATTCACAATCGCGGCCAGCAAGGCCGAAAGCAGAGGAATTTCCGGAACCACTGTAAAGGTCTCAACCGAAGAACAGCATCATCACCGCTACCTGCCTGACATTATCCAGATCATAGAGCAAAGCGCTATTCCTGAACGGGCGAGGAAGCTTGCTGAATCGACATTCAGGAGACTGGCCGAGGCGGAAGGCAGAGTGCACGGCATCGCCCCAGACAAGGTTCATTTTCATGAAGTAGGTGCGCTTGACTCAATCGTCGACATCCTTGGTTCGTGCTCCGCTTTATGCATGCTGGAGATTGACGCGGTAACAGTTGGCCCCCTGCCTACAGGTACGGGAACTGTGAAGTGCGCACATGGCGTGATTCCCGTCCCGGTGCCAGCCACAGTAGAGCTCCTTAAGGGACACTCAATTCTTGCGACAGGTGAGCCTTCGGAAATGATCACGCCTACAGGGGCATCGCTGCTTATGGAATGGAAGGCAAGCCTTCAACCAAAACACGAGTGCGCCATGGAGCTTATCAAGAGCGGCTATGGCATTGGACACAGGGAAATGGGTCGCCCTAATGCGATTCGGGGCATGGTTCTGTCCGATACCGAGATAGACGTTCTTTCCGACGACTGCGTGGAGCTCCAGACGAACCTAGATGACATCACACCGGAGCAGGTAAGCTGGCTTCAGGGCCGCCTTCTCGACCGCGGCGCTCTGGATGTTGCCTGCGAACCTGTCACAATGAAAAAGAACCGCACCGGCGTCACCCTTACAATACTGTGCAAGCCGGACCAGGCGCCTGAGCTCAGCGAGACCGTTTTCAGGGAAAGCACATCACTGGGAATACGCGAGACCTTCAAGACGCGAAAAGTCCTGAAGAGGAAGATAGTCGAAGTTGAGACCGAGTATGGCGCAGTTCGTGTGAAGGTCGGTATGATTGGCGAAGAAGTCGTCACCCGTTCGCCGGAGTATGATGACTGCGCCAGGCTTGCAGGCGAACAGGATGTGCCCTTCAAGGCCGTCTACGAATCGGCATCACGCGGGTTTGACAAACTCCAGTGAAGCTTTTGGCGCAGGACTCCGAAGTAGCCGTAATCCATCATGTGAATAAACTTCACTGAATCCGTGCTTTTGCTTACCTCTATCGTGTCCCCGGTTTCAAGCGACAGGCTGACCTGGCCGTCCATGGTCAGCATGACGCGGCCGGAGCTGCTCGTCACTCTTATGCGGACCACGCTTTCCGCCGGCACCACCATCGGCCGAGAGCTGAGCGTCTGGGGGCAAATCAGGCTCAATATCAGCGCCTCAACACCAGGGTGAACCACAGGGCCTCCGGCTGACAGGGAATGCCCTGTACTGCCGGACGGGGTCGCCACAATAAGTCCATCGCCCACAAAAGATGCGCCTTCGTCGTCATCAACGGCGACATCAAGTGTTACAACCCTGGAGGGAGACGCGTTTGTTACAACAACATCGTTCAGCGCGCGATACGCCCCGACCGAAACCCCTGACCTTAAAACCGCACAGGACGCAAGAGCACGCCCGCTGAGTATGTATTTTCCGGCTGCAATGTCGGCGAAAGCCCTGGCTACATCATTCAGCCCAATACTGGTCAGAAAGCCCAGGCTTCCGATATTGACCCCCAATATCGGCTTATCAGCTCCATCCAGTTCGCGCGTGGCGCGCAGCATGGTTCCGTCCCCACCCAGTGCCACTATTGCGTCTGCCTCGGAGTATATGGACTCCGACCGCTCCACATTCTTAGCGAGCTTCGCGGCTTCGGGGTCGGCGATTACATCAAACCCATTCTTCCGGGCTTCCGCGCATACAGCCGCGACGGCCTCAGCTGCACGCACCTTTTCGGTATTGGCCGTAACTCCAACAACTTTCATTTGCCTGCCTTAATGTGCGCGAGGAACTCCATGTTTCCCGCGGGCCCCCTTACACCAGAATCACATGAGTCGATCCAACCGACTCCGCATTCATTCTGGCACCAGTCCCGCATATCATCAAGGACTCGTTTCCTTACTTCCTCATCCCTGACAACACCGCCCTTCCCCACGCTTTCGCGCCCTGCCTC
>JBFIFS010000041.1:0-16641 GCA_041602695.1 Kiritimatiellia bacterium
AAGCATGCTGGAGCGAAAAAGGTCACTTTGGAGCAGAAGATTGAAGATGGGAACATGGTAGTCGTGATCCATGACGATGGGCAGGGGTTTGATACGAGCACTTTGGCTGACGTGTCCAAGAAGAATTCAAGGTTCGGGCTCATGAGTATAAGGGAGCGCCTGAACGACGCGGGCGGCGACTTGCGCATAGTCTCTTCCGCCGTTGCGGGGACCCTTGTTGAATTTGAAATCCCGATGGCGCGTGTTCTTGAGGAAATGAACCTGGACGATCCTGGCAGAAAGGCGGCAGTGGTATGACGACCAGAATATTTTTGGCTGACGATCATGTGATGATTCGAGAGGGACTGCGGCTCCTCATAGACCGCCAGTCCGACCTAAGCGTGGTGGGCGAGGCGGAAGACGGGCGGGAGGTACTCAAGAAGGTTCCGAAGACGAATCCGGACATAATCATAATGGATGTGGAAATGCCGAACCTGAACGGCAGGGAGGCGACAAGGCAGATCATTGATTCATATCCGAACGTGTCTGTTATCGCGCTCTCGGCGCATACCGACAGCAGGTATATTTCGGAGATGCTCAAGGTCGGCGCGAAGGGGTATCTCCTGAAGCATTCTGCCAGTGACGAGCTGCTCCAGGCCATCAAGCTTGTCAGCAGGGGAAAGACGTATCTCAGTCCTGAGATCGCCGATGTGGTGGCCGCTGAATACAGGCGGCGAACGGTGCCCGCCGGGTCCCGCTTTGCGAAACTCTCTGCCAGGGAATCGGAGGTGCTGCAGCTTACCGCCGAAGGTATGAGCCGTAAGGAAATCGCTTCCGAGCTTTGCCTGAGCGTCAAGACGGTCGCGACCCATATAGAGCACATTCGCGAGAAGCTGAATCTGCACACAGTCGCGGAGCTTACGAAGTATGCTATCCGGGAGGGCGTCACGTCAGTGGAGTGACCGGGCGCTTTAAGCCATAGTTGCGCTTCTTAGGATTATCCTGTTCTCAGTCCAGTTGTCGCGGTACCAGGTACAGCATTCGAAGGTGTCGTGGATTGACTCCATTTTTGCCGCCAGAGCATTCCGGAAGCCGCGCAGTGTTTGCTCATATTCCTCTTTCGGGGCGAGGTCCTCCATTTGCAGCGGGTCGACGGTATTGTCGAACAGGAGCTCTTTTCCGTCACGTCGATAGATGGCGTAGGTAAACCTACTGTCCCGGAGGGCTCGCCACTCAGAGCCGGCCTCCCATGCCGCGCATGCGCCCTTATTCTGGAGGAATGCGGCGGCGGGCCCGGGGGCCGTCGCTCCGCGGGCGATAGCCGAACAATCCATGCCCTCTACAGATTCCGGAATTTCCAGGCCCATGAGGCCCAGCAGCGTCGGCATGATGTCGACTGTGCTTAAGCATGCGTCAGATACAAGTCCGGTGGGCACGGCCTGCGGCCAGCGAACCAGCAGGGGGATACGCGCTGCTTCTTCATAGAAAGTGTTCTTCGCGCGCCGCCCTTGCGCGCCGAACATTTCACCGTGGTCGGAAGAGAAGACGACAATCGTGTCATCTTTGAGTCCCTTCGCCTCCAGCGCGCCAAGCAGCCTGCCGATGTTCCAGTCGAGGTTGGCGGTCATGGCGCAGTAGTTGCGCCTCCACAGAGGAAGTTCTTCTCTTTCCTTATCGTCCAGCCTGCCCCATTTGTCCGCATAGGGATCGTTTTCGTCTTTATAGTTGGGAGGGTTCTCGAAATTTGCTGTTGAGAACATATTCCGGAAGCGTTCGGGTACATTGCTGTCGACCCATGGATCGTGCGGCGTTCCGTAAGAGAGGAATGCGCAAAAGGGCGTTTCCGGGTCCTGCCTTTTGCTGAACCAGTCGATCATCATGTCCGTCTGGGCGTCTGGTTCGTAGACATCCTTGCCGTAGAAGATTTTGTCAGCTGTCTCGCTGTGATAGTAGGTGTCGTAATAAACATGGTGGAAGTTGTATCCGGCCCAATGCCCGTCAAAGCCCAGGCGGTCGGGCCCGCGCGGGACGAAGGAGTTCTTTGGGTCCTCGTGGTTGCCGAGCTCGTTCGCGTAAAGGTGCCATTTTCCGATGTAGCAGGTGTCGTAACCGGCTTCTGAGACCACGTGCCCAAGGCACCTGTGAGCCGGATTCAGGCGGAGCTCGTTGATCACCATTCCCGTGGAGGTCGTATACTTTCCCGTGAAAAGGCTCGCACGGTAAGCGGCGCAGACGGGCGTTGACGCGACGGTGTTTCGGAAGTCTGCGCTTTCGCCGGCGAAGCGGTCGATATTCGGCGTGTGTGCGGTCGGAGAGCCGGCGTATCCACACTGGTTTAAGCCGAGCTGGTCGGCCAGGACGAACAGCAGATTAGGCTTCCTGCTCATCTTATTCTTGCTCCGCTATTTCTTTGCCTCGCGGCCGGAAACCCATTTATGGATGTCTTTCTGTGTTTCCACCCACACTTCAGGGTTTGTGCGCTCGCTGAGGAACTTCTCGTAGAATGTAAGGAATGCTTTCTGGAATCGGCGCAGGCTTATCATGCGCTGCTGGAACCAGCTGATGGCATCGAGCTCTTCGCTTTTCGGGATCTTGAGACCTCGGAAGATGAACTCGCTCGCGTCAACAGTGGCGGTCCACTGCTCTGCGCTTCGCCCCATGGTGATTTTAGCGCTGGTCAGTTTTTTGCCGCTCATCAGTGCGGTTTTCGCTTCAGTGGAGACCAGGGGCGAGCCCTTGCGCAGCAGTGTCACGTGAGCGCCGTCACCTTCAAGGAAGAAAGTGAGGGGCCCCTCTATCATCACTCCGTACTGGTCTCCGTCGACCGTGAGTGTTCCGCCGCGCGCTTCCGAGTAAAACCAGAGCCAGGTAAGAAAATCATGGCCAATCACGCATCCTGCCAGCGGGTCCTCGAGTTCCGGCGAGAAGCTGGTCGGGTCAAGCATGGTGCCGGTGTCTAGCTTGGCGATCTTCAGGGCGGCCGTGTCAGCAGTTACCGGAACGGGCGCTGTGCCCAGTGCGCCCTGCAGCTGAATTGTCAGTGCATCCGTTTGCTTCTCGGTTGTCGCACCGGCGAAGAGCATGCGGGCGCTCTTGTCGTATACAATTGGTATACCTGTAAGGGAAGGCGGCATGCCCGGAAGCAGCCGCTCGCTTACTTCTTTCTTTATCGCAGATCTTTCGGACCGGTTGAGCTTGTCCTTGCCTTCTGCCTGCATTAGCGCGAGTTCTTCCATCGCGCATTCGGCCTTGAGGAGTGCCGGCGGAATCTTTCGTTCCGCCTTTACGAGATTCAGATAAAGGTATCCGGCCTGGAAGGCGCTGCCGTCGTTGATGTCGCGGTCAAGCATGTGGCGCCCGGTCACCCATCCGCTGATCTCCTCCCTTGAAAGGGTGTTTATGGGCGGCAGGGCGTGCTTGGCGAAGCGCTCAACGGCGTCGAGCGGGAGTCCGCCCGGCAGGTAAAACATTCTGAAAGTGACCGAACCGCTATCGAAACCCATTGGCTGTCTCCTGTGATATAAGGGGAAAAAGCGGATGATAGGGGAATGCCCTGCAAGAGGAAAGAGAAACCTGAGACCTGAAACTTGAAATCAGGCATACTCGCGCGCCCTGCGTTGGCGTGGAGAGTGTTGCAAGAGTGCCGAAACTGCCGGGTCATGATCTGATATGGGGGAATCGCGGGGGGCGGCGTCTTTTCTTTCTTTCAAATGGGCATCCGAATGCTTTCATGTCTCGGGTTTCCGCTTCCGGTTTCCCCGTGCTTTCCTTGATATTTGCGGTTTGACATGGGTTGTGCGGTTTGATACTACCGCGCGTTCATGTCTGAATCAGGCGACAATTTGACTGTCAGCTCACCGGCAAAGATAAACCTCTTCCTGGAGGTGCTTGGCAGGCGGGACAACGGATACCATGACATAAGGAGCGTGGTTGTCCCGGTGTCGCTTTACGACACCGTGCGACTCGACCGGAAGCCATCGGGTATACTCACTGAAATGAGCTATCTGCCGGAATATCCTGAGAACGGTGCCCGTGAAACCATCCTCTCCGGCAGGAACCTCACCAGCAGGGCTGCCGAGGAGTTGCAGAAAGCCGGAAATATGGACGAAGGCGTGCTTATTACCCTGAAAAAGCGGATTCCGGTCGGGGGTGGCCTGGGTGGCGGGAGCGCCGATGCGGCTGCAGTAATGTGCGGGCTGAACGAGATATGGGGAATGGGCTGGTCTCCTGAGCGGCTTGCAGAGGCCGGCGGCCGAATTGGGTGCGACATTCCAGCGATGGTCCTCGGGGGGCCGGTAAAGGCCGAAGGGCTGGGCGAAATCGTCAGCCGGATCCCGGTCAGCTGGGACGGCCTTGGCGGCGGCTGGATAGTGCTTGTGAACCCCGGCTTTGCCGTTTCTACCGCTGATATTTACTCGCGCTGTGAACCCTCCTTGACACCGCATGACGATATGTTTAACAATGTCGTTTCTGCACTGAAGGCGCGGGATCTGCAGGGGGTCGCGGAGAGTCTTTACAACGGGCTGGAAGATCCCGTTGTTACGAAGTATCCGTTTCTCGGAATACTGCGTGAGCGATTGATGGAAGTTGGGGCGTTGGGTGCTCTTGTCTCGGGCAGCGGCGCGTCGGTTTTTGGACTGGCGCGTGACGAGGAGCATGCAAAGGAAATACAGAAGGGGCTGGGCGGCGCATTGGACAGCCCTGTGTGGAGCAAGGTTTTGAGAATGTTGCCCGATGGTGTAATGGTAGCACACGGCCCTTTGGAGGCCAGAGTCTAGGTTCAAGTCCTAGTCGGGCAACCAGAACTTGGAACGGGATGGTATACAAATGAACAAGCCGGAATCACAGTTTGGGATGAGCGTGTTCTCGGGGACTGCAAATCCGGAGCTGGCTCAATCTATGGCCGAGTGCATGGGAATGCCGCTCGGGGGCATCGACATCAGGCGTTTTCCCGATGGAGAGATCCACGTTAAGCTTCAGCAGAGCGTGCGAGGCGAGGATGTTTTCGTTGTGCAGTCGATCTGCAAGAACCCGAATGAGCGACTGATGGAGCTTCTTATAATGATAGACACCATGCGGCGCGCATCGGCAGAGCGTGTTACAGCGGTGCTTCCTTTCTACGGCTACGCCAGGCAGGACAGGAAGGACCAGCCCGGTGTGCCAATTACCGCGAAGCTGGTGGCAAACCTTCTCGTTGCGGCCGGTGCAGACCGCGTTCTCACTATGGACCTCCACGCCCAGCAAATCCAGGGGTTCTTCGACATACCGGTGGATCATCTCTATGCCTTCCCTGTAATATCCAAGTACCTGCTGGACAAGAACCTGAAGAACCCGGTTGTAGTTTCGCCGGACACGGGTGGGGTCAAGACGGCTTACGCCTACTCCAAAATAATCGGATGCGGGCTTGCCATCGTGGCAAAACAGCGTAAAGGCGCGGACGAGGTAGAAGCTCTGTCGCTGGTTGGCGAGGTCGAAGGCTGCACGGTCGTGATGGTTGATGACCTTACGTCTACGGCAGGAACTTTCTGTTCGGCCGCCAAGATACTCAGGGAGAACGGCGCGGGAGACATTTATGCGGCGGTAACGCACGGCATGATTACCGAGATGGGTGTGGAACGGCTGCGTAATTCCGATATTACAGAAATGATCGTTACGGACACTGTTCCCACGATTGAGACACCCGGCATAAACATGACAAAACTTTCGGTTGCGCCTCTGCTTGCGGAGGCCGTTAAGAGAATACACCAGGATCGTTCAGTTACTTCACTGTTCAGTTCTTAAGTAGGAGTTAGAGAGGGAAAAGAAATGGCTACAGACAGCAAAATAGCTGCAGAGTCCAGGACGGACACCGGTTCAACCGCTTCGAGGCGGCTTCGCAGGGAGGGTTGGCTTCCTGGCGTTGTTAACAATGAGAAATGTGAATCCAGGCTCATCAGGATTAACCAGCACGATTTTGAGATGATGCTGCATGCTCACCGCAGTGAGAACGTGATGGTTGATCTGGCGATCGACGGAGGTGATGCCAAGAAAGTGCTGCTAAAGGAAGTGCAGCACGATCCGCTTTCAGGGGAGCCCCAGCACGCGGAGTTCCTCGAGGTATCGCTTACCAAGAAGATGAAGGTTGCCGTTCCGGTTGTCCTCGTGGGCGATGCCGTCGGCGTGGTGAACGAAGGTGGGCGCCTTGAGCACCTGCTTCGCGAGATCGAAGTGGAATGTTTGCCGACGGACCTGGTGGAGAGCGTAGAGGTGGATGTTTCCGGCATGAAGATAGGCGATGTTCTTACTGTCGCGGACATGACGGTCGGCGCCAAACTGCACATCGAGACAGATGGCAGCATTGCCGTCGCGTCTGTCACTGCACCTACGGTTGATGAAGATGCCGCGGCTGCTGAAGGCGAAGAGGGCGCGGAAGGCGCCGCTCCTGGGGCAGCCGAGGGTGGAGCCGCACCGGCCGAGCCTGAAGTGATTGGCGAGAAAGAACGGGAAGAGAAGGCTAAGGAGCAGGAATAGTCAGAGGGCTGATTTGAAGGCAGTTGTCGGTCTCGGGAACCCAGGCAGTGAGTATGAAAAGACTCCACACAATGCCGGATTTGCCGTGGTCGAACTGTTGGCGGGCCGCTGGGACGCAAGGCTGAAGCGCAGCTGGCGGATCAAGGCCAGGACGGGCCGGGGAATGTGTTCCGGCGGGAAGGTTTTGCTGGTTGAGCCGTTGACCTTCATGAACAGGAGCGGGCAGGCGGTGTCCTCTGTGATGAGGTATAATCGGCTCGGCGCTGAAGACCTGATAGTGGTGGTTGATGACGCTGATCTTCCGATGGGTCGGGTCAGAATCAAGGCGCGGGGGTCAAGCGGGGGCCACAATGGTCTCGAGAGTGTGATAGGATCGCTTGGCACGAAGGATTTTGTAAGGATCCGCGTGGGGATAGGACGAGGCCATGGCAAGGGCGCCCTGGTAGACCACGTGCTTTCGCCGCTGAAGGGACAGGAAGCTGAGCAGTTCGGCATTGGCGTTGAATGCGCTGCCGATGCCGTACAGTGTGTGATTGAGAACAGTGTTGAAAAGGCGATGAACGAGTTTAACGGCGGTAAGCCGGGAGGAGACAGCGATGGCCAGCCTGAATAAAGTTTTCCTTATTGGTAATCTCACAAGGGACCCTGAAGTGCGTTATACCCCTTCAGGCTCTGCTGTCGGCGACCTGGGCCTGGCTACAAGCAGGAAGTTCAAGGGCCAGGACGGCGACTTCAAGGAAGAGGTCTGCTTCGTAAGTGTCACGGTATGGGGAAGGCAGGCGGAGACTTGCGCCGAATACCTCAAGAAAGGCCGCCCCGTGATGGTTGAGGGCAGGCTGAAGTATGACGACTGGGAGAAGGACGGCAAGAAGTTCAGTAAGCTGAGCGTCACGGCGGAGCGGGTCCAGTTCCTCGGCGGACGCGACGGCGGCGGCGGTGATTCCGGTGGCGGCGGTGCTGAGGATGTCGGAGGGGCGCCGGTTGGAGACGACGAGAACCTTCCTTTCTAGCGGCAGGCAGATTTGATTAAGACAAAAAGAAAGAGGTGCAGATAGTGCAGAGGAAAAGAAAGCCCAGCAGGGGCAGACGTGATAAGAACGCTAGTGCGCGCAGGACCGTGCGGACTCCTGAAGAGGTCGCGGCGATCAATGCTGATGACAGGGAGTCGCTCGACAAATTTATTACGCATCATGGCAAGATTCTGCCCCAGCGTGTGACCGGCGTGAGCGCCAAGCAGCAGAGAAAAGTTAAGAAGATCGTCAAGCAGGCCCGCAACAAGAACGTTGTGTAAGTGTCCTGTTTCATCTGGAAGGGCGGTAAGGATTCATGAGTGTAGAAGTTCTCTTGATGGCCAAGGTAAAAGACCTTGGCGTTGAAGGTGATGTTGTCAAGGTGGCCAATGGTTACGCCAGGAACTACCTGTTCCCGAAGAAGCTGGCAGCCCCCGTTACGGCCGCGACAAAGCGCAAGCTTGCCAAGGTGGTTGCAGACCGCGAAGAGCGGCAGAAGCAGGACCTGCTCGCTGCCACGGAAAAGGCTACGGCTTTGGCGAACCTGTCGGTCACTATCCCTGTGAAGGTTGCCGAAGGTGAAAAGCTTTACGGCTCTATTGGCGTCGCAGAAATTGTGGAAGCCGTGGAAAAGCAGGGCGTCGAGATCGATAAGGGCACGGTTGACCTTGAAGAGCCTCTAAAGGAGCTGGGTGTGTATGACATTAAGATCAAGCTCCATCCTGAAATAGAGACCACGGTGAAGATCTGGGTCGTTGAGGAGTAAGAATGGCCAATGACCCGGGTGTTTCTGCGGCTGACCCTCGTAATGAGAGGGTCCCTCCGTACAGCGAGGAAGCCGAGAAGGGAGTGCTGGGGTCCATCCTCATGGATTCGGCGCGCGTTGTCGATATCTGCATAGAGAGCCAGATAGTCCCTGAGTCATTTTATGTTCCGGCCCACGCGCTGATATTTGAATCGGTGGTTGACCTTGCCGGTGAGGGCAAGGCCGTCGATGCTGTTACGCTTGAAGCAGACCTGAAGGGCAAGGGCAAGCTCGACCAGGCAGGCGGCAGTGTTTACCTCGACCAGCTTGTCGACTCAACGCCTACAGCCGCGCACGCGGAATATTACATTGATATTGTGCGGCAGAAGCACTTGTTGAGGTGCATCATATCCTGCGCGCGCGAATCCGAGCGCGAATGTTTCGCTTCGACCGATAAGGCGGACATGATCCTGGGGCGCGTCGAGCAGTCCTTCATGGACATCACAGAGCGCCAGCACGGCTTTGTCACGCCGTGGCCCGAAGCTGTAAAGGGCGTTATACATCAGGTTGAAACCATTCTCACGACGAAGAAGGGGCTGACAGGCATATCCACCGGCTACGCCAACATGGATGACAAGCTGCACGGCTTAAGGAACAGCGAGATGATTGTGCTCGCAGCGCGGCCATCAATGGGGAAGACCTCGCTGGCGATGAACATTGCCGAGAATGTGGCCCTGGGGAAGCGCGACCCTGACGGCCTGCGGCATGCGGTCGGGATCTTCAGCCTTGAAATGTCGCATGAGGCACTGGTCATGAGGATGCTGTGCTCGCACGCAGGAGTGTCGGCGTTCCAGCTGACAAAGGGGCACCTTCCGTCTGTCTCGACACACGCCAAAATCATGCAGGCCGCCGCTACGCTTACCAAAGCACCCATCTTCCTCGACGATACAGGAGGCCTCGATATTCTCGAGCTTCGCGCCCGGGCCAGGCGAATGAAGAAGAAGCACGACATTAAGCTGATTGTTATAGACTATCTCCAGCTGATACAGGCGCGTGAATACGCGAGGCAGGGCAAGCAGATTGAGACGGCCTTTGTCTCAAACAACCTGAAGGCCATGGCGAAAGAGCTTAAGGTGCCGGTGCTGGTCCTCAGCCAGCTGAGCCGCGCGCCGGAGCAGAGGGACAAGACGGGCACTCCGAAACTTTCGGATTTGCGTGATTCAGGAGCCATTGAGCAGGACGCCGACGTCGTGTGCATGCTCCGCCGACCTTCCTATTATCCCGATGATGATCAGCATGATGACGAGACCCTGGCGATAGTAAACGTCGCGAAGCACCGTAATGGCCCCACGGGCGAAGTCCTGATGAACTTCGAGCAGGACTACATGCGGTTCAGTGACCGGCAGATGGGTCATCTGGCCCAGGAGCCGCCGCCGGAGGCCGAGGGGTATGTGGAGGAAGAGGAAGTCTGATGAAATCAGTTCCTCTGTATGTTCTTACGGTAAGCCTGCTTCTTGCGGGCAGCCTGGCCCTTGCTGAAGGTAAGATAAGCGCGATAGAAGTCAGGAAGGCAGGGCCGGGGCCGTTCAACGAGGCCTTTGTCAGGGCGCACATCGAATTTGAGGAAGGCGAAAAGTTCGAGCGCTATGCCTTGAGCCGCGACGTCAAGGCGCTCATGAAGACCGGCCGCTTCAGCGACGTTAAGATTTACGCTGAAGAGGACGGTGATGACGTTAAAGTCATTTACGAAGTGGTGAACCGCAGGGTCCTGTCGAGGGCCGTTGAGGTCCGCGGCCAGGAAAGGTTCAGCGACTATCATATCTCAGCGCTCCTGAACCTCGAACCGGGTGACTATATAGACGAGGCCGTTGTCGGAAGAAGCGCCCTGAAGGTCGTACAGGAATATCGGCGAAAGAATTACCCCGACGCCAGGGCCGAGTGGAAGTTTGTCGACGAGACGGACCAGGAAGGATACGCGTACCTGGTCTTTACGGTCGAAGAGGGAAAGAAGGCGAAAGTTGCAGGAGTTGCTGTTTCCGGCAATTCGGCCTTTTCCGACTATGAGCTCGGGCGTTTGATGAAACGGCCGGCATGGTGGAATCCGTTCTGGTGGACCCGAAAGAGAAAACTTGATGGGGATGAAATACTGACCGGCCGTTTTGCAATACGGGAGAAGTACAGGGACGCCGGATACCTTGACGCTGAAGTCGGAGATGTGCTGTACAGCAGGAATGAGGAAGGCAACATAATCCTCAATTTTGAAGTGAGGGAAGGACTGCAGTTCCGTATCCGGAAAGTGCTCATTTCGGGGGTTGAAGGATTTCCGCAGTCGGCGATCCGGGAGAGGCTCAGCCTGAAACCCGGTGATATCGCTTCTTCCACCGCTATCAGGGCCGATGTTAATGCAGTGCGTGATTTCTACGGGATGCGCGGGTATTTGGACACCGTCGTGCGTCCCGTTCGGGAGCCGTATGGCGATGAGGGAGAGCTCGACCTAATCATAAAGGTTGATGAGGGCAAGCTCTGCTACGTGCGCAGGATTGATATTGAGGGGAATGTTCGCACCAGGGACAAGGTCCTCCGGCGGGAGCTGCCTTTGGATCCGGGTGATGTCTTCAATGAGGTGAAGGTAAGGGCCGGAGAGCAGCGTATAAAGAACTTAGGGTATTTCTCCAGTGTACGGAGCTTTCCGGCGGCTACGGCCCTGGAGGACCAGCGTGACCTGATCATTGAGGTGGAGGAGCAAAGGACAGGGCAGTTCATGATGGGCGCCGGGTTCTCCAGTATCGACCGGGCAACCGTGTTCATGGAGATCTCCCAGGGCAACTTCGACCTGCTTAACTGGCCCAGCTTCACCGGCGGCGGCCAGAAGCTGAAACTTTCGGCACAGCTGGGAGCCACGCGCCGTGACTTTCTTCTTTCTTTCACGGAGCCGTGGTTCATGGACAGGAAGCTTCGCTTTGGCTTCGATCTTTATGACAGGCTGGTAAAATATGATGACTATCATTCCCGAAGAAGCGGGGGCTCGGTACGCCTCGGAAAATCCCTGGGCGGGCGCGGACGGATTGACGCCATGTACGGGATCGAGAAGCTGGCGATATCAGATGTGGCGGACACCAACGAGTATTTCACCGAGACGGGCCAAAGCTATTTCTTCGAGGAGGAAGAAGACAATGTCAGCAGTTCGTTGCGCCTGACTTACACGCATGACACGCGGAACAATCCGTTCATCCCTGGAAGCGGCACAAGGTTTCGCGCTTACGGCGGTATTACCGGGGGGCCGATTGGTTTCGACACGGACCATTACGAGACAGGCCTCTCATTTGTAAAGTATGTGCCGGCGGTAAAGGACCATGTCCTGAGCCTAAAGGCGTCTTACGATGTGGTGGAAGAGTTTGGCGATACGCTTGAGGTGCCCCTCGATGACCGCTTGTTTGCAGGAGGGGGGCGCACGCTCCGGGGGTTCCGCTATCGCGATGTGGGCCCCAAGGTGACGCGTGAAGTTGAGGGCGCTGGCGGAGGGACAACGATTTTCCACAAGCCGATAGGCGGAAGCTCCCGCTTTCTGGCTTCAGCGGAATACAGCATCCCTCTTGTAACACCTGTACGGTTCGCTCTATTCTATGATACAGGTAATGTGTGGTCGGAATCTTATGAGCTGGATTTGAAAGATCTTGCGTCAAGTTTCGGTGGAGGCTTCAGGTTTGACGTGCCGGGCTTCCCGATCAGGATTGATTTTGCTGATGTTATTGAGAAGGATGACGATCTGACGCGGACGGAGGCGTGGGTGCTTTGGATCGGTTACGATTTCTAGCTTTCACATAAGGTAATTAGGAGAAGAGATGAAGAAGTCTGTATTGCTTGCGGTGTTTGTTTTTGTGTGCGGCCTCTGCATGGGCGCGGAGCAGAAGATAGCGGTTGTCGACATGAACAAGCTGCTGAGGGTCCACCCTGAGACCCAGCAGGCCGAAACCGTGCTTGAAGAGCAGATCGACGAAATCGAGGGGGAAAAAGAAAGGCTCATGGAGAAGCTGGGCAAGATGCGCGACGAGGTGGAGGAAGTTGCAAAGCAGTCGCAAAACCGGGCCCTCAGCGATAAGAAACGTGACCAGCTGCGCGAGGAGGCGGAGGCAAAGTTCAAGGAGCTGCGCAGGATGGACATGGAAGCCAAGAAGGAGCTGGATACCAGAAGGAAAGACCTTGCTGAGCAGAAAATGATGATGCACAAGCGCATCGTCGGCGAGATCTCCGAGGCCGTTAAAGAGTATGCAGAGAAGAATGGATACACTTTTGTCCTGGACGCCGGCGGCGTTGGCGTAAGCGGAATGCCTGCGGTGATACATGCAAGCGACTCGGCGGATATTACGGAAGACATCCAGAAGCTGCTCGAAAAGAAGAAAGACTGAGATCGGGGAAACGCACGCAGTGAAGATCGCCCTTAAGGATATTGCGGAGAAGATTGGCGCCGCCATTGAAGGAGATGATGCCCTTGAGGTGTCGGGCCTGGCCAGCCTCTCGGAGGCGAAGGAGGGCGATCTGTCTTTCCTGAGCCGCGCAAAGTACTCTAAAGAGGCAGAGGTCACGAAAGCAACGGCGATAATAGCCGGCGGTGACTGGGACGGTTCGGCGCCGTGCGCTGTCCTCAGGGTGGCCGACCCCGACAAGGCATTTATGATGGCTGCGCAGGCCTTTGCTCCTGAAGGGCCCGTAAGGCCGGCAGGAGTCGACCCGTCTTCGACGGTCGATCCCAGCGCCCGGGTTGATCCGTCAGCCCATATCGGGCCTTTATGCGTTATCGAAGCAGGAGCTGTGGTGGGAAAAGGCTGTGTTCTAGTTGCGGGCTGTTTTGTCGGCGCGGGGTCTTCTATTGGCGAGGACAGTTTTCTCCACGCCAACGTATCGGTTCGCGAGCGCGTGACTATCGGCGCGCGCGCAATCCTGCACTGCGGGGCCGTGATCGGCAGTGATGGTTTCGGCTACTACAAAGAGGGCGAGAAGTGGAGCAAGATTCCCCAGATCGGAACAGTAGAGCTGGGGGACGATGTAGAAATCGGTGCCAACGCGGCAATAGACCGTGCGCGATTCGGCAGAACGGTAATTGAAGACGGGGTCAAGATTGACAACCTTGTGCAGGTCGCGCACAACGTCTGTGTTGGCGCTAACAGCGCAATGGCCGCCCAGGTTGGGATTGCCGGAAGTACCGTTATCGGAAGGAACGTTCAGCTTGGCGGTCAGGCCGGAGTGTCAGGACACGTGAAGGTCGGCGACCACTCCGTCATCGGTGCGCAGGCCGGTGTCACAAAAGACATTCCGGAAAAGATATTCGTATCGGGCTTTCCAGCGGTCCCGCACAGGGAGAACATGAAGATGCAGGCCAATATGCTCAGGGTACCCAAGCTTAAGCAGAAGGTGGCTGAGCTCGAGAAGAAGATAGAAGCTTTGGAGAAAGACATGGAGGGATCCCGGGAATGAAGGTTTTGGTCACAGGCGGAGCCGGATACATAGGAAGTGTCACGACTGAGAAAATGCTTGATGCCGGCCACGAGATTGTGGTGTTCGACAACCTCGAAAGGGGCCACAGGCAGGCTCTTGATGACCGGGCGCGGTTTATCGAGGGAGATCTCCGCGACAAAGACAGCATTACCGCGGCAATGATGGATGTGAAGCCGGATGCGGTGATGCATTTTGCCGCCTACGCGCTGGTGCCCGAGTCCATGGAAGAGCCGGAGATTTACTTCAGGAACAATCTGGGTGGTGGCGTGAACCTCTCGGAAGCAATGCTCAAGGCCGATGTGGGCCGGATCGTGTTTTCCTCCACCTGTGCCACTTATGGCCAGCCGGAGAAGGTGCCGATTACGGAAGACGAAAAGCAGTCGCCTGAGAACCCGTATGGCGAATCCAAGCTGCAGTTCGAAAAAGTGCTCAACTGGTACCGGGAGCTGCACGGGATGAAGGCCATATACCTGCGTTATTTTAACGCGTGCGGCGCGACCGAGAAATTCGGTGAGGATCATGATCCTGAGACGCACATTATTCCTATTATCCTTCAGGTCGCGCTCGGCAAAAGGGACAAGGTAATGATCTTCGGGGAGGATTATGATACACCCGACGGCAGCTGCATCCGTGATTACATTCATATTGTCGACCTCGCCCAGGCGCATATCCTCGCGCTCGAAACAGAAAACGACGGGCCGTACAATCTTGGCAACGGCACCGGCTTCTCGGTGAAGGAGGTTATCGAGGCCGCGCGTGAGGTCACGGGACACGAGATACCCGCTGAGGCAGCCGGACGCCGCCCTGGCGATCCTGCACGCTTGATTGCCGGCGCGGACAAGGCTCGCAATGTTCTTGGATGGAAGCCCGAGTATCCCGACCTGAAGGACATTATCGCCAGCGCCTGGCAGTGGCACCAGGCGCATCCCAACGGTTACGAATAAGACCCCCTTCAGCCCGCAGTCATACCACCTCAAGCAGACAACAAACCACCCTGTTAGTGTGACACTATGGCGCTAATAGGGACATAGTGGCACTGTGCATTCTGTCGCGCTCCTCGCCCAGCATACCGCGCAGCGCTTATATTATAGTGTGTAAGTGCTTTATGAGTAGCATGTTGTGATCGCAGGGTTTTGTTTGAGTAGAGCCCTGTCCCTATCGTTGGCACGTTAAGTGCTTAAAATGAGGAGCGATAGAATATTTTTGAGAGTAAGGAGACTGTTATGTCCAAAGTATTAGGAATAGACCTAGGTACCACTAACTCGTGCATGGCTGTCATGGAAGGCGGCGAGCCGGTGGTAATACCCAACGCTGAAGGGGCGCGTACGACTCCGTCGGTAGTTGCTTTTGCAAAGAATGGTGAGAGGCTGGTCGGTCAGGCGGCGAAGCGCCAGGCGGTGACCAACCCCAATCACACCGTCTACTCGATAAAGAGATTCATGGGCCGCAAGTATGACGAAGTGGCGCACGAGATATCTCTGGTACCTTACGAGGTGACGAAGGCGAAGAACGGTGACGTTCAGGTAAAGATTGAAGACAAGACTTATTCGCCTCCGGAGATCTCAGCCATGACGCTGCAGAAGCTCAAGGCGGACGCTGAGGCCTATCTTGGTGAAAAAATTTCCCAGGCCGTGATAACGGTCCCGGCCTATTTTAACGACAGCCAGCGCCAGGCCACTAAGGATGCCGGGCGCATTGCCGGCCTTGAGGTGCTCCGAATCGTCAATGAGCCTACTGCGGCCTCTCTCGCATACGGTCTCGACAAGAAGAAGGACGAGACGATCGCGGTATACGATCTCGGCGGCGGCACGTTTGACGTCTCTATTCTTGATATCGGGGACGGCGTTTTTGAAGTGAAGGCCACAAATGGCGACACTCATCTCGGTGGTGACGATGTGGACCAGGTTGTCATCAACTGGCTTGTCGATGAGTTCAAGAAAGAGCAGGGCGTTGACCTGTCGAAGGACAGCATGGCGCTGCAGCGCCTGAAAGAGGCCGCGGAAAAGGCGAAGTGTGAACTCTCGAGCTCGCAGCAGACCGAGATCAATCTTCCTTTTATTACTGCTGACCAGAGCGGGCCCAAGCACCTGAACGTGACTTTGAGCAGGTCCAAGCTTGAGCAGCTGTCTGAAGATTTGATCGCGCGGAGCGTCGGGCCGGTTAAGGCATGTATGAAAGACGCGGACCTCTCGACTGTCGATGAGGTGGTGCTTGTCGGCGGAATGACCCGCATGCCCAAGGTGGTTGAAGAGGTGAAGAGCTGCTTCAATAAGGAGCCTCACAAGGGTGTGAACCCTGACGAGGTGGTTGCGATCGGGGCCGCTATCCAGGGCGGAATCATTAAGGGTGAAGTTAAGGACGTACTGCTTCTCGATGTTACCCCGCTTTCGCTGGGCATCGAGACCCTGGGAGGCGTCTTCACGACCCTTATAGAGCGTAATACGACAATTCCGACGAAGAAGAGCGAGATCTTCAGTACCGCCAGCGACAACCAGACGACTGTGGAAATCCACGTCCTACAGGGTGAGCGCAAGATGGCGGCTGACAACAAGTCTGCCGGCCGCTTCCACCTGGACGGAATTCCTCCGGCGCCGCGCGGAGTTCCGCAGGTCGAAGTCACGTTTGATATCGACGCGAACGGTATCCTGCACGTCTCGGCCAAGGACCTGGGCACAGGCAAAGAGCAGAAGATCACGATCACTGCCTCCAGCGGGTTGAACGAGGACGACATCAAGAAGATGGTCAACGATGCTGAAGCGCATGCTGACGAAGACGCCAAGAAGCGTGAATCCGTGGAAGCCCGGAACATGGGCGAGAACATGGTCTACCAGACCGAAAAACTGATCAAAGAGCAGGGCGAGAAGATATCTGACGACAAGAAGAAGGAAGTCGAATCTGCTGTAA
>JBFIFS010000042.1:0-16309 GCA_041602695.1 Kiritimatiellia bacterium
CGTCAATTGTTTTAAGCACGTCTACGATGCGGGTTGAAGCGAAGTCGCCGCGCATCCCAGTTATGTGATGATTTGCGATCTTCAACCGGTCAGCATCTTCCAACAGGCTGGCAACTGCACCGGTATTACCCACAATCTCATCCAGCATGCTCATAAGAGATTCCAGGTCGTTGCACACATGGCTCAAGTGATTCGGTAAAGGCTGGTGAAAATCTTCGTGTCCCGGCCGGCGGAGCGATATCGCAGGAATCCCGAGGAAAAACGCTTCTATGCCGGTTGTACAGTTGAAATGAACAAGCGCTTCAGAAGCCAGAATCCACTCGTAAACATTTCCTTCGCCGTGAACAAACACCTGCGGCAGTTTGCTAGCGAGCTCCTCCCACGGCGCATAGCTCTCAGAGGGGTGCGGACGAATAATAATGGTATGTTCGGGAAAACGCTCGCGTAACACTGGCAGCATTTCCTCGAACAAGGCGAAAGACTCACGCTGGGCATCCGCCCAGCCACTGAAGAAACCAGGATCCTCAGATATGCTGTAGGCCCGGTAGACCTCCTTGACCTTCTCTTCCCCAAGGAAAAAATTGGCGAACGCGAAATTGGTGTTCACCAACAGCATTCGGCCGTAACGGGCTTTCAGGGCCGACGCTGCGTCATCGTAGAAACCCCGCAGTTCCGGACGCAGCATGTCAAAGCGCGGGTTGCCTGTGGCGTGCACGTCACACACTCCGTCTTTGATCCGACTTGTAATCGCCCCGGCCTCCGACGGGCCCCACGCGAAGAAACATCGGGTCTGATCGAACACCTCCCGGCAGATGCGAAGACGAAAATAGGCATCTTCGCTAAAGACAACCAGTCCCTCTTCGTCCCACGAGCACATGACGTTCCCCAAACTCCGGCTGTGACGACACCAGCGACGCTTGGTCTCTGCAATGCTCTTGTCCATGTAGATACCAGGCGCCCAGCGAGCAATGTGTTCGTGCATCTGCTGCTGCCCGCCCATGATCACCTCAAAGCCCTGTTCCGCTGCGGTAAGCGAGAAAAACAGCTTGCCGTGAAACTCCCTGACTTTTGTCTCAATGGGAACAAAAAGACGTTTAGGAGGTCTATCCATATGAACGAATTCCCTTTAGGTCCAGTCGCGATATAAGTTACAGCTTGAAGCCCTCAAGGGCCTCCAAAGCATACCAAAAGCCTTCGCCGTTATTCTTATGGCCTTGCCATATCTCAGGCATAAACGAGGCCTTAGGGCATACTTCCTTCAACTGCTCGCACAACGCGGCAATATCCATCTCACCTTCACCAATCTGCAGTCCTTCCCCATCCGTACCCCTTGCGTCCGCCATATGAAGGTGCGCGGTGTATGGCCCAACTTGATCTACGAAATCCCTGAATGACAGATGGTAGTGGTTACACGCCAACTTGGAATGACTTACGTCAAAGCAAAGACGAAGGTCATTAGTTTTACAGAAATCAACTGTATCACCGGGCTTCACAAAGAGGTTCAGGTACATCTGTCCGCCGAAATACCACGGGAAGGGCGGGAGCGTCTGGCCAACTATCTCCACGCCTTCGTCATCCAGCTCAGTCAAACTCTTTGCGGTAATCTCATATCGCCGCATTACATCGGCCTCAGAAAGAAATCCTTTCTCAGAGAACCCGCCTAAGCTCGCTATGATGACCGGACGTTCTGCTTTCTTGAAGTAAGGCTTCATGGCCCGAGTCACGTCAATGACGCGTTGAAGCTCCTGGATCGAACGGCGGCGATGCTGCTCGTCAGGGTTGGAAAGGTCAAGAAGATGGTCTCCGTTGAAGGTGTCGGGACTGTGGACCTTAAAGTCGAGGTCCAGCGGCCCGTCGAAATAACTCGAAAAATCCTCCTCCATATCTTTGAAGCTCATATGAAACTCTATGAAATCGAGATTCGACATTGTCATTATTTCCCTGAAGTCATGCCATCTGACTGTCAGTCCCCACGGCCTGGAAAACTGGTAAGGCCTGGGCTTGGCCGTCGGCTCGTCAACATCACTGGCGAAAAAGAAATCACCCGCCTTCATCTCCCGTATGGCATGCCGACCAACAAGGTCACCAAGGCGGTTTGGCTGCAGCCCTCGACCAGGGCTGCGTATTTCCACCGCACCTTCGTCTATGATGTCCCCCTTCGCAAGATCACGCGAAGCAACCAGGCTCTTTGCCAAGTTCGCTCGGTTCATCAGCTCGCCTTGTGACATTGTCCTGGCATGCCCGGAACCTATTGATTCTTCAACCTGTCGAATCCCTTCAATCATGGCCTTGAACTCGTCTGGCAATAGACTCGCATTATGATCTGAGCCCTCTTGACTTCGATCCAGAGTAATATGCTTTTCAATGATTCTTGCGCCCTGACATACCGCCGACACCGCCACATTGACGCCTCGTTCATGTCCTGAATATCCTACCGGACACCCGCCTATGGCCTTCAGCCGGGAGATGTATGCGAGGTTTATGTCCTTGAATGGCGCGGGATACGTAGAATTGCAGTGAAGAAGAGCATAGGAGCTTCCACACCTTCGAAGCAGCTTCACTGTCTCGTTGATTTCATCCTCCGTCGACATTCCAGTGGACAAAAGCAGCGGCTTGTAGGTTTTCGCCATCTTTTCGAGAAACGGATGGTTGGTGAGGTCGGCTGAAGCCGCTTTGTAAGCGGTCATGCCATATTGCTCGAGGACCTCCAGACTCTGCTCTTCCCACGGAGTGCACAAGACCTCAAGCCCCAACCCCTTCGAATAATCAAACAGCTTGAGCATTTCCTCGACGGGCAGCTCAAATTTTTCCAGCAGGTTAAGTGTATACTGCGCGCCCAAATCCTCGCCGGTAACCCCACCCCCGGGCGCAGACCTGTAAAGACGGGACAAATGCCGCATCTGAAACTTCACTGCGTCTACGCCTGCCCTCTTGGATGCCTGGACAAGGCGACGCGCCATTTCAGGGCTGCCGTTGTGATTAATCCCGATTTCCGCAATGACGAACACCGGGCTGTCATCGTTGATTTGCCTCTCGCCAATGATCATCCCCTCCAGCAGTCCGCGACGACGTACGACCCCTATCAACCTGCGGCGATCGTCCAGAAGAGGAATGAACTTTATGATATCCGAGAAACATCTATGGATGTCCTCCTGCGTATCTGATTCCTGTGCCGACACATAGGACTTGTTCAGGAGCCCCCGCACAGGCTGAGTCAGGTCAACCACGGACTGTGTCATCAGCCATCTGCGAAAGTCACCGTCCGTCAGAACCCCTTCCAGAACGCCGCTCTCGTCGATACACATGACGAAGCCCTGATGGTTGGCGTCGAGCTGCCTCAGGACCGAAGAAATTGGGGCGTCCGCATTCGCGCAAAGGCGTTTTATGTCGCGTTCAACAATCATGCCTCACTCCCATCATCCATCCTATATGCTACCGTAGCCCCGCTGAAGTCCTCCGGCTTGTAGTAGCGGATCGCTTTCTCAAGCCACGCCAGGAGTCGATCAACGTTGGCGTTGTCCATATTCGCATCACGCAGCGCGTTGGTAAGCCTCTTCTTGAAGTCGACTATGGTGAGATCGCCTGCGGCCCAGTTATGATTAGTACTGTCATACCTCAAACGCATTCCTTCCTGTTCCGCGAACTCCTCGAAGTCAAACGGGCAGAGAAAATGAAGATCGGAGAGGGACATTGGCACATCGAACAGAAGCTGGAGAGTCATCCATACATAACCGCGTGGGTTGAGAAATGATGGCGAGGAAGTCAGGATGGTTCCCCCGGGCTTCAGGTAGCGCTCCTTCAGTTCCCGCAACTTGCCAAACGGGTCATCCATATGCTCAAGGACTCCCTGCATAACGAGGCGATCGTACTTGCCATCCACCCCCTTGGCGTCAGCGCATTCGAAATGCACATTCGGCAGGCAGATTCTGGACTTAGCAATCTCGATGACCTTTTCGCTATAGTCAGCCGCGAGCACATTCGCGCCACTGAAACCAAGCAGGGCCGCCAGTCGTCCTTCGCCGCAGCCCAACTCAAGCACGTCGAGACCTGACCAATCGCCACCAAGGCGATGAAGCAGGAGCGATTCCGGGAATGAACTCGTAGTATGGTAATTCTCGGATCCCTGCCCGTAAACCTGTTCATAGAACGGCTGCAGGCTCTGGTTATCGGTCACACATCTATTGGCACTCACGGCAACCCCTTTCAGCAATCATTGATTATTGTTCACTTGATCTTTTTTCGAGCAGACGCTCCGCTCTTTCTAAATCAACTGCGTCATCGATGTCCGTCGCACGCTCAGCAGGGATTTCGTGCAGCAGGACCTTTCCAAAAAAACGGTGCTTATGCTTGCGTAGCCCTTCTGCCCGCATAACGTAAAACGAGCCAGTCTCACGATATTCCGGTTGTCGCTCCTGCCTCATTGGCCGGCACGCCATGTCGTGATTCACTGGACGCGCACATCCGTCAGGTCCCTCCCGCCAAAGAAACGCGTGAGAGGCAGTTGCAGCGAACACGACATCCGCTTTTTCGGACAGATACTTCTCAAAAGCCGCATCGAGATCTGATGCAAGCGTCAACGGAGATGTACATTGCATAAAAACAATGGTGTCAGGCTGAATCGCGCCTGCTTCAGCGAAGTGCTCCAAAGCGTGGAGCAACGCTTCCTCCGAAGCCGCACCATCGCCACTAATGGAGTCCGGGCGGCGAATCACATCTGCCCCGCACTGAACAGCGATATCTGCAATCTCATCATCATCAGTTGACACTACAACTCGATCAATGTGCTTTGAGCCAAGAGCTGTCCTAACCGCCCAGGATATCAGAGGATGCCCTGCCACCGGCATGATATTCTTGCGAGGAATGCCCTTAGACCCACCGCGGGCCGGTATTATGCAAACAACACTCATACAAACTTCCTTAACAACAAGGGCTGTGAGAAGAAATGCATCACCTTTCCTGTTTTCATTCGTGCAACCCGAGCGTAAAGTCTCCGATCTCTATAGGCTCTGCAAATCGACCATCCTTTTGAATCGGCCGCCTTCCGCTGCAAGAAGATCATCGTACTTGCCCTGCTCGATTATTTGTCCTTTGTCTAGAACGTAGATATAGTCGGCATGCTTGATCGTGGACAATCGATGGGCTATAATCACAACCGTTGCGTGCCCCTTAAGCGCCTCAATGCTCTCCTGTATATACTTCTCGGACTCAGAGTCTAACGCACTGGTTGCCTCGTCCAGAATCAGGAGGCTCGGGTGTTTATAAAGTTCCCGGGCCAAAAACAGTCTCTGCCTTTGGCCCCCGGAAAGCCGCACCCCTCGATCGCCGACTTCTGTCTGGTACTTCGACGGGAGTTCTTGAATGAAATTATCTGCAAAGGCCTGGCTGGCCGCAAGTTCTATCGCATTACGTGACTCTACATCCTTGCCGTAATCATCCTTCCAAAGACTGATATTGTTGGCAATGGTATCATCAAACACCACTGTCTCCTGGGAAACATACCCGACCTTGCTGCGCCAGGATCCGAGATTCACCTCACGACTCGGGACACCATCAATGAAGATCTCGCCCTGTTGCGGCCTCAGTAACAGCGTCAGCATATCTACAATAGTGGATTTTCCCGCCCCAGATTCTCCTACGAAGGCCACGGTAGAATTGACAGGGATTGTCAGTGACACTCCCTTCAGAACCTTGCCGTGTTCAGCATCATAGGCAAAGCTTACATCACGCAACTCAATTCCCTGCCGAAGTGATGTAATGCATTTATTGCCGTCCGGCTCCTGGTGCTCCGCCAGGATCCGGAACTCCTCTTCCACTGTCTCCAATGATGCCACCTTGTTTAAGGTTGCCTGCCATGCCTGCTGTATACTCAGAATACCCACCATTGCGCGATTGAACAGAACGAGAGCGACAAAGATCGGCACCAGAGGGGCTTTCGTAGCTACCTGAATGATTATGACAAGCAATACGAAGAAAATCGCGATCGGTTCTGTCAGCGAGACAGTCAGCGCCCTGGCAAAACCGTAGCTGCGCATGTACCCGGCGAGACTGCCCACACTTCGCGTCACACCCGACCGGACATGCCCTAATTGAGCTGTGGATGCAAGGTACTTGAATGACTGCATGGTCTGGACGAGGAACTTGTTGACCCTGCCATGTTCAGCAACAGTCTTCCTGGAAAGACCATGCACGTAGTTATTCAGGCCGCGGAAAAGGAACAGCAGAATCACTCCGGCACCTAATGCCATCAGTGCGAATGCCCAATCGAGGAAGAACGATGTCACCAGATAGGCCATAGTGGTGATTATTATCGTAAGAAACTGTTTGAAGTGTTCAAATGACCTTATCAGGCCGTAGTTCTGAACGGTTACCATGTTAATGAAATGGCCCGTGTTTCTCTTCGTATAATATCGGTAATCCATGCTGCTGTACTTGTCGAAAAGCATGACCGTAATCTCCCGCATCAATTGCGAGGTGAGATGGCCCTCATAGGCGTAGGCAGCAAAGACGATCAACCCTTTTATCAAGAAGACAAAACCAATAAATAACAGTATCCCCACCAGGGAATTACCTATTCCAAATACGTTGAGGATGGAATGCAAGCCCGCCCTTACGCCCGAGTGGGCAACAGCTTCGCTGCCTACGCCAACACCCGCGGCATCAATCAGCGGCAGAAGCATCGCTATGCCAAAACCCTCGGTAGCGGCAGCCACAGCAGACAGCACAAACACAATGTAAAGGCGCATGCCAATGTACTTCTTGTACGCGGAGAAGTATTGGACTATTTGCTTGAATATCGGCAGCATTCTCATCGGCACCGCGGCTCTCTTGATTTCATTTGGCGTGTTTCTATGCCGCCTTACCATCTTGGCTAGACTCGGACATACTCCGTACCCGTCAATTATGCAGCCCGTCTTTCTTAATGGCTGATAATAAACTACTTACGACTTAACAAAGAAATCTACAATCGGATTCTTGAGCATGCTCGCAGCACGGTCTCCCAGCTGCTTGGCGCGCCTCACCCGCCTGTAAACAAAATCTGTCTCTGGATCCTGGTCACCATCCACAACGGCAGACTCCAACTGGTTATCGATCTCATCGAGTTCGGCTGTCACAGCCTGCATTTTCTGTGAAAGGAACGTTAAAAGCCCCTGCCGAACCGCCGAAGCAATATTATCAGCTGTCTTGTAGTACTTCTTGCGGTCGCCCTTGACCCATACCTGCCTGACAATACCCATGGACTCCAGCTGCCTTATCGCCACGCTGACGGCCGCTTTGCTGAGCCCCAGATCAGTCCCGATCTTATCTAGGGAGCGCTCGCCGTCCTGCAAATACAAATATAGGAGAATCTGACCAACAATACGTCCGAGCCCCAACTCCTGAGCCGTTCTCCCGCCCACTTCAATGAGCTTTTTCCGGGCTTCATCAACTGTATTTCGATGCTTTATCAAGTTTCACAACTTTCTGAATATTCAGTAATTTATCATTCTGGCAATTGTATGCAAGCACAAATCCAGAGAAGAAAGACAGCCAAACACGAACTTCCTACCGTAGAACCTCCCATAGCGAAACAGTCGTTAAGCCGTCAATCTTGTGAGCTCGCGTATCGACAAACCGAAAAGCTGATCAAGCTTGCAAAGCAAGTGGAAGCCCGAAAAAGGCCATGCGCTGCCATCTCTTTTGAGCTACAACGCGAGACTGCCACACTGCTCTCGGAATTGTGAGGCACAGTGCACTCAAATATATAATATTATTGAATCTTAACATCCGGCTGACTACTGTTAGCCGATCACTAACAGCAACTCTTGGCGGGCTAACATGAACGCGATCCTGAGCAGCATCATTACGAGGCTACGCCTCGCCATTTTGCATAATACAATAGACCCGACGGACCCATCGTCAGCATTCTTTGCACAGGAGCGCTGGAACATCCCGCTGCTTCGCGAATATCGTCGCGCAAGTCAGTACAGAAGCAGCATAGACTACACGAAAGTCAAACGGGTATTCCTTTTCAGCTATTCACGAAGCGGAACTCACAATTTTGCTTCAAAGCTCCACTACCAGCCTTCTGTTTTCGTTGTCGGAGAGAATTTCTTTTGCAGCAAAGACGATCCGTACCAGCTCAAAATAAACACACAAAAACTGAAAACCCGTCACTTTCTTGCTCTTTCTACGTTCGCCGAGAATGGGCTCCAGAATAAGAGCGGCCATATGCTCCGGAATCTTGTCCTTTTCAACAACAAATACCTTGAACACGACACAGCCATTGACACTTCTGTGCTGCGCGACAGCAACGATCAAATCATCTATTATGTACGGAACATATTCCGAACGATTTACTCAAGGATGATGGCCAGCCAGAGAGTTAACAGACCCAAACCACAATGGATCATGAACGATGACCGATTCGAACTGATACTGAGGCAGCATCGCGAAAAGATTGGCGAAATGCTGTTACTGCTGGATCGGCACCCCAACAAGGTCTTCTGGTGCTTTCACGAGCACTTCTGCGCTCAACAGGACAGCATTCTCGAACAATTGTGCGACTTCCTTGCCATTCCTGAAGGCGCCCGCGGGCCCTGGAATGAACCAATGCAGTTTTTTGCCAGGTGTTTTGAATCTGAATCCTCCCCCACGGTCAAGGACGGCAGGTTGTGGTGCGAGAACAGGTCCCAGTATATCTCTGGGACTGGAGGCAAATACAATCCCTTACCTGAGACAACCTTGGCCAGAGCCATGAAGGACCCCATCCATGATCTTATTACCAAACCCAGGCTTGATATCGCTCACATGTTGTTCGGAAAATCACTCGTGGAGTTCTGGCTTGAGGACGCATCTTTCGCCTATTCGAACACCACGTCGGACCAGCTTCTCGGCATCATCAGAGACAGTTTACCCTCCCTTTAGAACCGCCTCAGCAAGACGCCAGTCAAGAGGAACCATAGAATTCAGGAGCCCACTCAATATCCGTCAAGTGAACGAGGACTAGCGGCACTGTTCAGCATCTGACTCAATTCGGAAACGTCAGCGAACCGCCTTAGATGAGGCTCTTCCTGCATCAATCTTATAAAGATCCTCAGATAGGCTACTTCCGATGCATGAAATCCGCTATCGTCACCTATGGTCTCAGCGTCGGACGCGCCCAGCTCGGCAAGATCTGAAAAGTCATAGATGCCGTACCCGAACTCCTTGAAAATCGGTTTGAGCTTCGGCTGAATATCTTCCATATAGCTGAATCCCCCGGTGCGCTCCATCTCCTCGATCACGCGGTGTGCAAATGGGGGCAGAAACGCGATGACGTGAATATTCCGCCTGCTGCAGTATTGAAGTGCCTGCCTGATCTCTTCGATAGCCTTGGGGTTGACACGGGTGCTGTACTGAAAGCGGTCGCTGCCTTGCCGGATTCGTCTTATGGTGTTAGTAAATGTCTCGCCGTCTTGTCCTAACGATGGATCTATAATTAACACACCCTCGCATACGCTACCGTCTGGGCGAAAACCCTGCCCCTTAACGCGGGCACGCAACCCAAGAGCCGAATACTTACCCCAGATCTGGTCCTTTGTAGAACACAAGCTGGCCAGGGAAATGCGTCCATCCAACAAGTGGCGCAGAGACGTCCGGTATTTTCGGTGTGCCCCAGCCCTATTGACGCCTGCCTGCTGCATACCTCCGCTTGGGTCCCATGACGCATTGAAAAAATCCTGATCCAATCCTAAAATCAATACCTCTGGGTGCGATTCACTGCCGATGCCTTCCAGGAATGGAATTATGCCAGAGGGCCTCACAATTCCTCTGCCGGCGTTGTACATGCTTGCGGGGTCCCGAGTGCAGAAAATATCGCGGAACTGCAAGACGCGAGATGTACCTAGAACAAGCAGCTGAGCGCGATTCAGCGCCTGTCCTTTAATTTTATAATCGGGGTTCGGGTTAGTGTAAGCAGGCCCGTACAGGACCATTCCATACCTTTTCTGCATGCGCAGTACCAACGACAGAGGCAACACCTCTCCGCTCATTAGCATCGGCCCGAGAGAGAGCACACCCATAAGAAGGTAAGGCAAAATGAACAAAAACAGCTTTCCAAAAAACACGCGCATAGCTAGAACTGAAAGTATATGAACTCCTGCTGATCAAACACGCCAAAGAACACAATTGCAAGCATAACGGCATGATACCAAAGCCATCGAAAGGCTTTCTTCCGGCCCGCAATAAAGGCAGGAACGGGCGCATCACCTGATGCTGATTCGAGCATGAGCATAAAGGCTATTGCCCCAATGCATGTAATCAGCTCACGCAAGGTAATGCTTGTTATCCCCCACGGCCTGCCCAGAGAGCTTAAGATCTCCCCCAAATCCAAGATATTTTCGACGCGGAACAGCACCCAGCCAAGGAGGACAACGTGAAAGGTGATCAGCATGCGCACCGCCCTGGCGAGGACATGCCCCTTGAGGGCTTTACCGGTTCGCTTGAACAGCCAATTTTCCAAGATTAGGGCTGCTCCATGAAAGAAGCCCCATAAAACAAAGTTCCATGCCGCCCCATGCCAGAGCCCGCTTAGAAGAAAGACGACCAGCAGTACCGAGCCGGCGCGAAGAGCTCCGCCTCTGCTGCCGCCCAATGGAATGTATAGATAGTCACGAAACCAGGACGAGAGAGATATGTGCCACCTGCGCCAGAAGTCGCGCAGTGACCCGGCAAAATATGGCTTCTGAAAGTTGCACCGCAGATCAAATCCCAAGACCTTGGAGCATCCTATGGCTATATCAGAGTAGCCAGAGAAATCGCAGTAGATCTGGAAGGCAAACAGGTAAGTAGCCAGCACAACGGTCATTCCACTAAATGACCCTGGATCGCCGTAGACACTGTTTACGAAAGACGCAACGCCATCAGCAATCACCAGCTTCTTAAAGAAACCCCAGAGAATATGGCGCAGCCCTTCGGCGAAACGGGCGGCATCAGGGCAGGACAATCTTCGAAACTGCGGAAGCAGGTGCGTGGAACGCTCGATCGGCCCAGCTACCAGCTGTGGAAAAAACGCAACATAAGAGGCGAAAATACCCAGATGGCGTTCAGGTTCGCGTCGACGTCGGTATACGTCGATAGTATAACTCATTGTCTGAAATGTGTAGAACGAAATACCGACAGGCAGCAGGACCTTCAGCTCAGGCATGTTTGTCGTGATATTGAAGTGGCCTCCAATCAGTGACGCACTTTCCGCAAAGAACCCGTAATACTTGAAGAAAAAGAGGAGCCCCAGGTTGGTGGCGATACTGACTCCAAGCAAGGACCGCCTCGTCGCGAGACGCCTGGCATGGCCGAGCCCTAAACCTGCCACATAGTCCACCAATGTGGAGGCAACTATCAGCACTAAATAACTGCTCCTCCAGCATGCGTAGAAATAATAACTTGCGATTACGATCAGAACCCACCGAAACCGCATTTTTAAACTGAAATAAAGCAAGCATACAACGGGGAAGAAGACCACGAAATGCAACGAATTGAAGAGCATCTACTTATCTACCCCCGACATATCTCGTCAGACAAACGGCTACCTATACTCGACCTCACGCCCATTCAGCGTCGCTTAAAAGAGTCCGAGCAACATATCAGAGGCCTGAGATCTTCGCTCAGGTAATGACTTGGCCCTTAAGACGATTTACCAGCTGATCAATTGCCTGCTCAGGCTCAAGCTCGTCGCTACGAATAATCACCTCTGGATTCTTCGGTTCTTCATAGGGAGCTGAAACTCCCGTGAAGTTCTGTATTTCGCCGGCCCGGCACTTCTTGTAAAGGCCTTTCGGGTCTCGCTCCTCGCAAACATCGAGTGGTGCAGCAATATGCACCTCAAAGAAGCGCCGGTCATTCTCCGCCCTGCCGGCTTCAACGATGGCCCTTGCACTGCGCCGGTCCTTCCTGTACGGGGAAATAAAGGCGGTAATGACTATCATCCCCGCGTCAACAAACAGCCGCGCGACTTCGGCGATCCGCCTGATGTTTTCCGTTCGGTCTTCAGCGGAAAACCCCAAGTCCCTATTAAGTCCGTGCCTTATGTTGTCACCGTCAAGAACCACGCAGGGGTGTCCCATATCAACGAGAGCCCTTTCAAGAAGCTTGGCGATAGTGGACTTCCCGGACCCGCTCAGACCGGTCAGCCATATTGCACAGCCCTTCTGCTTCATCAACGCCTCACGCTCTGAGTCTCCGACGAGCCCCTGGCTCCTGTGTATATTCTGACTGACGCGCTCACGCTGCTTGCTGTCATCCGAAAGGCGATCGATTATCATGCCGGCGCCTACGGTCGCGTTAGTTAGCCGGTCAATCAGGACGAAAGCACCGGTCTGGTGATTAGAGTCATACGAATCAAAGGCTATCGGCCGGTGCAGCGATATGTGGCAGCGGCCTATCTCGTTCATGGCCATAGAGTCTTCAGTCCCGGCACTCTGAGGCATGCGATGCATTGTGTTTACATCTACTTTGTAGCGTATGTCTGAAAGGACACACGGCACCATGCTTGTAGACTGCCTGATAAGATAGGACTTGCCCTTGGCCGCAGCGTCCTCGTGCATCCAGACAAGCATAGCCTCAAACTCGCTTCCTACATGTGGAACATTGTTCACCGGCGCAATCACATCACCCCGAGACACATCGATGTCGTCTGCCAGCGTCACCGTAACAGCCATACCCGCTACAGCCTCGCTGAGCTCACCGTCAGGACCGACAATCGACCCAACGCTGCTGGTCTTCTTCGATGGAAGGCAAATAATTTCGTCGTCCCTCTTTATGACACCAGAGGCCACCGTTCCCGCATAGCCTCTGAAGTTCAAGTCGGGCCGCTGCACGAGCTGAACAGGAAAACGCATATCGACCAGATTCTTGTCGGTCACAATATTTACGTTTTCCAGGTGATGAAGGACAGTGGGACCATCATACCAGTCCATAACAGACGAGCGCTCTACGACATTGTCGCCCTTTAACGCGGAAATGGGAATGAAGTGCATGTCGGAGAACCCCAGGCGGGGCACAAAGGCATTGCAGTCGGATTTTATTTTATCAAACACATCCTGTGACCAGTCAACAAGGTCCATCTTATTCACAGCCACCACAACATGCCTGATGCCTAGAAGGGAACAGATGAAGCTGTGCCTGCGCGTCTGGGCAATGACGCCATGCCTTGCGTCAATAAGGATCACCGCCAGGCTGCAGTTTGATGCTCCTGTCGCCATATTACGGGTGTATTGCTCGTGCCCTGGGCAGTCTGCGATAATAAATTTACGCTGGTCTGTGGAAAAGTACCTGTAGGCAACATCTATGGTAATCCCCTGTTCCCTCTCAGCTTTCAGCCCATCCATAAACAGGGCAGGATCAAAATCATCACCTGTCGTCCCGTGCGTTCTCGAATCCTTCTGGACCTCCGCGACCTGGTCCTCGTAAAGCATATGGCAGTCATACAGGAGCCGCCCTATCATCGTCGACTTACCGTCATCAACGGAGCCGCAAGTCAGGAAGCGGAGCAGGTCCTTCTGCTCGTGCTGCTTCAGGTAAGCCGCAATGGCATCAGATGCTTTCTGTTTTTCTGCTAAATTGCTCATCACTAATTTTTACTTCAGACTTCAGACCTCATCCTTCAGCCTTTTCTCAAAAGTACCCGTCTTTCTTCTTCTCTTCCATCGATGCCGCACCGTCGTAGTCAATAAGCCGGCCCTGACGTTCCGATTTCGTCGCAAGGATCATCTCCTGGATGATCTGCTCCAAAGTCTCTGACTCGGATTCAACCGCACCAGACAAGGGGTAGCAGCCCAATGTCCTGAACCTTACCTTTTTCATCATCGGTTTCTCACCTGGCTCCAGCGGAAGCCGATCGTCATCCACCATGATCAGCGTTCCGGAGCGCTTAACGACCGGCCGCTCTTTTGCAAAGTAAAGGGGGACAACAGGTATGTTCTCTTTGTAGATGTACAGCCACACATCCAGCTCAGTCCAATTCGAAAGAGGAAACACACGAATGGACTCCCCCTTGTTGATCCTTGCATTGAACAGGCTCCATAACTCCGGTCTCTGGTTCTTCGGGTCCCATTGGTGGTTCTTGTCACGAAAACTGAATATTCGCTCTTTCGCGCGTGACTTTTCCTCGTCCCTGCGGGCGCCGCCGAACGCAGCATCAAACCCGTAGTGATCAAGGGCCTGCTTGAGCGCCACCGTCTTCATTATCTCAGTGTGCTTTTCGGAGCCGTGCTCAATCGGATTTATTTTGTCCTTGCCGTCAGGATTTATCCAAACAAGCAGGTCAACGCTGTACTCCTCGGCCATCCGCTCACGGAACGCATACATATCCTTGAACTTCCATTGCGTATCAATGTGCATGACAGGGAACGGAATCCTGCCGGGCGCAAATGCCTTCTTCGCCAGATGAAGCATCACAGAGGAATCTTTGCCAATCGAATACAGCATCACGGGGTCTTGGAATTCTGACGCCACCTCTCTGATGATGTGAATTGACTCAGCTTCAAGCTGCTCAAGATTTGTCAACCTGTACTTCATTTTGTTTGACCGCAGATAATAGCCCTCAACCTAAACCAGCAACAAGAAAGCGAAGCTTACGCAGTATGCCTTTATATTTCAAGCTTACTAACAACACATCTAGAGACCCTGTTTACTTGCCGGGTGAATGCTGACTGGAGCAGCTTCTCCTCAAAGATTCAAGCGTAGCTGCAGCCGTCGCGGTCCAGGAAAAATGCTTCTGCTGAGCAGATCCCACCGCCTTTGGCGCACCGCTGCAGAGTACAGCCTTTAGCTTGGCCGCCAGATCCTCGCTATTCCCCGCATCAAAGTACGTGACTGACTCACCGCCCACCTCCGGAATAGATCCGCTACGCGTTGTGACAACCGGAGTGCCTGCCATCAAAGCCTCGAGGACAGGCAGACCAAACCCCTCATAGACGGATGGAAAAGCGAACAGCGCAGCTGACTGATAAAGGGAAGGCAGGTCCTCGCGATCAATATAATCTAAGCGCTTAACCCTATTGGCGTCGCCTACCTTCGCCATGGCATCCTGAACAGCCCCCTCCCCGCGGCGAGCACGGCCGAGAATCACAAGCCTATGTGGCACCTCGGCCTCAATGCGTGCGAACGCATCCACCAGTACATGCACCTGCTTGTGAGGATAACTATTGGCAACGCAGAAGATATAAGGAGCTCCCGCAATACTGTACTTCTGCAGCACTTCCTCCCTTTGCTCCTCGCCAACAGGAACTCCGTAAGACTGATCCCCAGCCAGCAAAGTGACATCGATTTTCTCTGCCGGCTGTCCCGTATACTTCATTACTTCAGATTTTGAAAACTCCGATATAGCTATTATCCGTTTTGCCCTCCTAGCAGACATACTTACAAGTGCATGGGTCGCCAGAAGATATGACGTCGAGAAATCCTCCGGGTGATGCTTGTACTGCATGTCCAATATGGAAACCGCCTGTGGAACGGAACAGAACGCAGGCGCGGTATAACCTGGAGACCATAGCACATCCACACCGAGCTTCTTTACACGGACAGGCAGCTGCAATTGCTCCCTTATGATGCGAGCGTACCGGTTCGAAGCCCGAAACTTGAGCTGGTCGAAACTTACCCTGCCGGAAGGTTCAAGATCTTTCCGAAGTACAGCGTCATTCTCGAGATTGGTGAAGAGCACAATCTCGGGGCCGTCCTCAATGTTAACCATTGCCTTGAGGGTCTCTCGCAAGTAAGTCTCTGACCCGCCCACTTCTCCGGGAATCAGGAAAAGCGTGTTCACGCCTACTCGCATGGGTCAGAACTGCCTTTCGTAGCTGGTGCTTTTTCCCGACATGGGCAGCCAATAGGTTTCAGACTTACCTTTCAGCCGCAGCCTGTCACGCCCGGCCAGCCTCATGACCAGGGCGATAGGAGTCAAGATGATATAGTAGAAGAGGGAAAGTATCAGCCGGCTTATGATGTTGCCCATCACGAAGGCTATTGCCATCCAGAGCCAGTAAAACGGCATTGCCGCTGCCGTACCGGTCAGGCCAATTCCGCCAACAACTGTCGCAATTAGCGAACAGAACAGGGCCGCTGTAAAATGATCCCTGTAATACAGAAGCACGGATATCAAGCCGAAGCCGACAAGCATCGCTACGCCGAACTTGCGCCGCTCCTTAACATCCGGCTTCCAGTTAATTCTTACGAGTGCCATTATTTTGTGTCTCTCACTAAGGCCACAAAGGTCACGATGTAAATATACTCTCACTTTGAGCCCTTCGTGCCCTTTGTGAGAGGCGTTCTGTTCCCCAAATCCTAAAATAGCGTA
>JBFIFS010000043.1:0-16303 GCA_041602695.1 Kiritimatiellia bacterium
AAGGACAGTCTTCTCGAAGTCTAAGCGCACGGTTGACGCCGTGGGAATGATGATGGTTGTCGATGTCTCCGGGTCCATGGAGGCATTGGACATGTCAACAAAGTCGGCTACAGGAAACTGGGATTTCCGCTCAAGGCTCGATGCCGTAAAAGACGCGTTTCGAGACTTCATAATCGAGCGGCCAGACGACCTCATCGGGCTGATCACCTTCGGCGGGTATGCATCCACCCGGGCCCCGCTGACGGCGGACCACGAGGTGCTGAGCAAAGTGCTGGAGGCCGTTGAAGTGCCCCACTCTGACGATGCAGAGGAGACCCTCACCGCTATCGGCGACGCGCTGGCCACAGCGTCCGCCCGCCTTGAGCAGGCTGAACTCAAATCGCGGGTAATGGTACTCCTCAGCGACGGCGTGTCGAACACCGGCATCATAAAGCCGGAGGAAGCAGTGAAAGCAGCCAAACAGCTTGGACTCCGCGTTTACACAATAGGCGTGGGCAGCTCGGGCCGGGCCCCCTTCTGGATGCGGGATGTCTTTGGGCGAAAGAAGATCGGGTACGCCGAGGTGGACCTCGACGAGAAGCTTCTGAAGAACATAGCTTCTGAGACCGGCGCCAGATATTTCAATGTCAGGGACCCAGAAGGCCTGAAGAAAGCCGTGGCGGACATCAATGAGCTAGAAAAGACCACCGTCACCACGGACGTAATTTACAGGTACAATGAGCTTTTCATGTGGTTCCTCGTGCCGGCAGCGGCCCTCATTTTCTTGTCTTCCCTGCTCAACATAATCATTACGGGGAGGTCGGTATAGAAATGGAACTGATGTTCGCCAACGCATGGGTGCTGTACTTTCTATGGCTCATACCGCTGATGCTGGCCGCCCTGATAGCGGCAATCCGCAGGCGCGAGAGCCGGATCGCCGCGTTCGTGGCGCCCGTGATGCAGAAACGGCTGCGCCCTAAGTCGGACCTGACCAGGCAGACGTGGCAGAGCATACTGCTGGCTGCGGGCCTGCTTCTATGCATGATCGCCCTCGCCCGCCCGCAGTGGGGCCGCACTGAACAGAGGGTGTTCAGCAAGGGCCGGGACATAGTCATTGCCCTGGACGTTTCACGCTCAATGCTGGCTAATGATGTGCACCCGAACCGGCTCGAGCGGGCGAAGATAGACATCATGGACCTTCTGAACGATATTGAAGGCGACCGCGCAGCACTTTTGGCTTTCCGGCACAAGGCTGTTCCGCTCTGTCCCCTGACCACAGATTACGCTTTCCTGAGGCACATTCTCGACATGGCAGGGCTTCACTCGGCACCGCAGGGCGAAACTGACATCGGGTCGGCCATTGATCATGCTGTAGAAATGCTCCTCGAAGATGAAGGATCGCACAAGGCCATCCTGATGGTCTCAGACGGAGAGGACCTGCATGGAAAAGCCGTTGCGGCAGCGAAGAAGGCGGCGGCACGCGGAATACCTATATTCACCGTTGGCTACGGCAGGACAGCAGGCTCGACAATACCCGACAAAACGACCGGCACAAAACTCAAGTACAGGGGCGAGATCGTAACATCCAAGCTCGACAACGAAACGCTTTACGAGATAGCCAAGGTCACGGGCGGCGCTTATGTTCCCATTCAGACGGCCAGCACTGCACAAACCACCCTTGGGGCCATATACCGCGATCACTTCTCCCGAATCGCCGCAAGGGAACTTGAAGAGAATATCACGTTTGGCTACTCCGAAAGGTTCCATTACTTCCTGCTTCCCGGCGTCATTCTTCTTATCGCGACAGCATTCCTGAGCAAAGGCAGGCTGGCTGGAGGAGCGAAAAAGGCCGTGGATCTTAAGGACATGAATCCTGGCTCACCAGGACTGAAGCCCCTCGCCCTTTTCGCCCTATTCATCCTGCCTGTTGTCTGTCTAGGATCGACCAACGCGCCTGACAGCTCCGCTTCAACGATGCCGGAAGGACGGAACGCGGCACGCCGGGCGCAACGCCTGTATGAGAAAGGGAAGCTTGAGGAGGCCGCATCCCTCTATCTCCGCGCCGCCAGGACCATCACCGGACCAGCGAGAGAGTCGTTTACTTACAACGCTGCAGTAAGCCTGTTTGAGGCAGGCAAGCATTCTGAGGCCGTGGATGTCCTGAATACAATATCCGGCGAAGGCTCTATCCCGAGGGACAGGCTGGACATGGCCCTTGGCACCGCCCACTATCGCAGTAAGGACAGCATATCCGAAACAAACGCCGTAAAGCGCCTGCAAGCGGTCGCAGAGGCGCTCAAGAACTCGGCAGAGCATTTCGCCGAGGCATCGCGGCTCAAGAAGGAATCCCACGCTGACGCAGTCAACAACCTGTCGTCAATAATCGAAGCCGCCTTCTCGGCAAGGAAGGAAGCAGACAGCGCAAGGCTGATGGAGGAGCATGCCGATGCGGACGCTTTCACGCTGCTCGACAAGATGCTCACCGCGCAGCGCTCGGTAATGGAGAAGGCAGCCGAGGCCTACACGACCGATGATCCCTCTCAGATCCAGCTGCTCGAAGACCTGGCCGCAAAACAAAAGGCCAACGCCGACCTGTGGATTCCGCTGAAGCAGAAGCTCGGCCAGGCAGCCCAGTCATCAACGACCAACCGGACCTCTATCGAGGCCCTCGAGAAGATGGCCGAGGAAATTGAATCGACAATGCGCGATTCCGCTGAGGACATGAAAGACCTCGAGAGCAGCGGCTACCACCGTTCAGCGCTGAGCGAAGACGGGGTCTACCGAATCTGGAAAGGAGCTGCACCCTTCTCCAACCTGCTCTCCGAAGACCTGCGGCGTCAGTCTAATGCTCTCACGCAGGCCGACTCACCGCAGCTTCAGGTACGCGACCAGGAGGAAAGCAGGGAGCTCACCGATCTGTTTAGGCGCCGCTTCAAGGAGGCCTTTCCTGAAAACCAGGCGCAGCAGCCGGCAGCGGAGACGGAAGACACCATGACGCCCGAAAAGCGGGCCCAGATCCTGGACCTGGCTGATCTCACGGTCAAGACGCAGGAGCAGGCCCTTGCGCACCTGCGGGACGGCAAAACAGAAGAAGCAGCAGAGCGGCAGGCTGCCGCCCTGGCAAACTTGGCGGAAATCCAGTCCCTGCTGCCAAAACAGAAACAGGACAACCAGCAGCAGGACAATCAGGATCAACAGGACCAAGAGGACCCGCAGGACAATCAACAGCCCCCTCCCGACGAACCTGAAAAGGATCCTGAAGACAGGGAGCCGCAAGATCCTGAAGACAATCAGGAAGAGCCCGAACCGAAGCAGCAGCCGGAGAATGAGGACAAGGACGGGGAAATGTCTGAGTCAGAGGTGAAACGGCTTTTGGACAAGGCCTTGCAGCGGGAGAAACAGCACGAAATCGAGAAGCGCGAGAAGAGCGAGTTCATTCCGCCTAAGATGATCGACAGGGACTGGTAATGCGCCTGAAAAGACGATATTTGCTGACAGGGCTGCTGATACTTGGATTTACAGCAGCCGGCCAGCCGGCGGCCGGCGAGGACCGGGATGTAGAGATTTCTGCAAACAGGGAGTCCTTGTACCTCGAAGAGTCCCTGGTCCTTTCAATCAAAGTCCCTAACGCTGACAGCAGGATGGAACCCGACGTCTCAGCAATCAGGGACTGCGATGTTAAGTTCCTGGGCAGTCACGCCCAGAATTATTCAAGTACGACCTGGATCAACGGCAAGATGACCAGAACCGGATTCAAGGGGAGACTGTACTCATACAACATCACACCCCGCCGGACCGGCAGGATTCCTCTGGGCCCAATCGTCATCGGTAATGGAGATAACGCAAAGACCGTGATGGGCCCTACTGTGACGGTGACAGGAATCGAGGAGCAGGATGATGTGGTACTGAAGGTCACTGCCTCACGGAATACTGTCCTGGTCGACGAAAGCTTCGAGGTGACACTTGACATCTACATCAAAAGCCTTGATTCACCTCACGAAGAGACAGAACGCCTGCTCTCGAGCCGACCGCCCCATCTCTCGGTCCCGTTCCTTACCCTTGCCCCGATGGACGGCCTTGAGCATACGGACGTCAGGACTCTTTTACAGAACATGATCGTAAGGCGCGAGAGCAAGCCCTCGTTCACCCTCAACAACTATGCATCCAGACGGGACCCCTTTGACTTTGACAGCATGTTCAACTTCAACGAAGCCCGGCGCTCAACGCCCGACCGCTTCTCTTTCCCCGTAACGAAAATATCTCGCGGCGGCAAACCTTACTGGCATTATCAGGTGCAGACTAAGTACGTCGCGCGCGAGGAAAGAACGCACACTTTCGGACCTGTCATTTTCAAGGGCGGAATTATCGAGAGCATCGATACGGCAAATCAGGTGGCCCTCAAACAAGTCTTCGCCGTGGGACCCTCCCAGACTGTCCGCGTCGTGCCGCCCCCGGAAGAAGGACGGCCCTCTTCTTTCGTTGGAGCCATCGGAACAAACATGACCGTGGATGCCAGCCTGGATGCCCAGAACTGCCGGGTCGGGGACCCCCTGACCCTGACACTCAGCATTTCGGGCGGCGTCAACCTGAAGAACATCTACCCGCCCAATCTGTCAGCTCAAACGCCGCTTCTGAAGCAGTTCCGCCTCTACGACGATACTCTTTCAATAAACAGGACGCCTGACAGAGTTTCTTTCTCATACACCATTCGCCCTACCGAAGCGGGAACACTGGAAGTGCCGGGCATCAGCCTGGCATACTTTGATTCCGCATCACGAAAGTACCGGACGGTAAAGACCTCGCCAATTCCTGTCACGGCAGCAGACGCGGACGACATAGACACAGGCATGATTCTAGGCGTTGACACTAACCGCCAACAGGCCCTTTACCATGACCAGGCGTCCCTGCGCTATATCGCCCCTTTTGTGACGCATCCCTCTGCGTCGCGGCCCGCTCCCTTCGGCCCCGGACTGCTGCACGTTCTGATCATAGTGCTTTCACCCGCGATACTTATTGCTGTCATAGCTGTTAAGCCGGCCAGGCAGGTCAGAAACAGGCTTGATGATCGATCCGAGCAGAGGAACGTATACAGAAACACAGTCAAAAAACTCAAGAAGGCCTCCTCTCTGCCGGACAGCGAGGCATCAGCCAGTATCGTTTCCTCAATTCTCGCATACGCAGCCCACCGCTTTAAAAGGAACGCTCGCGCGCTGACACCACCAGATGTTTCGAAACTTCTCGCTGAAACCGCCCTGAATGCTGAATCGCGCCGGGAGCTCTCGCGGATCGTGTCTGACCACTTTAACGCTTCGTTCGATCAGCGCTCCGAAAAATCACTGGACATCGCCGCTGATGCAAAGCGGGCCGCGTCGATCATATCTGAGCTGGACAAACTCCAAAGGTCCGCAGGCTCCACACTGCTTCCGTTACTTATTGGGATCGCCCTTCTGACGGTAGCGGCACCTGCACTTGCGGCAGGCGGTGATGAGTCTGAGTTCCTCTGGCAGAAGGCCTGGAGCCGCACTCTCTCGGCCGCCACGCCGGAGGAGTACGCCAAGGTCGCGAATGACTACAGGGAGCTTGCGGCGGCAGGCATACGGAACAAACACGTATTCTACAACATGGGGACCGCCCTGCTGATGGCGGGCGACAAGGAGTCCGCCCTGAGGGCATTCGAGCGTGCGGAGCGCTATGGCGGCACCGACTCGCGCACCATCTATAACATAGGACTGGCGGGCTCGGGACATACGGAGGAACCGCGCTCCACCTCCTGGGCCAGAATTGTACTCTTCTGGCACTATGCCCTGCCCACATCACTCAGGCTGAACATTTCTGTTGCCTCCTGGGCGCTTCTTTTCGCCCTTCTGGCTTTCGGAGTCAAGAATCGGGGATACGGCTTCCGGAGCTTAATCGGAATAGTCCTGGCGATACTTGTGATTTTTGGGTCCAGCGCCCTGACATCACTTTTCCAGGAACACCGGGACCGGATTCGTGACACCTACATCGCCCAGCATTCGCCCGCGAAGGAGGACAAGGAGTGAGCCGCCTGTTTTACATACTCCTCACGTCTGCATTAATCTTGTCGAACGCGCAGGCTGAGAGCATTAGCGACTACGTCTTTCCGAGTATTACTGCCAGCAAAACTGAAGTTTACGTTGGCGAACCGTTCGAGGTGTATTTAACCATAAGGTCTCATTCCCTGACTCTGGATCAGGAATTCTCGATGAATCCGTTTCGGGACGCAGCCATCAAACAGCTGCCGCGTGACACGGCGCATTATCCTGTCGAGCGGCGGGTGGTTGACAACCGAATCGAGGAGATCCGCAAATTCAGCTGGTCAGCCGTTGGAGTTTCTACCGGACAGGTTGACCTTTCAAACACGCTGGACCTTTCAGTGCTCTCCCGGAGCACCAGCCTCTTTCTCTCCAGGCCAAAACGTACACCTTTCAGCATCCCTGTGAAGGGCACCGTGCTTACCGTGAAGCCGGTACCGGAGGAAGGCCGGCCCGATGGATACTCCGGCGCGATCGGTCGTTTTTCGCTGACTGCGGACATAAGCCCCAACGAGGCCGCACCCGGCGATGTGGTCCGCATCCGGACGGAGGTGCGCGGAGAGGGGCTTCTAGACAACGCAACTCCTCCCATGCTGGACTCAGTCGAAGGGCTGAAGGTGTATGACCCCAGGCGCATAGCAGACGAGTCTGCGATGGTATTCGAGCAGCAGGTCGTACCGCAAACAAGAGCTTCCCTGAAGATCCCGGAGCTGAGCTTTACGTATTTCGACCCTTCAAGGGCCGTATACGAAACTCTTCGCGCGGGACCATTCCATGTAAAATTCAGGGAGGCAGCGGTCACCGATGAGGCCAAATTCCGGCCTGATGAAGAACAGGCGGGGAACCCGGCCGTGCGGCCTGGCGGATTGATACGCGTCGAAATCATCCTCCCCGCTTGCGCGGGCCTTGCCCTGCTGCTCGCGATACTGACGTACAGAGTTGGCGCCCGCAAACGGGCGGCTGCGCTAGGAGGCACGGCCGCGATTCTCGCGCTGGCCGCCGCATCATATATGCGGCTTCAGGCCTCGGGCTACTTCGAAAAGAGCATGTTCAGGACACGAACCCAGCAGGCCGGGCGACTCGCCCCTTCGGGTTCTTCCGTGCAGACGGTTCTGTTGCCATCGGGCGCCTATGTCGAGTACCTGGAATGCCGTGACGGCTGGGCCCTGGTGAGTTACGGCGGTCGGCACTGCTGGATTCAGGAGTCAAACCTGGACTCAGCCGGTAAAACTCCAGAAAAATAGCCGTTCCCGACCCCAAAATTCCCAATTTCCTAAAAAAGCATTGGAAATTGCCCGCTCACATGTAATCATTAATTGATGAAATTCAAACTCTTTATCGACCGCGAGCGCTGTAAAGGATGCATGCTCTGCATATCATCGTGCGCCAAAGAGCTCCTGAAAATGTCCCGCAAGCTCAACTCGCGCGGTTTCCACTATCCGGAGATTGCCGAGGCCGATAAGTGCGTGGGCTGCAAGATGTGCGCCGAGATATGTCCCGATGCGGCGATAGAGATAGAAGGCGAAGTCGTTGATGAAGACAAGTCAGCCAAGAAGGAATCTTCCAAGTCTTCCGGCAAAGGTGAGAAGTGACAAACCGCATTCTAATAACTGGCAATGAGGCAGTTGGAGCCGGTGCAGTCAAGGCAGGCTGCGACTGCTATTACGGATACCCCATTACGCCGCAGAATGAGCTTACTGCATACATGGCGGCAAATATGCCGGCCAACAACCGCGTTTTTATCCAGGCGGAAAGCGAAATAGCCGCCATATCGATGGTTTACGGCAGTTCTGCCGCCGGCAAGAGGGCGATGACCAGCTCGTCCTCTCCAGGAATAAGCCTCAAGCAGGAGGGCATATCCTTCATGGCCGGAGCGGAGCTCCCCGCTGTGATAGTGAACGTGCAGAGGGGCGGCCCCGGACTCGGCAACATTGCTCCAGCTCAGAGCGACTATTTTCAGGCGGTAAAGGGCGGAGGTCACGGCGATTACAGGTTGATCGTCCTGGCCCCTGACTCGGTGCAGGAGATGCACGATTTGACAATGCTTGCATTCGAACTGGCAGACAAGTACCGCATGCCGGTGATGGTGCTGGCTGACGGCCGCCTCGGCCAGATGATGGAGCCTCTTGATACCGACGCAATGAAGCCGTCCACGCCGCCAAAGAAGAGCTGGGCCCTAACCGGCGCCAAAGGCAGGAAGCCCAACATGATTCGCTCGCTCTATCTCGTGGAGGGCGGACTCGAGGAACTCAACCTCAAGCTGCAGAAGAAATATGACCGCATAAAGCACAGTGAGGTCCGTTACGAAGAGCGCTACACCGATGACTGCGACATCCTTCTTGTGGCCTACGGCACGAGCGCACGCATCGCGAAAGGCGCCATGGAAAAGGCACGGGCACAGGGCATCAAAGCCGGGCTCCTTCGCCCTGTCACCCTCTGGCCGTTCCCAACCGAGCAGATCGCCAAGCTTGCCAAGAAGGCGGACCTGCTGCTGGTGGTTGAGATGAGCTCCGGTCAAATGCTTGAAGATGTAAAGATTGCCGTCAACGGCAAGACACCTGTCTATTTTGAAGGACGCATGGGCGGCGGCGTCCCTACTGTGAGTGATATACTGGCGCGCATTGAATTCCTGCATAGGGGAAGAAAATGAAAAAGACAGTCAAAGAGGTATACAAGAGGCCCGCATCGTTGACCCCGGCGCACACACACTACTGCCCCGGCTGCGGGCATGGTATTGTCCACAGGCTCATTGCAGAAGTGATAGACAAGCTGGACGTTCGCGAAGACACAATCGGCATAGCGCCCGTCGGATGCGCCGTTCTTGCGTATTTCTACTTCAACTTTGACGTCACCGAAGCGGCCCACGGACGGACGCCCGCTGTCGCAACCGGCATCAAGCGTGCCCTTCCAGACAAGATAGTCTTCTCCTACCAGGGCGATGGCGATTTGGCTGCCATAGGCATGGCCGAGACCATGCATGCGGCGAACCGCGGCGAGAACATAACCGTTGTCTTCATAAACAATGCCGTCTACGCCATGACAGGCGGACAGATGGCACCGACTACGCTTGTCGGACAGAAGACAACTACGTCGCCGTGCGGCAGGGACCTGGAAACCATGGGGCCCCCTATAAAGATGTGCGAGATCCTCAATACGCTTGACCAGCCCTACTATATCGAGCGGGTCGCGCTCGGGGGCAATGCGGGCGTGAGGAAGGCATCGGCGGCACTGGAGACGGCGTTCCGGGCACAGGTCGAGGGCAAGGGGTACTCTTTTGTTGAAATCCTCTCCCCGTGCCCGATTTACCAGAAGCTCACACCCCAGCAGGCGCTTGAGTTCGCTGGGACCACGATGACAGAACAGTTCCCTACACGCGTTTTTCGAAAGGAAGGAAAACCCGTTGCCTGACACTGAGCGCATTCTTATAGCCGGGTCTGGCGGCCAGGGCATTATTCTCTGCGGCAAGATTCTCGCTTCAGCCGGCGTGGAAAGCTTCGAGCACGTCACCTTCTTTCCGTCGTACGGGGCCGAAGTGCGAGGCGGCACATCAAACTGCCAAGTGACGCTTTCATCAGAAGAAATAGCGTCCCCCCTGCCGGAAAAGTTTGACTCAATGCTGATCCTCAATCAGGACGGCTACGATGCTTTTTCTGATATGATAGGAACCTGTGATCTCGTAATTCTCAACAGTTCGCTTTGCAAGAGCGGCAAGCGCAGCACATCCATTCACCTCGTGGCCGCCACGGAAATGGCGGACGTACTGGGAGATACGCGAGTGGCCAACTTCATCATGCTGGGGGCATACATAGGCCGACGAAAGCATCTTTCGGAAGATGCGATCATAAACCAAATCAACAAACAGCTGGCCTCGAAGCCACAGAGCATGCGTGACCTGAACATCCAGGCATTTCGCACCGGCATGACTTCATGAACCGTCTGATATTTCTCACGGCTATCGTTTGCGTCCTCAGCAAACCCCTCTGTTTCGGCGCTGACACACTTGTCTCGGCCATCAAATCAGACGATGTCTCGACCTTACTCTTCATTTTGAAGAACGCAGGACCCGAAAAGGCGAACGCCAGCGACGCGAATGGCGTTACGCCCCTTCACATCGCATCCGCTTTGGGCAGACCGCATATGATCGAGCTGCTGACTTCTTCTGGCGCCAACGTGGATGCCAGGACGCTCAACGGCTTCACACCTCTCCACTGGGCCGCGAGCCGGGACGAAGTTGGTGCTGTAGAGAAACTGCTCGAAGCAGGCGCTAACCCTAATGCAACCACAGACACCGGCATCACCCCCATGCACTGGGCCGCCAGCAAGAATGCTACCAACGCGGTGTCCTCTCTTCTTGCGCACAAGGCCAGCATCGAGTCCCGGTCTGCCAGCGGGCTCAAACCGCTTCACTGGGCCGTTGCTAAGGAAGCTGATGATGCCGCCCATCTCCTTGCCTACGTTGAAGTGACCAGAGAAGTTGAGAACGAAACCATTGAGGCGCTGCCATTCGAACCGGATGCCGATGCGGAAGTCGACCCGAATGACATCGCTGTCCCGCAGCCGATCATGACTCCTACTATACATAAGGGGCACTCATTCGAGATCCCGCTCGGCTCCGGTGAAGAGCTGTCTTTCATTTGGCTCGAGCCCCTGAAACTGTGGTTCGGTAAGTTTGAGGTCACCAACGGGGAGTACAGGCGCTTCAAGCACGGCCATACCAGCATGTTCGCGGAATCCATAACTCTGGATGGAGACGATCAGCCGGCGGTCTTTGTCACATGGAATGAAGCGAAAGAATACTGCAACTGGCTCAACCGCAATTACGCAGAAGCTGTTCCTGACAACTGGATATTCAGGCTTCCCACGGCGGGCGAGTGGACGTACGCGGCGCGATGCGGCACCGAAAGGAAGTATCCGTGGGGCGATGAATGGCCGCCCCTTTACGGAAACTATTCCGATGTTTCAGCCAGGAGGACCTTTCCGGACTGGAAGGGAATCTCCAACTATCACGACGGGTTCCCCGCAACATGCCCCGTGATCTACAGCGGCACTAACGAATGGGGCGTATGCGGAATGGGCGGCAACGTTTGGGAATGGTGCGAGGACTGGTACGGGAGAGAACGGAAGAGCAAGGTGAGGCACGGTGGCGGATGGGACTTCGACGCGCAATCTTCGCTTGCAATCGACTACCAGGGCTTCGACAAACCCAACATGAAGTTTGATACTGTCGGCTTCCGGGTGGTTATCGCCAAGCGGCAGGCCGCCAAATAGCCACTCAGCCCAGCCGGCTCCTGAAATCCTCATACCCAAATTCACGAAGAACACGAATTTGACCTGTTTCTGAGTTATAGCGCACGATCGAAGGCAGATTTATGCCATTGAAGGTGGTGTTCTTCACTATCGTGTAGTGCGCCATGTCCTCAAACACTATCTTGTCTCCCCTGGCAAGCGGAGTGCTGAACGAATAGTCCCCTATGACGTCCCCTGCAAGGCAAGTGTTCCCACCAAGCCGATATGTGTGAGGAAGTATTCCAGGCTCGTCGGCCCCGGTTATCACAGGCCTGTAAGGCATCTCAAGAACGTCCGGCATGTGAGCGGATGCTGATGTGTCCAGTATCGCAATCTCGATGTCATTCCTGACGACATCAAGCACTGAACTGACCAGGACCCCTGTATTCAGCGCTATTGCCTCACCGGGCTCGAGATAGACCTGCACGCCGTATTTCTGCTGAAATCCGCTGACGAGGCGACACAGCAGATCTACGTCATAATCCTTGCGGGTAATGTGATGCCCGCCGCCGAAGTTGACCCACTCCATATTCGAGAGATAGGGCCCGAACTGCTCCTCAATCCTAAGGAGTGAACGCTCCAGCGCATCTGAATTGAGTTCACAGAGCGTGTGAAAATGAATACCGCTTATTCCATCCAGCATTGTCTCGTCGAACTGGTCCACAACAATCCCAAGCCGCGACCCCCTGCCGCATGGGTCATATTTCTCTGTCTTTACTTCAGAGTGGGCCGGATTTACCCGCAGGCCGCATTTCACGTCTCTCGGAGAGCTGTCAATCGCCCCCTTGAAATACTGCCACTGGGCCAGCGAATTAAAGACGATATGATCCGCGATTCTGAGCAGCTCTTCGAATTCCCTGTCGCTGTAGGCCGGCGCGCATACGTGCACCTCTCCGCCGAATTCTTCAGCACCCAGCCTGGCCTCGTTCAGGGAGCTGGCTGTAGTGCCGGGAAGGTACTCGCTTATGATGTCTGCGAAGCCGAATACTGCAAAGCCCTTGAGGGCCATTATGATCTTACAGCCCGTCCGCTTCTGTACATCTGAAAGCACGAGCAGGTTCTTGCGGACAAGGCATTCATCGATGACATACGCTGGTGTCGCGATCTTTGACAAATCCAAGTTCATGGGTTCCTTCTGCCCCGCATCTTGACCATAATCCTAATCATACTCGTAATCCTAATCGACCGCTGCTCTATCTCCTGCTGAGTATTCCTGGTGGTCCTCATGAATTCGACTAGGCGAAGTGCTTCGAATTAGCCCCACGAGCATGGCGACAACATTGCCCAGAATTTGTTTGCCTGTTGCTGCACTGTTTATCCGCCTCTTGGCCACCAGAACATCAAGGCAAGCTGCACACTCAAGGGCGGAGCCGCGAGCTATATCCAGATACCTGCATCGATCCGCTGGTGTAAACTTTCCGTTTGCCTCTGCAATATTTAGAGGTATCGAAGTTGCCGCCCTGTCCAGCTGATTGTGGACCGCAAGACCCTTTGGGATGTCGTCCAGCAACTCATCAGCCCACGATACAAACCTTATGGATTCCTGATACACTTCCAGTATCTCGTGATCGAATATTCTCTTCATGGTTAGATTCTACCCACACCAGCCTGCCTCCGACAAGGCAAGCCTGAGAGGATTGTGATCATGAGTAAGATTATGATTATGAATCGATCAGGGCTTCCTAGAACTTCAGAGGCTTCCGCAGGAACTTCTGATGCCAGGGCAGCCCACGGATATTCAGTTCGTCCATGAATGGATCGGGATCGAACTCCTCGACATTGTATACGCCAGGCTTCTTCCACTTCTTTGTAAGCATCATCATTGCCCCAATCATCGCAGGGACACCGGTTGTATACGAGACCGCCTGGGCGCCCACTTCCCGGTAACACTGGGCGTGGTCACAAATGTTATAGATGTATGAACGACGAGCCTTCTTGTCCTTTTTGCCCTGTATTATGCACCCGATGGAAGTATTTCCTTTGTACCCCTTGGCTAGAGACGCCGGGTCGGGAAGCAGCGCTTTAAGGAACTTTATCGGCACAATCTTCTGCCCTTGGAATTCGACCTCATCAATTCGCGTCATACCGACGTTCTGAAGAACCCTGAGATGCGTTAGATACTCTTGACCGAAAGTCATCCAGAACCTGATACGCTTAAGGCCCTTGATATTGCGTTTCAATGACTCCAGCTCCTCGTGATAGAGCAGATACATCTCGCGCGTACCGACCCCTGGGAAATCAAAAGGCCGGTGAACGGACATTGGATCAATCGTCTTCCATTTGCCTCTTTCCCAGTATTTTCCCCTTTGGGTTATCTCCCGAATGTTGATCTCAGGATTGAAATTCGTCGCAAAGGCGTGACCGTGGTCTCCACCGTTACAGTCAACAATGTCTATATAATCGATGGAATCGAAATGATGCTTCTGGGCGTAGGCGCAGAACACATTTGTGACACCGGGATCAAACCCACAGCCAAGAAGCGCCATGATGCCAGCGTCCTTGAAACGCTTCTTGTATGCCCACTGCCATTTGTAGCAGAACTTGGCTTCGTCAGGCGGCTCGTAGTTAGCAGTATCCAGATAGTCCACACCCGTCTCGAGACATGCATCCATTATCGAAAGGTCCTGATATGGAAGAGCAACGTTTATTACGAGTTCGGGCCTGAACCTGCGTATAAGGGCCGCCACCTCCTGCGACTTGTCAGCATCCAACTGCGAAATTGCGAAATCTGCGCGGCGGACCGGCTCGATGCTGTTGCGTATATCACGGCATTTTGAAACTGTTCGGCTGGCAATACAGACCTTTGAAAACACTTCCGGCAACTGGGCGCATTTCTTTGCAACCACTGTCCCTACGCCACCTGCACCAATAATGAGTACTCTGCTCATGATGTTCTCCTATGCAGCTCCTGCTATACCCGCAGGCTGAATAAAAGGTTCAGTGTTTACCGGACAAAGTTCAAGCCAAAACAGATGGCGAAGGAAGACACAGTAATATAGAACTCATACATCTCGGTGTCTCGGGAGGGACAGCATTCTGCTGTCCGGACCGCAGGATGCCGTCCCTCCCACGAACGGCAACGAAAAAACGGTGGCTCCACTACTTCAGCAGGATATCGCCGTCTATCACGAACCCCTCAGGCAGCTTCTTCTTTAGATCCGCCGGCCCGAGGGCATAGCACGGATCTATCTCTATGAGATGAGCGGGCTCACCGGAGGGGCCCTGCGGCACGTCTACGCCACAGGCTTCGAGCCAGCGGGCGCATTTCCGAACCATGTCGCGCCTGGTACTAGACGGAGAATCATTTCCCTCAGCATTCTTTACAGGCGAGAACTCATCTTCACGGGCGAAGACGACATTTACCGCCCGCTCCGCGTCGGGAATCACATCAAAAATGAACTTCTCGAACTTGTATGCATTTGGCTCAGTCGGCTTAACGGTATTTCCCGCGTCATCACAGTAAGGCACCTTCTTGTGCGCCAAATGGATCGGCAGGCCGGCTTCGGCCTCCTTCAGCAGGAACTCGAGATCAAAGACGTGTATTGCCACACTGCCATACTTGAACTTGAGCTCTCCATCGGGGGTGCGCGCATTATTCTGCTCTTCGGTCATTTCGGTATATTCAACGACCGCCTGTCGCCCGCCTCTGGCCACGACGACCCCAAGCCCCTCACCCGGATCCCGCTTCGCGCAGACCTTAACTGACACATCAGCCTTCTGCTGCCGGTGGAGTCCGATGAAAGCTGGATCTGCGATCTCAACGAGCGGGTTGTCGACCTGAAAATAGAAAAGAGTTTCCAGTCCCCTCTTCTTCATGTCGTCTAGAACACCCTTTTCCTTCATGGCAGAGAGGATCCCCCCGTGTCCGTCCGGACTCATGAAGACATGCCCTTTATGATCAAGAATGAGTTTTCCGTCCGCTGTGAGCGCCGGCCACATTCCCTGCTTGAAAAAGACAACCTTCCCGCTGTCCAGGCCGAAGTAACCGTTATCCTGGAAAAACTCCCTGGTCGGTCCATCATTGACTTCACTGGTCATTATATAGAATGGCACATCCGCCCCGTATTTCTTCTCCAGAGCCAGGACTTTGCGCGCATGGATTTCAAACAGCGAGCAATTACTGACCGGGCCTATCAGATAGCTGCCCTTGGGGCCGTCAAAGCCGAGCCTGGACCCTTGTCCCCCGGCAACAAGCAGCACCCCGACCTTGCCGGAAGAGATGGCCTCCTCACCCGCCGCAACTGCAGCATCTTTCTGTTCGCCGCTGAGATCAAAAACGGGGGCTGGTTCTATCTCCTGCTTCCCTGATTCGACAGCAGACGCCGCGTCTTTCAGTTTGGACTGAAGCTCTGTGATATTGGAAAGATCTATGGATTGCAGTTGGGTAGCGAGCGCATCCTGCTGCCCTTCATCCAACTCCTCCCAGAAACGAAAGACGTGAGACTGTCCATACTGTTCCAGGATCTCCCTAAAGCTTTGAAAATCTGTCATTGCTTGCCTCCTCTAAGCACCGGATGAAGAAAGCAGTATAATGAAGAATAATTCTAAGAAGGCAACGAAGAAAGCACACCGGCGCAGGCTGCTTTCCTCCCGTTCCTTCTCGACCTTCTTGTAATTATATGAATCCGTGGTTAAATTCTCGACATGGCGGCACAAGTCAGACTTCAGAAGTTCCTAGCGGACGCCGGCGTATGTTCGCGCAGGAAAGCGGAAACACTTATCACATCGGGTCAGGTCGCCGTGGATGGACGCGTGGTCACCGAATTGGGAACGAAGGTGGATCCTGACTGCAAAGGCGTAGCTGTTAACGGAAAGCCGATCAGCCGTCCCGACACTGAGGGGATAGTGATAGTGCTTAACAAGCCCCGCGGCTATATCACAAGCACCTCCTCCAGGCAGGGCAAGACAGTCTACGATCTTGTCCCTGAATACACTCCGCGCCTGCTGCCTGTGGGCCGCCTCGACAAAGACAGCGAAGGCGTCCT
>JBFIFS010000044.1:0-16248 GCA_041602695.1 Kiritimatiellia bacterium
CCCGGCACCCAGTTCTTCGTGCGCACCCAGACATACCATTTACCACCTGAGGGCAACGTAATCGCCGTCTTCGCCGGGGCTACGGGCTTACCGAGACCGTGCGCGTTAAGATACGGCGACCCCATGCTGTATATGAATTCTGTGTCTAGAATCCAACCGCCCAGGTCATCAAATGATTCTGATTCGATCAGCAATCCTTCGCTATTCACTATGTTTTCCCTCTTCGTGGACGGCGTAAAGCCGTCCCTACCGGTAGAGACGGGTTAACCCCGTCTACAATTCCCGAAGCGCAACAGCGCACTTCACAGTCAGCCATTACCCCTTCACCCCGCCAGAAAGGCTGATTCCGCGCACAAGCTGTTTCTGCATGACCACGAACATAATAATTAGCGGAATCAGGCATATTAGAGTCGCTGACATAAGAAGCTCGACTTGAGCGCCATACTGCCCCTGAAAGGACAGCAAGCCGATGGGAACCGTGCGCAGGTGGGCGTCCTTGATCATGATGAGAGGCCACATCAGGTTGCGGTAGTTGCCCAGAAACGTGAATATCGCCAGTGTTATCATTCCGGGCTTAGCCAGCGGCATTATCACATCAAGGAATATCTGCACGTGGTTTGCCCCGTCTATCTCCGCGGCCTCATCATAACTTTGCGGGATGCCAAGCATGAACTGGCGCAGCATGAAGGTTCCAAACGCACTGAACGCAGCAGGAATAATAAGGCCTTGATAAGTGTTTACCATATTGAGTGAAACCATTACCTGATAGCGAGGAATAGTCAGGACCATGCCGGGAATCATCATCGTTGCCAGATAAAGCAGAAACACCTTGTCCCTGCCGCGCCACTGTATACGGCTGAACGAGTATGCGGCCATGCAGCTGGTAAAGACCTGAAGCGTGGTAACCCAGCTCGCCACAAATATGCTGTTGAAGATCCACTTCGCCAGGCTCAGGTTGACATATTCCTTGGTGAACGGATCACGAATCATCTTCAAGACAATACGAATGTTGTCCGGGCTGAACAGCTTCGGCCAGAAGTGGGCGCCCTCGACCTCACCGGATGACTTAAATGCGGTGCATATCATCCATATAAAAGGCAGGAACATGATTCCGCACAGGAGACTGACAAAAAAGAATTTGAAAAACAGCAGCACACCTCGCCAGGCTGCAGTCTGGGTCCAGCGCGCGCTCACGTTACGGCCTCCATTTTACGGTTCCCGTATTTCCAGTTTACCAGGGTCAACGCGAAGACGATTATAAAGAGGATCCATGAGACAGCTGCGGCGTATCCCAGTTCCTGTTCAACGAAGCCTTTCGTAAAGATGTAATACGCGAGTGTCGTCGTTGTGCCAGCGGGTCCGCCTTGGGTCATGATCCTGGCAAACTGAAATCCGCCCTGCAGGCCGCCGATGGTAGCCATTATCGCAATGAAAAACGTTGTGGGAGCCACAGACGGCACGGTGATGTGCCAGAACTTGCCGGCACCCCCCGCGCCATCAATATCAGCCGCCTCATACAGGTCTTGGGGAATATTCGCGATTGAGGCTATATACAGGATCATGTTGTTTCCGCCTATCCCCATCCAGAAGCCCATGATCATGATCGCCTCACGAGCGCCGAGTCCGAAACCTCCGTTACTGAATGTCGCGGGCAGCGGAAGGAAACCCAGCAACGATTTCGTGCTGTTCAGCCATGTCGGCAGATTCGGCTCAATCCCCAGCCAGCCGGACATGTTTCCCAGGATATTGTTCGCCATGCCGTGGTAAGGATTAAAAATCTGCTGCCAGAGAATGATCGTTGCAACGCCCGAAGCAAAACTGGGGATATAGAGCATCGTCCGGTAACTAACGCTCCCCCAGAGGACTCCCGCGGCAGCTCCAATATAGATCACCGCCAGAATGAGCGCGGGATCCGGCCTGCCGGAGGTAAAAAGGAACCCGCAGGTCAGAGCGCCCACGATGACCAGGATGGCAGCTAAGCGCAGCCGCATCGATCTACGCTTCATCTGCATGCTGTCGACAAGCATGTTCGCAAGAAGAAGGCTGCCGCAGATTGCGAATGGAATGCCCAGCATGAAGTAAACCGTATTGTAGAGATAGAACCAGAAGTTGCCCTCAGCGAATATCTCCCTGTAGTTCCTGAATCCTACCCAGCGCAGGTCAACAGACTTCTTCAGCGACCAGTTCGTAAAGCTCATTACGAGGCTGAGCAGCACAGGGCCCGCAGTAAAAAGAAGGAAGCCTATCACGTTCAGCGACAGAAACCCCATCGCCGCCAGAAAATGTTTCTTTTCCCGATTACCTTTCCAGAGGGCAGCCATCACTCCACCTCCTCCAGATTGAGGGATATTGGCTCAGCGCCGTTTGCTAGCAACGCGTCATACATCTCGCGGATCCGCGGATTTCTCTTTATGTTCCGTGCTATGACAAGGTTAGCCCTGTGAGCGGACCTCTGAAGCTCATCGGCAATCATTTCCCGCGTCATATCCGGCGTTGCCTCCAGCTTGCTCCGCAACTGGTTGAATTCTGCGTTAAGGACCGCACTGTTAATCAGCATGCTGCGCCTCCTCGCGCGCCCGTATTGCACGGCACGCAAAGATGCCGCGTGCACCTCTTCCTCGCCGGGCCAGTCAGGGTTAACGAACTGGTCGAGCGAATGGTATTTCACGTTCCCCGGCTTGCTGTCCGACCCCTCATTGATCAGACGGCTGTACTTCTCGCTTGCCAGGTATTGCAGGAACTGGATCGCCTTGTCCCGATTCGGACCAGCCGCATTAACCGCTGCGCCGCGCGATCCGACAGAGGTGTACCGTACACCATCCCGAAACCGCGGCACCTGGCAGCCGCCCATCCGCAATATCTGTGGGCCGCCGGACGGATCGGCGCCAGGGTTATCCTCGAGCCATTTCTGCCGAGCCTTTTTCTGCTCAGTTATGAAGCGCCTGAAACTTATCAGCTTCCATCGCTCTCCCCAAATCATTCCGATCTTACCCTCGCCAAACCAGTTATTGTAACCTGACCCCCATCCGCCCTGGCTTGAAACGCCGGCCTTCTGCAGAGGCGTAGGCTCCGCCCCATATTCGTAGAAAAGCTTGTGATAGAACACCAGGGCGTCCACAAACTCCTCGCTGTCCATTATGCAGCGCGTCCCATGCTCATTCAGGAATTCGGCGCCATGGCTGTATATCACGACGTCGGTTAGCGTTCCTGCCGCCCCAAAGACTTTCGGAACACCGCGCTTATCGTCCATCACCGTCAATCTCCGCGATATTTCAAGATATTGCTCCCAAGTGAGGTCGTCCGGAGGGTAAGGCACACCTGCTGCATCGAACACGTTCTTGTTATACATGATAAACTGATGGGAGACGTTGCATGGATAAGTAAACTGCCTGCTCTGTATGCTTCCGTCATCCATCAGCACATCCATCGTCACCAGCGGACGAATATTTTCCGGCAGCGTATCGAGACCAAAGCCCATCTCCTCAGCTACATCCGTCACATCCATGAGGATCCCAGCCTCGTAGTAGCTCTGGAATACCCCCTCGAAGACACGGCCCACAATGTCCGGCCCCATCCCGGCGCAGCTCTGCATTATGACCTTGGTTCCGTCCGCGTTGTCCGGGTCGATTCTCAGCGCGCAGTCTGGGTATAGCTTGTTAAACCATTCCACTTGGGGGTCACGCTGGGGGTTGGGATCCGTTGTCCAGACAAGGGACACCTTGCCGTCGTCCGGCGGCCGGGGCACAAGAAGGCGTGCCACCACGCTCATGCACACCAGAAGAAGCACCGTACCAATCAGGAATTTCCGCATTTACAAGTTCTAACGCCTAAGCGCCCTCCGCTACTTCCTTTTCATCACGAGCCATGGTGACTTCCAGCCTGCAGGATGCCTGCTGCTGAAGCCCCCCGCCTCCACAAAAAGATATTCAGCCCCTTCAATCATTTTTGGCTCCATCTTCAGCGCTTCATAACCCGCACCACCCCGGTAATCACGCTTCAGGTTCATGAGAGTATCGCCCGACCAACGCATCTCGAAAGAATCCGTCGTCCCGTCAGCATTCAGCGTCATGGCTCTTATAGAAGGTTTCCACCGGGCCGGCGGAGCCCCGCCCGGCACAAAGTCAGCAATGCCTGCCACCTCGTTAACCGTCTGCCAGCTGCCCTCAACTGCCTTATTCGCCTTGAAGGTCCCGTCATACCAGAACTTTCCGTCGTCCGGGTCCGTGATGTTCTTGGCCGGGTCCTGCAGGTCCTGCCAATCGCTGGAGGTCATTGGTATCAATGATATCGATTTTACGTAATGCTCTTCCGTAAAGGGCGGAATCTTCTGCTGTTCAAACCATATATTCATATGCCCCTGGATCTTGTGTGAACGATGATGCTGCCGGAGGAAGCTTGTAGCGGCCACGAGGACCTTGCCCGCGTTGATCTCCTCAAGAAAGTCAGGCCCTATGCCCGCGCCGTCAGGCTGTCCACCCGAACCGCGTCCTCCGTACCCTTTGGCCTCCGTAAGAAGTTTGCCATTTATGTAGACGCGATAACCATCACCTAGGCCAACGTGTGAGGCCCCGCCAACTATCAGGCGGTAGCGATAACCCTCCTTTAGTGGCGGGAGTTCAAAGGTGCGCCGCATGAGGAGGACTTCTTTTTCCCAAAGCGTCTTCCCTGCATCACCACATCCACAATGCGGATTTGTGCACCCGCCCTCTTCGGGAATCTTGTTGTCGAAGTTCGCAATTGGTGCCGCCCCACGCTTCCAGCCGGCCGTTTTTGCGTCGAACTCCGCCTGAAACCAGTTTTCCATGCCCTTCGGGTAGGTCACCTCGCGGTAGCGGTTTTGCCTCTCATTCACAAGCTTGACCTTCTCTGGCGGATCAAAGGAGAAGTACTCCCACTCATTGTTGTGGCGGTCCGTACCAAACGGCTCCCAACCGTAATCGTCTATGCCCGCGCGGCTATATAGGGAAGCCAGCTGCATTATTGGATCCTGCCACGGCCCCACCGACCCGCCCTTGGCTTCCTTTGCAAGATTTGGCCAGTTACGCCCGACGTGCTCCGGGATCAGTTCGTTCATGATCACCGACTCAATGACCTCCTTCATTTTCGGACTGCTTTCTAGGCCTGTGGTATTCAGGAAGACGTCCCTATGGGGCAGCAACTTATCAGCATAGCGCGCCTTGCCCACCTGGTAGAGGACATCCAGTCCTCCTGGCGCACTTTGAAGGGCATTCGCTACAGCATTAAGGTAATTTCGCTCTGACATACCCGAGGCGTGCAGTCCGCCGGGAGGATTTGCATTCTTGCCTGGATATTTTGCGTAAATTACACCCATCGCCTCTACGCCGGCCTTCTGCACCTCCGCATCTGCTTCCTGCAACAACTCAGCAACGGAGCCAAGCCCTCTTGGTCCTCTTATAAAGTCTGGCACGTGCTTCACCATAGCTGCGAACGCCTTCTTGTATGTCTTCTTGTCGACCGTAAGAGGGGCAATCGCCGTGAGTGCTGAATGGCGAATCCATTGCTCGTCATGGCCAAGGAAAGAAAGGAGCCGATCGGCGTGCGGCTCAAGTTCGTCCGCACTCCGCCGGCCCAGGACCTTGATCACATGATCGACCACGTACCAGGATTCCTCAGGATCATTTAGCATCTCAAACAAACGCTCGAGAATCTCATCCGTAACCTTGTCCTGCGGAAATCCGGGATCGCAACGCTCTATTCTCCTGCTGACTATTGGCATGGGCATCGCCCTGAGTCCAACATAGCGGAGCCGCGCGTCCTTATCAGCCAGAAGACCAGGAATCAGGTGCACCCTCATATCCCTGTATATTCGTTTTGCCGCGGCCAGGCGGTAGATGTGCTCCGGATGGCGGGCAAAAGCCAACAGCTCCTCATCGCTCATTTCCAGTGCACCAAGTTTGCGGTGCATAGGAACACCGGAACACTCCGCAAACTTCTCGTTATCGTGGTCCGCGACATTGCCCTGCTTATCGGCAACTCCCTCGAGGGAAAGGAAAGCATCGTCAGCGGGGGTGCCCCATGGCCTTTCTGGAATCTTGTACTTATTCGCGTACTTACTGCGGGGTGCCCCGAAAATGCAGAGCTTCTTGCGCGGAGCCGTGTAGGTCAGGCCCATGGTGATCCCCCACGCTTCCTTGTCATAGCTGCTGCCGCCGAGAATACCGAAATTCCCGTTGTAGCGGCGCGACATGTCATACCACCACATCCTATTGTCCATGAACTCGCGGTAGCGCTTCGGCTTCGTGTGATAGTGAAGCCCCATCGCTGCGGTCCGCCACACCTCCCCAATGCCGCCGCCCGTATGGCCATGGTTCATGTAAGTACCCGAGTAAAAACTCGTCATCGCAAGCATATCTCTCGCCCTCGCATATACAGAGGTCTCGTCGGGAACGAGAGCTGCCGCCGCCGCCATCGCAAAGGCCAGCCTCCCATTGCGACCATTGTCGGTGAACGTCTCTTCAGGATACGCATCCATATAGGGGTTCGCGCCTTTGCCGGAAAACCGGTAGAAATGAGTCAGCGCCGCGTGGAGCATGCCTTCCTCCACATCAACACCGCACTGTCGCGCAAGGAGAAGCATTGTAAGAGTACCCGTACCGGCATGGCCCATGTGGTGCCCCGGCACGCCTCGCCCGCCCCATCCATCGTGATACATTGTACGCCTTACGGCGTCCGCGACCTTCTTCAGGACAGGCAAAACATCCTTGTCACCAGTCCTGAGGTAATATTCAGCAAGGCAGGGACCGCCCCAACTGGTGAACCACTGATAGACGAACCGATTGTCACCGAAGTTCCTGTTCTTTTCTATCGACTTCTGGGCCCACTCTTTAACTACCTCAAGATCCTGCTCTTCCCCCGTTGAGAGCATGAACAGCATCTTAGGACCGCTAAGATCGATATTGCCTGACCACTCCTCCTCAGCGAAGTTGCTCGCTAGCTTGCGCACAATCTTTTCCGATTTTCCGCAATCGAGCGGCCATGTTTCGCTATAGGGCCCCATCACGGGAACGGATACCGTCACTTTCTCGAGCGGCGCCTGTTCCCCGTCCCTGATTTCGAAAACAACCCTCCCATCTTTGGCTTCTGCCGCAGTAAGGATATTCCCCAGCTGAATTCTAGGATCGATATCCTTTAGCTCTTGCCCGTTCACAGTTTCTATGATCTGACCGGCTTTGAGCTTGCCCGTGGCAGCTGCTGGTGAACCCTCCTCAACGTTCTTAACTCGCATTGTGAATGGCGGCGTCTGCAATGTAATGCCAATACCAACCGGACCAAATCGGTCTATTGTCTGGTCGATCTTCGTGCGTGAACTGGGCCTGGATGAAAACATCTCAGGACGGGTGTAGAACAGTTCTTCGCCGGTGTCCGGTGGTCGCGATGGCCCACCCCCGGCCAGAACGGGTGTTGCAAGGAATAGCGGCAAAAGAAAAAGGAACGAGTGCGTGGCCTTAGAAACTTCGATCATATCAATTCCTTAACGACATAATGTCGCGCGTTGCTTATAAGAGATTCCGAGCATAGCGCAGGAGCGAGTCCGTATCCAGCAATTAGAGAGGAAAAAGGAGTCGTTTTGGCACTCATCCGAACAGCGGCATGATATGACGCGTAAGAAGGTTCTCCTGAACGCGCAGCGAGACCCTGTCCTTGTGCGTTTCGAGCGCATTGAGATACCGTTCCCCCATCTCGGCGGCTACTTTGTACCCGACATGCAGAAGCTGTCTTATGTTGGGATTGTAATCAGGGCATGACTGTTCATGGCGCATTGCTGCTGCAAACCTCGCTCCGCCCCATCCTAAAACTTCTTCAGCCGGGGGCAGCTGCAGCGGATCGATATCGATTACATCCGCATAGGGCCCGCAGAGCTCACCGAATCTTCCCAAAGCTATACGGTAGACATCCTGCGCAATCATCAAACCATCTCCGCCCGATTCTGCGAGCCCTATCAGTTCCTCAAGCCAGGTCGTTCCCGCCGTCTTAAGATGAAGCCCTGCATCCATGTCCTTAATCGCTTCAGCAATTACAGGATATATCGAGAACTTGTCGCTCCCGGAATGGACACTCAGCTTCAGGGTCGAAGGGAGCCCGAATGATGCAACCGCAAACCTGACAACTGCGAGATCTGCACGGAACTCCTTCTCGAAAGATTCGACGTCACCAACATAGTCGATTCCCTTGTTGAATCGCCCGGAAAAGCGTGGGGCGATTGTCTGTGCGGGAATGCCCTCCTCTGCAATCGCGGCCAGAATGACAAGCATCTCCTCTGGCGTCTGAGGAGCAGAGGTCTCATCCATCGATACCTCAGTCACGAAGGAACCCTCGCCTTTCGTTTCGACAATGCGGCGATATATTCGGCCCGCCTCCTGAGCGGCGAAGAGGTACTTACCCGCAATCTCACGGACCCGCTCTTCGGTAAGAGTCAGCGGATTCTCAATTCCCGGCACATTGACTGTGCCGCAGAGATCGGGGTGCTTTTTCAGAAATACTTCAATGTCGGGCTCCTCGCATGAGGCCCCTATCGCGTCCGCGACGTCCAAAGTAAAGAAGTCACTGGATTCAAGAAACCCGTCCACCGTCCCAAGGTTTATGTGGTCTGCATCTACAAAGTAAGGCTCATCCCACGCCAATGATTTCACCGCATCATCCGCGGCCCTTCTCGTATCCCGGGGCTCAGTGCCGATTATCGAGTGCTCGCGGAAGGATTTATTCCAAACCGGACAAAGCTCGATGCCGGAATCTCGCGCTGAGGCTAGGGCGGACAGTTGCGCAATCCCCTGCCTTCCAAACCTGTCCCCCACGCCGATAGTATATTTGGGCAGCAGCATCAACTCACCCTGACCTCTCCCGTTAAGGTATACATGTCCCTGCCTACTCGCTCCCGTTATCCAGCATGGCCTCGGCAAAAGCCCTGCCGATTTGAGCAAAAATCTTGGATGAACCCATGTAATGAAATCCCGCATTGGATTTCCCGACCTCAAGGATCTTCAGCTCTTCAGCAGTGAAAAGGTCAGACTTAAATTTCTCAAGTGCCTCTTTCTGCTGCTCTTTTGAGAGGCCGGCATCCTTGCTCAGCTCTTTGCCTTTGCCCTTCACCTTGCCCATACGCTCGTCCAGCTCAGCCAGCTGGAGGTCCCAGTACTTCTCAGTAAGGACAGTCACAACATTCCCCTTAAACTCAGGCAGTGATGCGGGCGCTGCCATAGCATCACGGAAATACTGATGCACGCCCTGATACCGCGGGCTCTTGTAAAGTTTTGTTGGACCGCCCGCTCCCATGACCCCAATCACGAATCTCATCTCTGGCGCCTCAAAGTCCTTTCGGACATCACGAATAAACTGAGCCAGCAGCTCGCTGTACTCGTCGTAGCCGCCGGGCTTGAAGCGATTTGGATACGCCCCGCCGTTGACCATGTCATTCCAGCCCTGGAACCAGACAAATCCTGCGAGTTCATGCCCATACTTCTCATCGTAGTCCGGATAAACCGTTTTGATGTCCTTAAGAACCTTGTTCACGTGGTCGACCATCAGCTTGTAGTATTCGCCTGTGGGTCTTTCCTCGCTTGCAGCGCTAGGCGGCCTGAAGTCCTTAATAAGGCTCTTGCCTCCCCACGCTGTCTTGATAATCAGTATCGGCTCGTCCAGCGCCTCTTCCAGAGTAATCCCGAACGTAAACTCCGGCCCGATTTTCTCACCGTTCTGTGCGCCGAACCCAGTCGTGAGTTTCCCCTCCTTGACGCCCCCGTTGTGCAGGTATGATATCCAGACTTTCTCGCAAACCCGGGCAGTGCCGTCAGCATTACGCATCTTCTTTAGAAGCGGCGCTGTTTCCGGGTCCATGCCTATATGATCGAACGTCCGCACCTGCGCGTGGCCCTCCATGTTCGACTGGCCAGCAAGTATGTAAACCTTAAGAGGTCTGGCCATGGCACTTCCACACAACAAGACCCCAACTGCAATAACTGATGCATACCGTTTGTTCATACTCCTCCTTCAACTTAGTTTGCCTCAATGAGCCCAATCGCTGTCTTCGCAGCGTCCCTGCAGGACGCATTTCTCTTCTCCTCACTTCCTGAAATCTCTCGCAACATCGAGAGGGCGGCTGCCGCCTTTCCGCCATACGCCCCCAGCAGCTCTATGGATGTCTTCCGGGGATTGCCCTGGAGCCGGTCAAACTCGTAACCACCCTTCGCAACCTTCAGGAGCGCAGGAATGGCGGCATCCCCGCCCGGGTCAAGTTCAACCAGCTTCTTCATTAAGCCATTAACAACAGCCGAACCCATCCCCTCACCGGGATTCTCAATAGCGAAGACAAGTGAGCTTATGACTTCCGGGCCCCTTACCGAGTGGGCTTGAATAAGTTTTAGCGCCCTGCTCCTTGATCCGTAAGACGTTGAATGCAGCGCGAGCGCGCCAGCCGCCGCACTCAGCGCGGCCTCAGGGTCATCGGACACCCTCCCTATGGCTCCGAGCGCTTCGCTGCGGGCCCATGCGTCCTCATCTGCGGCCAGCCTCACCAGGGCCGCAGCTGCGGCCTCGTCTTTCCGCCCGATAACTGCCAGGGCCCTTGCTGACCGGGCCCGAACCCAGGCGTTGTCATCGGAGAGCAAATCTGTCAGCGATTTCACGACCTCTTGCTCGTCTCCTGGATGCACCTCCGCCCCGCCGCGGCTATCTTTCGGCATGGAACTTAAAGCGTCGCACACTGCGCTGCGCACACGCCAGTCTCCGCTTTTCATTCCAAGCCTGATCGTCTGCAGCCCCTCGGCTCCGCGCTTTGCCAGTGCCTGCGACCCGAGATGCCGCCAATACGGCACAGGGCTGCTAAGGGCAGCATCGAGCGTCACGTCGTCCATGGCCTCGCACGCTTCGGTCAAAGTCGCAGCAAAGCGATCGTAACTGTCACGCACCTGCACGCGCTCAGGGATCCCGGGATTCGACTTGTGTTCCAGGGCCCTCGCGGGGGCCTTCTCGCGAACACCATCAAGGAGCGCACTAAGGGAGGGGTGCGTTATTGGCTGCCGATCTGCCACATCCAAAAAACGTTCAGGCGTCAAACCCATCGGATACTCAGGCCAAACGCACTCCAGCCCGACGTCCAGCAGGTTATTCCCGGCGCCCACTGAAGTCCCTTTCACCGACAAAACATTCCGGCCTTTCTTGAGCACAGAAAGAGCGCTGTTGTCCAGCGGTATCTCTGCGTATCCCCCGCGCTGACCACGCGTGACCTCAGCCACTCTATTGCCGTTGAGCGATACAAAAGTATGCGAGTTCCGCGGTGCTCGAAGCAGTAGCCTCAGGCGCGACGCGTCCGTCCGCCCAAGAGTGAACTCGCGCTCACCTTCCACGGAACCGTTCTCGACGGTCCATTGCACAGGCTCCTCTGCTGCGGGCAGCACGGCCTCCCATATATCGGGTCTTAGCCGAGGCACATCTTTGAATATCGGCCTGGCCGTATCGATATACGGAAACCACCCCTGAAAGCTGAAACTCCGGACAGTGGTAAAGGCATCATAGTACCTCTCTCCGGGGCCTACCTGCCATTTAACCGACCCATTCAGCTGGGCCGCAAGGTTCGTTATGGCGGGGTCGCTCTCGCCAATCTCCATCCTTAGCGCTTTCAGCTGCTCAGAGGCCCGGTACGGGTCCCTCCCGGTAGTATAACTCTCTATTTCACTCAAGGTTATTGCCGTGGACTCAAAAAGCTGCCTCTTTGCATCCTTAAGCTGAAGCATCCATCTCTTCTGATCCTCGCCGAGCACCTTCTCTTCCACGGCCCTGTCGAACGTCTCCCAGTCGCGCTCGTGATAAGCTCTGCGAGCGTCAGCCAGAGCACCACTCAACTTCGCCCCAAAAACGCTGCGCGGCGCCCCCAAAATCCTGAGCTTGCGATGGGGCATGGCGAAAGTGAGGCCGAGCCCGCCAGTTGTAAATTCCCCCCAAAACTCGGTATACGTCGCGCTGTCAAACCTTGTCAGGGCCTCTTTATACGGCAGCATCACCAGCGAGCCTTTCCACGTCCGGCTCAGGTTGTAATACCAGGACTGGTAGTCCATGAAAGAACGGAACTTGCCCTCATCCACACCCCGCAGGGCCAGCGGCCCCCAAAACATGCAGAAGAACCCTCCAGTGTGGCCTGTCTCACGCATCCAGTAACTCATTTCCACGGACTCGGCAAACACCTCCGATGCACGGTCCATCTCGGAATGAAGGCCGCAGAGGATTGCTGATGACGCACACTTTCCATTGTCATCAGGCCGGTTGTACCCGGGGCCGTGGTCGCCATAGGGAACAGCACCAAGCTCCGCGTAGCGAGCATAGAAGTTGAGGGCATGATCCAGCTTGTCTTGATCTACCTTCAGGCCGCATTCAGCAGCAAGACTGATTGCCATAGCACACACAATGCCGACCTGGTTCATCCCGCCATAAGCGGCTGACGGACTGTCGTGCCCCCACGAACCGCACTGCATCTGCCCGGCCTCAAGAAAATCGACGATCTCCTGAAGCTGACCAAGTACATTGGTATCGCCGGTTGCCAGATAATATTCACCCAAAAGCACGCCCCCATACCCGGCACTCCAGTTGGGAGTATGCTCCTTCTCGTGGTCAACAGGGAACACCGCATAGGCCGCCCTTCTCGCGCAGTCCCTGAAACGCGCATCACCCGAAGCGAGAAAGAGCAGGCCGCCAAGATAGGTCCCTATCCCTCCGTCCGTGACTATCTGCCCCTTTGGAAACTGCGCCTCGCGCAGATACATACAGGCTTCGTGAAGAATTCGCTGGGACTTAGAACAGTCATACGGCCATGTGTTGGAAAAAGGGCCCGTTACTGGCAGGCGAACGGTGACTTTACGCTTCTTTCCGTGCCGCAGTAAGTCAAGTCTCAGATCACCCCCCTTGGCCTCCGCTTCACCAATGGCATCCCCCAGGATCATGCGGGAATCCCTGTCATCCGAAAACGTTGTCCTTCCTGCGCCAACGACACGGTCCCCTACTTCAAGAATGCCGTCAGCCGGAGACGCCTTATCGACCCGGACCACTTCGAACTGATGCCCTCGCATCCATGCGCGCGCACCCGTCGGGCCCATATTCATCTGGCAGCTGGGCTTAGCATGCGGCGACCAGGTAACAGCTTTCACATCACCCCTTGCCGCCGCAGTGCCCGCCAGAAATGCTGCTGCAAGGAGAGATGTGCCGACACTTTTGAACATATCGCGATTAATCATCTCGTGATCTTAACGCCTGAAAGCCCGCATCTCCACACCATTTTGGAAATTAACCACGCACGGCAGTTCCAGGATGACACCACAATGCTTAAGGGCCTCGCTGCTACTCGTATCGGCCGTAGCGCTGTATTGCAGCCATTAGCAGACGCATCCCGGACAGCCGGCTTCCGTTGTTAATAGAGCCTGCCGTTGTGAAATTGAGCCCACGCTTCTCCCGCGCCTGATCAAAGTCCCGCAGAAATTCAGCGACCATGTTCGCCTCCTCGTTCCTGCTGTAAGTGAAGGGCGCAAGCTGACCATGAATTACAGCATTGGGGCAGTGTTCCCTGATCTCACTAACCGTCAGCGTAGGCCCGAAGTTCGTACCCTTGAGGTCGAGTTCGCTGAGCAGAGGCAGCAGATGCGCCATGTCCGAGTCGCTGTGCTGATAGCGGAAGTCTTGAGGATCCGGGGCGTATGTACCGAACACCTTCCGGTGAATCGGCATCGCGAAGGCCTCATACATGTCAGGATTGAACAGGCAGCAGTTGTCATCCGCCCAGTTCCAGCCCCTTCCGGCAGATTCCGGTGTCAGACCTGCCTCTTCGTCCAATACCCTTGCTCTTGCAAGTATCGCCCTTCCCAAAACATCGCTGAAACGGCGGAAGAGCGACTCGTCATCATAAAAGAGCAGCAAAAGGTTTTCGGCGCCATATACCGAGCAGGCAAAGGTACATGGGCCGCGCTGTCCCCTGTAAGCAGGAACGCTGCAACCTAATCCCGTCAGGCGCGTTTTTTCTTCATCCCAGTTCTCAGGCAGCATGAATTCACGGAGATCCTCGAGCCTCTTCTCTACACGATCCAGAAGGGCCGCCAGCTCTTCTGGAGTGCCTGCGGACTGCTTCAGCCACCAGCTCCCGGACTTGCCGCCCTCCCACACGTTCTCAGCCTCGAATATGTCACTAAGCTCCTTTGTAGAAGGCCATCTCTTTTCAGGATCGGGTCGCCCTTCTCCAAGTATCCTGCGCCCAACAACCTTCTCCGCCTTGTCGTTGTACTTCTTCTTGAGGTCGAGGGCCCACTCCGGATCTTCGCGCTGAAAGCGCCACCAGTCCTGTTCCAAGCCGAACTCCTCGAAAATGCATTCCCAGGTCAGTATCGCACCGAAAGAACACTGGGGTATGTCGGCACCGAACGGCGCCTGGCGCGAACGATCTTGATCGGCCCAGAACTGGTCAAGGTCAACAGGAGCCAATCCCCCATTAGCTTTCGTCTCTGCAAGCAGGTCGTCTACTTTCTGCCTGTCTTCATTTGATAGCTTCTCGTACGCGCCCATCCTCAGTACCTCATCTTATGGTCACTTTAGCATTATCAGGTCTGCCCAAGTTCCTCAACCTGCTCCGGTGTTACGTGAAAAAACAGCTTGCGGGATTTGAACGTATCCCAGATGCGGCTGATATCCTCGGCCGTGAGCTTGTAATACGACTGAAAGATCTGCCCCTTGCCCAGTGAATCAATCCTGCCGTTGAGACCACTCCAGTCGTCATCATAGTACCCCTCGCCCGGCATCCACTGGATCATATCAAGGCTTTCGATAGAACAAATGCTTTCTGTGTGCTGAAGCGCGTCAGGGCCATCGAGGTGGTATATGCTGTTGGCGGTACTATCGACCTCACTCCTGAGATACGACAGCTCAAATTCATCAAACATCTCTTTGCTGATCATGCAGGAGACATCGCACTGCGGAACATCAATGATACCCGGGCTGTACATCCCAAACCTGTTAACGCTGCCCCATTGCGGGACATCGAAGAGCTCAGAAATCGCCGCGCGTACTTCGAGAAGTGCTTTATCGACCTGATCGAGCGCCGCTTTGACCTTGTCGGGCGCCATGCCCATATCCATCAGGAGGTTTTGGGTGCCGTACAGTGCCACCAGTGCATCAAGGCTCCCCTGCAGGTGTGTACCGCTAACAATCAGCTTGCCGTCGCACCGCTCCCGGAATTTCTCAGCACACTCAACTGTCCGCTTCCACCACCTGCCTTCCCTGTTAAATTCAATTTCGACATCGGCAAGTGATTCGAGGCACGGCTCTACCCAGTTAGTTTTTCCCTCTTCGCTTCGCTCAATCTGCCCGCCAAGCAGCGCGCCAAAATGGTCTGGCGCAAGGGTGATCATGAAGAACGGAACTGCGGCACCCATGAACTCATGCGTCTCCGCCCATCCAAGCGCCTGGTCAATGATCGGGTCAATCTCACCGAAGGCAAGATCGTAAGGACGCGGTTTCCGCACGGGATCCACACCCGCCTTGGGCCTCACAGCGTACAGAAGTGGCCTTTCAGCCTCCCCGCGCCAAAACCGCTCCCACGTGTCCACGGCCTCAGCAAAATCCGGCTTGTAGTCCAAGTTCATAGATAGAAGAAGGTACCAGCACCCATACCCACCCAACAGATCTCTTTCACGACAACCGGTCCACGCAATTGCGAAAGATATGCAGGATTACATCCGCAGCCCGCCGGAAAAGGCCGCTCTTGTCGTCACACTGCGCCTGCCGCAAAATGCTGTACCTACGACGTCATGACTGCAGCGATCCCCCGGCGCAGTGTTTCGCCGTCCGCCGGTTTGGATATCACAAGGTCAACATGATCACGCAGCTCGCCGTACAGCTCGCCCATGTCTCCAAAGCCGGTAAGCATTATTACTGGCAGCGGCTTTTTCAATTGCTTGGCCGCCGCTGCCACCGAACCACCGTCTGCGTCGGGCAAATCCTTGTCCGTTAAGACGAGGTCATAAGCATTCTTTTGAATTAGACTAAGGGCCTCACTCGCTGTATGGGCGGACTCGACAGTGTGCCCCAAAAGCCCAAGCGTCTTGGCAATTAGCCTGGTAATCATCGGCTCGTCGTCCACAACAAGAATCCTCAGATTCTCGACCTTCCCTGCTGCAGCGCTTTCAGGTTCGGCTACATGGACAGGTTCCGAATGGGGCTTGCTGGCGAGGGAAGCCGCAACTCGGACTGACGGCAGAAACA
>JBFIFS010000045.1:0-15800 GCA_041602695.1 Kiritimatiellia bacterium
AATAACTTGGCTAAATTCACGCCTTTCCCGCTCGGGTGGCGGAATGGCAGACGCGCTAGGTTGAGGGCCTAGTGACCGTTAAGGTCGTGAAGGTTCAAATCCTTTCCCGAGCACCAGTCTTCGTTCGCAACACAGCGAAGAACGAAGGCTGCCACGGCATAGCAGGCATCAGCCGCGACGCCGGGCCTTCATCACACGACCACCTGCAAACTACGCCTTGGGAAGCCATGGTTGGCACACGCCGAAATCCAATATCAGGCGAAGTATGCCCTTCGACTTGTTCTGCGCAGCTCGTAGAGCGGAGAAGGAAGCTCGCGAGCGCGCAGCAGGGCAAGGCGCCCAGTCCCCTACAGTCCTTCTTCAGATCCCAAAAGGAGACTTATCCGCAGGACGCCCTCACTCGATGATGAACTGGCTACGACCGCGCCCACATCGGCCATGCGTTCAACAATATTCCTGAGAACATCCAGCCCAGCACGCTTCTCCGCGGTGCCATCGCCTTCAGCTATCAGGAAAAGCGTGTATACCGCTATGGCGTTCCTGATCGACAGCTCTGAAGCCGTAAAGTCGACATATGCCCCGATCTCTCCGCCCTCAGAATCCAGCATCTCCGACCAGCGCGGAGACTCGACAGGATCGCTGGCGTCCCATTCCTGAAGCACGTGCAGAAGGCTCTCCATGTCGCTGCAGACAACCAGCCAACCATCACGCACCGTCAGGGCGGGCCGCTCCCTCGTGTCACCGAAAAGGTTCATCTTGCTGCCGCCGGCAAGGATAATAGGGCCCTTCTCCGTCGGCATCTTTACCGGAATAATCCCCAGCCCTTTTTCGGCGTTCAGCCTGTCCATCAGCTTGTTGACACCTTCATTTATGTCTACACCTGGTTTCACCTGTACGCCGGCAAGCATCACCGGAACTTTCAGGTTATACATCTTTCCGCTGAACCGGTCGCTCATCACCCCCACAAACATATTGGCCTCGTCCACGGAAACATCGTTCAGGAACGATACGACCGGGTTAGTCGCGGATCCCTTACCCAGGATCGCGCTGAGATTCGCCCATTTGGAAACGGCTATAGCGTCGACATGATCGCCGCAAACGGAAGCAGCATCCAGCGCTGCGCCAGCGGCAGAGCCGGCGAAAGGCAGAGTCTTGTTAAAAGAACCATGAAGCCGGATCCCATCATCCCGCGGCTCAAGGGCAATGAGACAGCTGCCGTCCGCGGACACCGTAAATGGAGTAAGATACCACGCGAGATCAGCCTTGCCGGGATATGACTTCGCGGCGAGCTTCAGCCTTTGCCCATTGATAGAGATGTCGCCCCTGGAATGCGAATCCAGCCTGGACGACATTCTCCGAAGAAGGCCTATGTCATCACCCTTCACCGCCAGCATGTAACCGTCACGGAAAGTAAATATTACTTTCGCGTGCCCGGAGCCGTAAACCCAGCACGCCAGGCCGTTGGGCATGGTGTCCTTCTTTAGACCTTTGACGAAAGGGTGTACCAGGTTCCATCGTATAAGCTGACTGGCGCCGCCGGCCCAGCTCACCGCCACCCAGCTCCCCCGCCTGGCTTCATACCTCGGGGGCACATACGCAAAGAGGGTCTTCTTTCCTGCAAAACACCTTAGCGCTGAACTGACGGCACGAGACTTAAGATCCGAAGCCTGCTCCATTCCAAGAAGCGACGCAGCTACATCTCCAGCGCCTCCGGCGAGAAGGCCATCCCATCGCTCTCCGAGACAATCGTGAGCGCTTACAAAAGACGAGTCCGACGGCACAGCCGCGTAGAGCCTCTGCTCCGCATAGGGAAAGCAGAAAGTCCAGATTACAGAAGACAGAGCTGACAGGATCACAATCCATAGAGCGAGTTTCGACCTGGGCATCATCGTGTCAACACTCCTCTATTCCCCGTCTGTCACGATTGAGCCGACAAGCTCACTCATGTCCTTCATGCCGTTCTTGGACATGTACTGCTCAATCCCGGTGATCACGGCGAGCGGCGTGGAAGGATCCGTAAAATTAGCCGTCCCGACCGCCACAGCGCTCGCTCCTGCGATCAGAAACTCAAGGGCTTCTTCGGCGTTGGTTATTCCCCCCATGCCGATAACAGGTATCTTCACGGCTTTCGCCGCTTCCCACACGAGCTTCACTGCAACGTGATGAATAGCTGGTCCGGAAAGCCCTCCAACCCTGTTTGCAAGGATCGGCCGCCTAGTTGCAATGTCGATAGCCATGGCGGGAATGGTGTTTATAAGGGCAATCGCATCACTCCCCGCGTCTTCGGCCATTCTTGCGAAAATCGATATATCCGGCACATTCGGGGCAAGCTTAGTTATAAGGTTGCCTTTGTAAACAGACCTGACCGACTCAATAACTGTCCTTGCCGAATCAGGATCTGTTCCGAATGCCAGCCCTCCCTTTTTTATGTTCGGGCATGAAATATTCAACTCGAGCGCGCCTATCCTGGGACAGTCCGACAGCTTAGCAGCAACATCCGCGTATTCATGCACCGTTCGTCCCCAGATATTAACGATAAGAGGAACGTCCACGTTCTCGAAGAACGGAAGGTAATCCGAAACAAAACCTTCTACACCAGGGCCCTGCAGGCCAATGGCATTAAGAAGTCCGCCTTTTACCTCCAGCATCCTCGGAGTCTCGTTGCCCTCCCATGGATCAACCATGATTCCCTTAACGACAACGGCTCCCAGGCGCTCCACATCGATCAGGTCAGCATATTCCGATCCATACCCAAAGGTTCCGGATGCCGTCATGACCGGATTCTTCATTTCGAGGGTTCCGATTTTGACTGACAGATCAGGCTTCACTTTCACTGCTCCATACTATCTCACGGGCCTCGAACACCGGACCGTCTTTGCACACTCGTTTCTGGACAACACTTCCGTCCTGGTTCCTGATCTTCTGGATGCAGGCGAGGCAAGCGCCTACCCCACACCCCATGTGCTTGTCCAGGGACAACCATGCTGTCCAGCCGGCATAAACCGCAAGATCTCCCACCGCCTTGAGCATGCCGTCCGGTCCACAGGCAAAGAATTCCGGCTCCACATCGTCCGCGTTGAGTTCCAGCCGCTCCTTCACCGCCTCAGTCACCAACCCCTTGCGACCGGCTGAACCGTCGTCTGTTGCCAGCACAACTTCCCAGCCAAGGTCTTCGAACATCCCTGTGAAAAGCAGGTCTCTCTCCGTCCTCCCCCCTACGAAGGCTATACCAGTCACACCGGTATAGCGGGCAAGGTAAAGCAGCGGCGCAACACCATACCCGCCTGCAATCAGTACAGGCACCTTGAAAGGCGCCGGCTCATTGAATCCGTTTCCAAGAGGACCAATAAGGCTAAGCTCGTCATGAGCATCCAGATAGCCCATTGCGTGGGTCCCCCGGCCAACAATCTTGAAAACGATCTCAAGTTTGCCCTGCTCGGCGGAAAAGATGCTGAATGGGCGCCGCAGGACGGAGCCGTCCATCCGGGGAACCAGTACGTGAACAAACTGACCGGGACGCGCGGCCTCAGCAATCCGAGGGCAGGTCATTTCCAGCAGCCTGTAGTCGCCGCTGACTTCAGCGACACCCTCGACCCTCGCCCGCTCATGTATCATTGCATCACCCATTCCTGAGAAATATGCGTGCTATCAGCCGCCCGGTCAAGCAAAGCCTTCTTGACATGCCGCGTGCTAGAGATGACCATTGAATATCATTCAGGAGGAAACACAATGAGAGTATTCTTGATACTGATTGCTGCAGCCCTGGCTACAGCATGTACAAAGGAACAGAAACCTGAAGCAGCCGAAGCGAAGCCGAAGCAGCCGTCGACCGCTCAGCAGGCAATAGAAGGATTCACGGGCAAGACGGCAGTCAAGCAGGGCCGGAAAGCCATGGACAAACTTGAAGCCGTAAGCGCCCAGAAGAACGACGAACTTGACGAAGTAATGTAGCTCCGCCCTAGTTCCTCACAAGCAGCGCCACGATCATAACGGGAACAACACAGCCCCAGAACGCATAGTTCAGGAATCCTCCGGTTGCAATGGCGGAGATACCGATATTCCAGAGTGTCACGGTACATGCGGCCCAGACGAAAGCCAGGTTCCAGAACATATCACCGGACGCCGCAACACGCATTCCAGCCCTGCGCTTCCTTTCGAAAGGAAAATACAGATTGCTCCCCATGAAACCGAGCTGGTCCACCACAATGTGCTGAAGCACGGCCAGAAAAGCAACTATACCTGCGAGGCGCCCCAGGGCTGCGGCTGTCAGCAGCCCTGCTCCAAATGCCATCAGTAAACTATGGCTCCACGCACGATGCCAATGCAGAAATGTCGCAGCCACCGCCTCGCCATTCGGCACGAACTGGATTGTAGGCCCTTCGAGGAATCCGACCTCGACCTCATAACCGTAGTCAACCGTAATGTCGCATGCCAGGGATGCCGCTGCGCTGCACGATGTCGGCGGCATACCTGCACGCTTGCCTCCTGAATCAACTGTCTCACCGAAAACCACCTCTATCTTCTTCTCTGCTCTTTTGAACCTCAGCTTGTAGGCCAACCATTGATCATGACCCAGGCGAACAGTGTGCAGCTTGAGGCAAACGCTCCTGCGCTGTTCGGCGACAGCGCTAACCGCCAGGGCAACTGCCTCGGCTATCATGGCCGCATCAGGCCTCAACGGGTCAGGGGCAATTTCCATGTCGTAGCGACAGAAGTACCGCGCGAATTTGAAGTCCAGCGTGTCCGGAAGAAGCCCGCATGCGCCCGCGAGCATGAAAAGCACTGGATACCCGCCCGCCGCCTGCGTCACGGCCTCTGGAAATAGTGATGCAGCGGCAATCCCACCTGCAAAATGAGCGATACCTTTCACTGGAAGAGCCCACCCCAACCAGAAAGGCCGACACCCACGGGAACAAGGATACATGCAAGACAGTTCATGCGTCTCACCCCATAAAGGATCGCGGCACCGCCTATGGCTGAAGCCACGCCCATCACAAGCAGTCCTTCCAGCCCCGTGATCAGAAGGTTGATAAGAAGAATCAGAGAAAGAGACAGCAGCGCCGCGCATCTGGCTCCAACACGCGTGATAAACCTGAGAAATGATTTCGCAACCAGAAGCGTCAGCAACGCTGCAGCCGTCGTCGAGAACAGCATTGCGCTCACTGCCAGGGGGAGCTCCAACTGCGCAAAGGGCTCATAAACGCTCCGAATCATCATAGCACATGCTCCTCTCGTACTCGAAACGCCCGGAACAAACAGCAGGGCCATCGAACCGCAGAGATATACGCTCCGCGCGCAGCCCTGTGCGATCAGGAATCCGCCCTTACTGTTCAACGAGAATGTGTGCCCCGCGAGCAGGCCCCCGACTCCTGCGGTGACTCCCGGAACAATGCATGCGAAGGTTCCACCGAGACACCCTGACACCATTCCAGCCGTCACGTCCCGGGATGCAACGCCAATACCATCGCCGAACTTCTGCCTGGGTATTACCGGATTAGAAACAATGGCGATCAACAGCCAGGGCACTGAGAAGATGCCTGTAACCATTGGCATCAGCGAGGCGAACGAACCCTCGCTGGAACTAACCCCGCGGAAGAACACTGCCAGGCCAAGAGCTGCCGAAGCCGCGAAGACAACGACGCCGGGGATTAGACGGCGCCATGCCGTCAAGAAACGCATTGGTGCGGTCAAACCCGGCCCGCTCCGCTGCGGCCATTCCGACATAAGGATAAAGACACTAACAGTCCACACAATCCAATGCCAGTGCGGGGCCAGCACCCGGATTGCCGAAGAAACAAGGCGCCTCCCGAGCAGGAGAAAAAAGACCGATGAAAAGAGAACCCCCATGACGCCCCCCGCGGCGCCAAGCAATACCGCCGCAGGCCCAAGCCCGTCGCGGTGCAGCACCTGTGCCGGCGCAACAGCCCCGAAAAGCCCCTCATCGGGCACTGAAAGCATGACCATTGGCACAAAGCCGACGATCGCGTAAGAAACGACAAGGCCAATACAGAGGGGAACTGCCTCCTGACAGAGAGGAGAATCGCCAAGAAGAAAAACCAGAAGGGCCAAAGAGGTGGCGACATGTAGACCCGGTATGCATGCCAGAACACAGCCCAGGACTGTTCCGGCGAGAACGAAAGGAATCAGGGAGACAGCTTCCACGATACCTCCCCCTTTATCCTGCGGATAAAGATTCGGGGCTTACGCCCCGCCTGTACCTGCAGAACGCCGACCGCTTCGAACATGTCGCCTTCCGATGGTCGACGCGCGGCAAACAGTGACGCATCATCACTCTGCAGGGACGCCCGGATAAGGCCGCTGCCGTCATCAATCAGGATCGACGCATACGACACTCCCTCTGCGGTCGTCTTCACAAAGGGCTTCGACGCAATCCGCCCCCGTACGCTTACCAAAGCGTGGTTCATGGACGGACAGAGATCGTCAGCGGAGACGACGGCGGGCCTCGGCTCTCCGCAGGCATAGAGAAGGATAACTATTCCAATAGCAGCGGAGGCGGCACTTAGCTGCCTGAGCACCTTGCGCAGATCGACCGAAGGCATATCTGCGCCGCAGTATTCGCACATTAACAGCTGCCCGGCAAACCGCCCGCAAACTGGACATAGCCCCTGCTGATTCGACACACTCATAGCCACAGACTAGGGCCGTTTCGATGGGAGCGGTATAGGGAAAAGCCCTACAGCGAGGAGCAAGCCGCCCTTACAGCTCGCCTACGATTTCCTCAAGTATGTCCTCGGTGGTGAGAAGGCCGACGACCCCCTCGTTGTTCCGCTTTACAAGGGCCATAGGCTGGCGTGAACGCCTCAGGCGAGGGAAGATATCGTCAACGGGCATTCCCGCTGGAATGAACTGGGCAGGACGGGCCAGCTGGCCTATGGTTCGTCCCTCCGACTGGGACAGCGTCGACAGCACATGGAGGGCGTTGATTATACCGGTGTACTCACCCTGCTCCCTGTCATAAACAGGCATCCGCGTTACCCCGTGAGTTCTCGCCACCTCCAGAAACTCCTCGACTTTCATTTGACTGTCTACCGTTATCATCTTGTCGCGAGGTATCATAATTTGGGAGGCCTTCTTTCCCGAAAGCTCAAAGACCCTGCTAATCATCCAGGTTTCGTGACGAGAGAGGGCGCCGCTCTTTTCACCGTCTTTCGTCAGCATCTTCAGGTCCTCACGCGATACGAAAGGCAGCGGACGGGCAAAGGTCTTCTTGGTTCCCGGCACTAGGATCCTGGTAAGAGCAACCGTAACAATCGACACGGGCTTAAGAATCTTTTCAGCAGCACTCAGCACCCCGGCAAACTTGATCGCCCGAAAGTAGGGTTTGCTGCTGAACCATGTCTTCGGGATGTACTCACAGAAGATCAGAACCCAGATTGCCACCAGAAGTGCGGAAACAGGTTCCGCCCACGGCCCAAACCACTTGGCCGATAGACTCGCACTGAAGACAGTTGTCACTACAAGGCATATGTTCGTTCCCATCAGGGTGGTTCCCAAAAGGCGATCGGAATCCTCGAGAAACCCGTTCAGTATCTCCGCCGCCTTATCCCCCTGCCTTACGAAATGCTTCAGCCTCAATCTGTTGATAGCCGTTACCCCCGTCTCAATGCCGGCAAAAAAGGCGTGTCCGAAAAAGCACAATATGGTGAACAGGAACTGGAAGGCCTCAGTCATCGTCTGCCTCCAGCCTCTCCAGCTCCAGGAGCGTGATACGGTTTCTCCTCACCTTTCGAACGGTAACGCGGCATCCCTGGGCCTCGACCTTGTCGCCCGGCTTGGGAAGGGCTTCATTCTGAGCGGTGACCCAGCCGGATATTCTATCAGCTGCGTCCTCTTCGAGCTCCAGGTCAATCTCATCATTCACGTCTTCAAGGCTTGTATCGCCGGCTATGAGCCAATTGTTAACCCCAACCTTCTGTATGGTCAGCTTTTCCTTCCTGTACTCCCCTTCGACATCTGGAATGATCTCTTCCAGTATGTCCCCGCGGGTGACGATGCCGGCGGTCCCGCCATACTCATCGACAACAAAGGCTATCCTCTTGTTCTCTCTCCTGAACTCAGCGAGCAGGTTGTCCAGCGGCATCGACTCCGGCACAAAATGCGGAGGTATTGTTGAGTCCTTGACGCTGCGTTCTTTGCTCAAAAGAAACCTGTAGACGTCAAGGAAACCAACGGTGTTGTCGAGGGACCCCTGGTACACAGGAATGTGCCGATACATGGCCTTGGAAGCGATCTCCTCGTGCTTCTCCGGCGGGTCGTCAGTATCGATTCCGAGAACATCTACACGGGGCGTCATGATCTCGCTGGCCTGCCGCTCTTCCAGCCCTATTATGCCGTCGACCATATCGGCCTCTTCTTCATCGAGAACGCCCTCTTCCTCTCCAAGCTCCACAACGGTAAGGAATTCCTCTTCCGTGAGGTGCCTGTTCGCCGCAGCCAGGTGTTCCTGGTATCGCTCAGTTATCTTGTTCATCAGGAAGCGCACGGGAGCAGAGAGCCATACCAGGCGAGACAGCGCAGGGGCGAACATGCTCGCCAGCTTGGCAGAATGAGCCATGGCCATCCTCTTAGGTGCCACTTCACCGAACAGAAGGAGCAGAAGGGTCATTGACGGAATCGCGACCGTTTCGCCATGGTCCTTGAAGAAGTGCTCAGCCACCGCGAAGCCCACCGCAGACGCGGCAACATTGACGAGAACATTACCGATAAGCAGCGTGGAAAGCAGCGACTGGGGATCGGCTATGAGTCGATCCAGAAGATCGGCACGCCGCGGCCTGGACTTTCGAATACGATGAATCTGTATAGGATTCAGCGCGAAAAACGCCGTCTCCGAACTCGAAAAGAATGCAGAGCATGCGAAAAGCAATACCAGCGAAAAGAATTGTATGAACAGTATTAGGTTCATTCGTAAACAGCACTGTCAGCCGTTCTTCTTTTCTCTCCTCTCCGACTGGGTTTCCATGGAGTCAACAGTTACCACTGTTTTGTCAGCGGCAGACCCCATAATGACCTCAAGGTCCTTGATCATCCATTGATCCTCGACCTTCTTGAAACTCTTTACGGTCACCTGTTTGATAAGCTTTTTGTCGGCGCCGTAGCTTTCCGCTTTAAGGACAATGAATATTGAGCTGTCAATCCAGGCCCGTACTCTTGCCACTTCACCTGGCTGTCCCGGCTTGAGGTCCAAAACATAGCATTCCCGGCCTCGGGTCTTCTCCCTCTTGACTATCTCACCGTCCGGCCACCAGAGGAACGGCATCGCAAGGTCGCCGCAGTTCAGGGCCGTTCCACCGATCATGCCGCTGTCGCCTACCAGGCCGTCACCCTCCCGCTTGATTAAAGCCGCCTGTCCGCCGGCAAACGACACCTGGACTTCATCGGCCTCGCGGCCAAACGCGTCTGTTACCCTGAAATCAAGGGTCCCCCCGTCGTTGGACCATTTGGCATCGACCTGATATCCCATCTCTTTGACTACAACACCACGCCTGCGCCTCACAGTTATGGTGCCGGAAATGGAAACCGGTTCGGATGGAAACCTGCTTCTGACGACCTGAAGAACTGTATTGGCGTCCTTGAGGTCTGGCACGACCGCCTGGCCGGCGGAAAGAACCGGAAGCAACGCAAGAAGCATTGAAAGATATGAGTTCAAACTGCCTATATTATCCTTCGACGCTGGACGGACCGGCCTTCTCGTTGGCCTCTATCATCTTGTCCAGCATCTCACGAACCTGCTCCAGGCCCGTGGCCGGGATAATAATGGTATCCCTTCTACCTCCGACGTCCTCGGTGACTCGAAGGAACCTGCCTCGTGGATTCTCCCTCAGGTCAAAAGAAAACATTTTTCTTTCCACCTGCACCTGCTCACGTGCAATTTCCGTGTCCACTTTGTTGCTCCCCTTGCTAACACTCTTACCAGTGTTTTACCTCGTGCTGCGGAACCCGCTCCGCAACGCAGTAACAATAAGTACACTTTGCCCTACTGTCAATACGCCTGATACACCTGCGGCCGAAGCCTTGCAAGTCAAAAAAGGTCTTTTTTCTCAATAATCGTATGTTAAACGATCGGCTTCTTGGCGATTTCAATGGGGTTCTGGTCTGCAGCGAGAGGAGTCAGCCTGACCACAAATTCAAACTCGTGGGGCCCGAGCTCGTATTCAGGGAACACGTCCGCTCCGCAGGAGCCTGTGCCTATCCCGCGCATTCTGTAGTCGATATACCACCAGATCTTTGAATCGCGCATCAGTTCGTTCTGGTGGCGTGCTGTTGTCAGGTTGCCAAGCGAATAGCGGTGGACGCTGAATTCCATGGACCCTTTAGCCGTGGCAAGAAGCCCCCTGCCGTCGGAATCGGTGAGTGATGCCCATCCAACGTCAGTGCGGTTCCCGTTCTCCTGCGGAACCACATAGTTTGTAAAGAGGTCATCGACGTCGCGCCTGTAAACTCCAAAGAGCTGTGACTGCTTAGTGTCCGCGTAGCACTCGCCAGGCCCCCGCCCATACCATGAGGCCCATCCGGATTCCTGAGGCATGTGACACACCAGCCCAATCCTCGGAATGGCTTCGGGCCAAATGCAGTCTACTTCTTCTTCATTCTGCCCGTTGACTGGCTTGCCCCTGGTCGTCAGCACTATCTCGCCGCCGGGAAGAATACGGTATGTGTATTCACAGTCCCATCTCTTGTCGGTCACAGGAGGAGCTATCGTAACGCGGGCCGTCACCCGGAACTCGCCGTTCGCGTTCTCCTCGCAGCTCATGCCCTTAAGTTTGTGTTGGAGCGCGTCGAGCCGGGAGCTGGACCAGACCCGACCCTTCTTTATCCTGTCGTTGTCCGTGGGTGCGCGCCAGAAGTTGAGCTTTGGACCGGATTCCAGCACTCGCTTGCCACCTTTACGCCAGCTGCTGATGAGGCCTGACGTCCTGTCGAACACTACTTCGAAATCGTCGCCGGCTACAATGAGGTTTGCAGGCATCTCGAGAGACCGCATGGACCCGCCGGGACGCGGCCCGCCTTGCTCAACCGCAGGTACGTCATATTCCAGCTTGAACTGCGCGGTGGCAAGCTCATGCCCCTCTTCGGCCCAAATGCAGGCGTATGCCTGGACAAAGCTCATGTTAAGCCAGTAGTCCGAACCGGCAGACAACTGGGAGGGCTCAGGCAGCGAAACAGAAAACTCACTCGTCTGGCGCGCGTCTATGGCAGGTATCTCTATCTTGCCGGATTCCAGAACGTCGCCATCGCACACTATACACCAATTGCCTTTCAGGTGAGTCAGATCGACGAAATCCAGGCGGTTCGTCATCTTGAATCGGCCCGCCTTCGCATCCACGGCCTCAACCCTGACTGGCTCCTGCACCTTCTTAAACTCCGCGAGCGCCGGTGACGGCGTTCTGTCAGGCATAACAACGCCATTAATGCAGAACTGCGCATCATTCGGTTCGTCACCAAAATCGCCGCCGTAGGCAAAATACTCACGCCCCTGCGCGTCGTGCTTCCTTATTCCCTGGTCCACCCAGTCCCAGACGAATCCGCCCTGCATGAATTCGTGGGCGTCTATGAGGTCCCAGTACTCCTTGATTCCGCCCGGCCCGTTGCCCATGGCGTGAAGGTATTCGGCAAATATAAAAGGGCGACTGCAGTATTCCGGGTGCACCAGCTCGTAGCCCTCCACGGGAATACAGTTGATGATGTGCTTTTTCACCCACTCCGGCCTGGCATACATTGCCGCAGTAACATCAGTAGTAACAGGAAGGTCCGTCGGCCGTCCCTTGCCGGGGGTCTCGCGCTCGTAATGGATTGGACGCGAAGGGTCCATCTCCCGGGCGTGCTTCGCCATAGCAATATGGTTACGCCCGTATCCAGACTCATTACCCAAAGACCACATTACTATACAGGTGAAGTTCTTGTCCCTCGCCACCATTCGTTTCATGCGATCCACATATACACCTTCCCACTCCGGGTCATCGCTGAGAAAATGAAGGCCCTGCGCGAAACATGTGCCGTGCGTCTCAAGGTCGCATTCATCCATAACGTAAAGCCCGTACTGATCACAGAGTTCATAGAAACGAACATCATTAGGGTAATGCGCGGTCCTTACGGCGTTGAAGTTGTTCTGCTTGAGCATCTTCAGGTCTTTCTCGATCAACGAGGTCTCAAGAGCCCAGCCGTTGTCCGGACAAAACTCGTGCCTGTTGGCTCCCTTGAAGGTGACCGGCTTCCCATTCACGAGGAAAAGCCTGTCCCTTATTTCGATCTGCCTGAACCCGATGTTTTGAGCGACCGTTTCCAGAACGCTGCCATCCTCTTCCCTGAGCACAATAATCAGTGTGTAAAGAGTCGGCGTTTCTGCAGTCCAGTGCTCCGGCTTCTCCACGGCAAGAGACAAGAGAGTCTTCCCCGCCGCTCCCGCCTTCACTGGCCCGCAGGGAACATCCGCCTGTCCAACCATGTTTCCGCCACCATCATAAAGCCCGCAAGCCAGAACAAGCCCGGTCGCTTCACCCTCGTCAGCGTTCCTGATCTCCGCATCAACAGTGAGCTCGGCGTTCTCGTATGAGCCGTCGAACTTTGTGTCCACCTTGAAATCCGTTATATGGACCTTTGTGTGCGCAGTTAGAGAAACATCCCTGAAGATGCCGCTGAGGAACCACATGTCCTGGTCTTCCATATAAACGCCGTCCGACCATCCGTAGACCTTCACTGCAATGGTGTTCTCGCCTACCCGGGTATGTTTCGTCACATTGAATTCAGAGGGCAGCCGGCTGCCCTTGCTGTAACCCACAAACCTGCCGTTTATCCAGACATGAAACGCCGTCGCAACGCCTTCGAAGCGGAGAGTGAGGGTCATCCCGTCCCACTCTTTGGGAACGATGAAGCTGCGCCTGTATGCGCCAGTCGGATTCTCATCGGGAACCCACGGCGGGTCTACAGGAAAAGGATAAATGATATTTGTATAATGTGGGCGGCCATAGCCTTTCATTTGCCAGTTGGAAGGCACTGCGATCTCATCCCACCTGCCGTCATCGTAATCCGACTCGTAAAAGTTGTGGGGAATATGAAGGGGTTTTTCGGCGAAGCGGAATTTCCATGCTCCGTTAAGACGCATGAACCTGCTGGAGGCATCCCAGGCGAACTGGGCCGCTTCATCGGCAGACGCGCAGGGAACAAAGAACGCCCTGCCCGGTTCGACATTTATGCCCGTAATTCCATTGTTCTCGTAGTCCTGCATCAGACAGCCCTCTTATCGTTTTTTTGAAAAGAAGAGGTAATATATCAGCACGCCGACGTAATCGACAAATTTTATCTTCCTGAATCTGGGCTTCTATAATGAATTGCCCCATCAATTCGACCATGGTACAATCGGTAAAGTCAAAAAAGGGGTTCCACATGAAACTGTCTTTCCTTTACGTCATGGTCGCCGGATGCATTTTTCTGTCTGCCTGCAGCAAACCCGAGCCTGCAGTCGAGGATGCACCTCCACCTCCGCCTCCGCAAACAACATTCGCCTTTACGGAAACCAATACTGTGGTCGAGGCCAACGAAATCGAATCCGCTGATGATGACAAGAAATCGCTGGCGGGTGACTTCAACATGGACGGCCTGAGCGACCTGGCAGTTATAAGCCAGGACGGCGACTCCCAGAACAAGGTAGACATCTACATCCAGAAGAAGCCAGACCCCGAAGAAGATGCGGGCAGCTCTACCTCCTCAATGACCGCAAAGTACTTTAAAGGCGGCTCGATCACCCGACCAGACGGAAAGATTATTGGTATCGCGAGCGCCGTCGAGAAAAGAATAGTGAACATCATCATCCTGGTGACCCACTCTAACCAGCCAAATGAATGGATCCACTACAGGAACGATGGCAACTCATTTACTGAGGTGGAGTTCTAAGTCAAGAACGCGCCTCTTCGGCAGATGACCGTCCATACCCCCCAGACAGAGGAGCATTCCGAGAGCGCTTCGCCATCATCCATGGAGCCATCCTCTTCCGCCCCGCCATCCGGCCTCTGGCGACGACTGGAGAGCGCCTTCGGCCCGATCCTGGCAGGAATCCTTATTGATGTGATGGACCTTTCGACCTTCGGCCCATTAGGTGTCTTCTCAGGCATGCTTCTAGGTGGAGGGTTGGCTTTGTGGATCTGTTCCATTTACTGCATCCCGAAAAAACAGCGCTGGATTTGGGCTTTGCTGGCAGGTGCATACTGTACTATACCAATGACTGAATTCATACCTATCGCAACGCTGGCTGGCGCGTACATGAGATTTCTCAAGCCCCCGGCAGAGGAGAAGAACGACGAATGTGCGGAAGATACACACTTACCAAATCACCCGCCGCTGAACTGAACCGGGTCGGAATATCAGACCCTCCCGACATTCCCGCCAGGTATAACGTTGCGCCGGGACAGCAGGTCCCTGCCGTCGTCAACGAACCTGAACTGAACGGGAGGCGCATTCTCCGCTCCCTCGAATGGGGCCTGATTCCGCCATGGATGAAAGAGAAGGACCAGAACAGGCGCCTAATCAACGCCCGATCAGAAACTATAGACTCGAAACCTTCCTTCAGGGGGGCGGCGCGGCATAGAAGATGTCTTATACCCGGTGACGGCTTCTATGAATGGGCCAGGCGCGGGAGCGGACCGAAACAGCCCTATTATTTCCATCTGAAAAATCGCCGCCCCTTCTTCTTCGCTGGCATCTGGGAAATATGGGACGGTCCAAAGGGCGAAGCAATTGACTCCTGCGCGATAGTCACAACGGCTCCGAACAAGGTCACCGGAACCGTTCACAACAGAATGCCGGTGATACTCGAAGATGATGCGGCACTGAAGTGGATGGACGGAAGCATTACAAGAGTCTCGCTGCTCAAGGAACTGTTTCAGCCCTATCCAGACTCTGAGACGTACTGTTTTCCCGTAGGGACCAGGGTCAACTCTGTGTCGAATGACGATGAGCAGTGCATCGTCCCCCTGCCCTGAAGCCAAGCGCCCCCGTCAGCTTTTCTTCTTTCGCTTCGCACGCTGGCATTTGCGCCGCTTGAGGCAGACGGCGCAGCGTTCGTCACTGCACCACTGACAGCACTGGCAGTCCGGACATCGGTGTTTCTTGAAGCCGTTGTCCTCGGGCACAAAAAGCATGCCTGGCAGGTGCTGGGCCTTCTTAAAGCTCACCGTTGTCCTCCAGCCCCTTGATCAGGAAATACGTCTTGCCGTTCATTTCGCGACTCTCCAGGCGCCACTCAGCAGCCCTCTCTTCCAGAAGCAGTGCGACTGCATCCCGCTGCAGCCCCGAGACTTCTGCAAGGTCGTCAACCGTGCAGGGCCTGCGCAACAGGATCTCTTTTACGCTCGCGCACTTGCCCGGAACGCCGCCCTTGAAGTCGACAACCACTTCCGCCGCCGGATCGAACAGGCGCGACAACGCCTCCATGGCGTTCGCGGTGACGGGAAGGGCCTCCGCTTCAGGAGCAGGCCTGACGACAGTATTCAGATGGATCTTGTCCGGCGCGAAAGATCCGGCTATCTGGGCTATGCGGGCCACCTCGGCAACATGCGAGTTGACTCCCTCGACGAGCAGCACTTCGAGCCACAGCTCACCATGAAACAGGTCCCTGAAGATCCTGTACCCTTCCACTATCTTCTCAAAGTCAATCCGGCTGGACGGCCGGTTGAGGCGCTCCATGGACGCTTGGTCCCAGGCGCCGAGCGAGACCTTGACGATATCTGCCTGCGCGGCACCCCGCCGTACGTCATCTAAAAAGAAGAGACTCCCGCTGCTCAGCAGAG
>JBFIFS010000046.1:0-15707 GCA_041602695.1 Kiritimatiellia bacterium
CGCTTTCTCTACGCTGACGAGAATCTGCTGCACACGCCCGTAGGCGAGCGAAGACGCAACGAGGCCTGCGATCTCCCGGTCTGCCGGATCAGGATACCGGTAAAGGAACTCCAGCGGGTCAGGATGGACATACTTCCGGCGGTTGTATATCCCGTAAAGCTTCTCAAGAAATTCCTTGTCTAACATATCAAGATTGACCTCTCACGAAGACCACTAAGGGCACGAAGAAAGAAACGGCTGGAGGTCATTCCTAACCCTCCAGCCGCCTATCTTTGTTCCCTTTGTTACCTTCTGTTCAAAAAAGACTCTTCTAGTCTTCGACAGGAGAGAACTGGTCCTTGCCGGCGCCGCACTCAGGGCATGCCCAGTCTTCAGGAACGTCCGACCACTTTGTACCGGCAGCTATGCCGCTGTCAGGATCACCGGCTTCTTCGTCGTAAATATATTCACATACGTCACACTTATACTTCATAACACCCTCCAAGGTTTGATTTGCATGAACTTCGAGATTAGAAAATCCGCTGTCTCACCTCAACAAGAAAAGAGAGATTTGTATCGCACAGAGGACACAGAGATGAGAGATAAGGGCATTCCTGATTCGCTGAGAGGCCGAATCAGGAAAGGAACACGCACGGCACGGTTTACCCTTCTCTCCAAACCGTGTGTCTCAGGAATTCTGCCCCTGTGGTCTCCGTGCGAGATAGAGAGGAGCTACTCAACAAGGCGCTTTTCGGCTTCAGACTCGGCCTCTTCCGGCTTGTCGCCCCACTTCTTCTCCTGGCGGTCAATGAAGTCAACCAGCTCCGGATCAAGCGCTTTAATGACACCGTTTTTTCCGGCCTTCTTGCCGGTGTTTTCAGCCGGTGGCGGTGCGACATCGCCTTCAGGCTTTGATTTACCGGCTTCTTTGGCCGCGTCCGGAGATACCTCTACCATTCGGGGAGGTGAAGGAAGGTCTTTGACCTTGGCATCGGTAGACTCTATTAACGCCTTTTCCATTGCAATCCTTGCCATATTTCTTTCCCGTTCCTCACGACTGGACAGCTTCCTGTCTGCGCGCGTCTTCTCGGCAAGCCTGCTCTGCGACCAGTCACTCTTCCACATCTCCCTGGAGTCTATGGCGTCTTTGTGCCTCTTGGCGTTTGCGGCAATCTCCTCCGGGGTATCAAGAACATAGGGAGTGATAAACACAACCACCTCTGAACGCCTGTCCACACGGTTGTTATAGCTGAATAGGCGCCCAAGAATCGGAATGCTGCTAAGGATCGGAACCCCTGTCTTCTGCTGCTCGTTGGATCGCCTTACGAGCCCTCCAAGAACAATGGTTTCGCCGTTCCGTACGGCTATGGCCGCCGTGAATGACCTGCGCTTCGTGACCGGCCAGTTGCCCTGGTCACCAATCTGCTGGCTCCCTGCAACATCGCTGATCGTCTGGGTAAGCTCCATCATGACGTTGCGGCTCTCGTTGATGTGCGGCGTCACCTCAAGCTCAAGCCCTATGTCCTTGACCTCGACCTGCGGCGTAACATTGCCGAACTGGTCGACAGTGTTGCCTTTAAGGAAGTAGATCTGATCACTGGAATCAATGGTAGCTTTGGTATTGTCTGTAGCAGTAATCCGGGGTGAAGCCATTATCTTTGTGCGGGTATCAGACTTAAGCAGCCTTACAACCGCGTCCAGGTTCAGGCCAAAGAAGGTGAAGTAAGCGGAAAGCCCGCTGTTCTCCGCCCAGGCCCCGATAGATGTCAGGCTGGTCGCGTCCTCAATTGAGGAGATGAAATCGCCAGTGCCTCCACCAGCGCTGCCCGCGAGCGCGCCTTCAGGCGTCAGCACGCCGCTTGAGTCACGCTGCTGAACGATTAGACCGCGCTGCACCCAGTGAATGCCGGAGGAAACGGTATCATCCAGGTCAACCTGCACGATCACCACTTCTATCATCACCTGCTGGAGCATGGTGTCCATTTCCCTGATGATCTCCTCAAGGGCAGCAAGGTCGCCCCTGCTGGCCATGACAATCAGGGCGTTAGTCCGCTTGTCTGAAAGTATCTTGATGTTATCCGACGAGAGCTCGCCAACCTTAGACTTTCCGCCGTCCGCGGCGTCCCGCTCAGCTTTGAGCTGCGCGGCAAAATCCTTGAGCGCCGCCCCCTTGGCCTCCTCGCCCGCCTTACCGGCAACCGAGGCCTTTGCTTCATCCTTGCCCGTGCTCTTGCCGATCAGCGAGTTAAGCGTCCCTTCAAGCTCCTCAGCCTTCGCGTACTCAAGCCTGATCACTTTCACAAGTACATCGGGCGCAGTTTCCACATCCAGCACTTCGATGATCTTATTGAAGAAGGCCATGTTCTCGGGGCGGGTGATAATGATAAGAATGTTGGTCCTGTCATCATCGATGATCTTGACATCACCCCGGATAAGCCCCTTCTCCGCCTGCTCGATTATCTCAGCAATAGACGCGGTCTCTGTAGCAGCCTGGGCCGGTTTGGGAGCCCGAATGATACCTGGTATCGCCGGCCTGGCCACGCCCGGCGCTCCCGTGGGGTTCTGCTTAGGCACTGTACTCGGCTTTTGCTGGCCCTGGGCCTCCTTGATGATCTGCTCAAGTTTGGACCTTATCGCGGAGGCCTTTGAGTACCTGATTGGGACGATGTGGGGCTCCTCAAGCTTTACCACCGGCTGGTCAACTATCGCGAGGACTTCCACGACCCGGTTGACATTTGCGGCCGTGTCAGTAAGAAGAATACTGTTGGTGCGCTCGAAGAGCTGTATCTGGCCGTAGTTATGTATGAAGCTCTTTATCGCCTTCTCGGCTTCGGTGATGTCAATGAACTTAAGCGGAATCAGCTGGCTCACCAATTTATCCGACTCTTCAGGAAGCTCCTGGTTCGTCCTGATCTTCAGCGATTCCTTACGTGCCTCCGCTATGGGCACCACCTTCACGAATTTATCGCCGTTGGGCACAAGCCCAATACCGTTCATTCCCAGCACAGCTTCTATTGCCTGCAGGTATTCTGGCATCGAAAGAACGCCCTGGCTTCTGAGAGTCACGCTCCCGCCCTTGGGCACCTTAGGATCCATCAGCAGCGTCAGCCCCGTCTTCTCAGCATAGTCGTTGAGAAGAATCTCGAACGTAGCGTTCTGAAACTTCAGCCCCGGCGCCTTGGGAACGTATTTCTCACCTGCCGGGGCCGGCGGGCCCTGCGCAATGCTTACCGAAGCAATTGAAGCGGCCAGTAAAACCAAAAGTATAGTGCGAAAGCTTGCCCTCATCATGCGTACTACGCAGAACGTGCTCCTATTATTGGATGGAAAATGCCCTTCTTTTCAAAACTCTTCATCAATCACTCCCGCCCTGCCCCGCTTTTCTTTGAATAAGCGCAGTTGAGCGTAAATCGTCCCCGCAGCTTGCTGGCATCGAGCGGTTTCACGTATAGCTGCTTGACGTCGAGCATAACACCGAGGCCCTGCAAATCAAACAGGAAATGAACCAGCGCGTCGAGCGTTCCTTCCCACTCACGGATCTCGATCGTCAGCTCGTATACATCCCCTATTTTCTTCTCCTCGCCAGCTTGCCGCTTCGTGATCACAAGTCCATTCTTGGAGGCAATCTGGTCCATGACTGAGAGCCAATGGATATCCATCTTCTTCTCCGCCGGAAACGCAGGCATGAGCTCACCAAGTTTGACGAAACGCTCCTCCCAGTCACCCCTCGACTCGATAAGCCGCATGTCCGCCTCATACCTGGCCTGCTCCTCGGCAACCTTGGCGCCAAGGTCCTTCCACTCATCAATCACAGGCTTGCCGATTATGAGCGTAAGTGCCACCAGCAGCACAGCCAGCGTCATCATGGCCAGGAGCATCTCCCTCTGGGAAATTTTCATTCCTCACCTCCGGGAAGCTTGGCCTCCAGCTCAAAAATTTCTTTGCCACGGCTCCTCTTAGGACCGTCAAGCGTAACACCTTCAAAAAGGGACGAAGTATCCATGTTCTTCTTGAAATCGTACACGAGGTTCACACCGGAGGCTTCGCCTCCTATAGTCAGCGTATCGGCTTTCTTGTAATGAAAAGTAGTCAGGTCAACGCCGGAAGGCTGCTTTATGCTGACTTCACGCAGGCACTCAAGAGCGGACCTGGAACGATCAGTATAGAGGCTTATGGTCCTCACCTTGCGGCGCAGCTCACGGACACCCATCGCGGCGTCATTGATTTCCGCAATCGAGCCCTGGACCGACCTCAGCCTCGCCTTCTGCACTGCGACCCCGCCAAAGAGGACCCCCAGTGAAAGAAGCCAGACCGCCCCCACGCCGGCCAGGGTCCTGAAAAGAGTCTTTCTGAAAGCACGCCGACCCCTTTCATGAATCAGGTCAGCGGGAGTAAGGTCGATTGCTTCCTCATCCATGCACCTGCTCGCCGCGCCTTCAGCAAGGCCCGGAAGCGTATCGAGGGAGTTCGATTCGAGATTGCCGCCGCCAAGCTGTCTTGGCTTGCTGAGCACCTCCTCATCGAGTATGCCTGAATACCACAGCGACACGGAAAAATCGTGGAACGCCCCATGCTCGAGCTCCAGTGACATCAGCGTATATCCAAGCTCTTCACAGATCTCCGCCATGAACGATGCATCGTCCTGGCCCGCTTGCCTCACGAATGCCCTGAAGAGCAGCGGCTCTCCGTCCCGTACCACCACGAACTCGCTCGAGGGGCCCCTAAATATGATGAACACCTGCCTGCCTTCATCAAGAAGAGAACCGCTGGCCCTGATGAGTTTCCACCAAACCAGTGAATTCACATCGACCCGGGTCGGCACTATGCTCGCGGCCTTCAGAAGTTCGCTGGCGTGGTTTACGATATCACGGCGAACCGCTATGCCGGCGACAGTAACGCCGCTCTCCTTCCTCGAAATTACTTCATGGGCAACAACCATGTTCTCCACCGGGAAAGGAGAAAGTTTGTCTATCTGCAGGCCCACCATTCCCTCAATCTCAGCCGGATCGGTAGTCGGCAGATCGAGCATCCGTAAGAGAACCTGGTCGGAAGGCAGGGATACAGCCACATCACCCTTTACAGCGCCAAGCGCCTCCCTCAGCTTCGCACCTGCCTGCTGGGCCTCTTCACCACCCGAAGATATGATCCCTGAGACTTCAGAATCAAACTGGCACTCATTGACAGAGGCCTCGCCCGCACCACTGGGTGCATCAAGCACGATCCAGCTGGCGCCACGGCCCTCAAGGGCAATACCCGTTATGTTATGCTTACCAGACATTTCGCTTATAAGAGTACCACAAACATTCGTATTCGCCTACTCGTGTTCCCACCATCTCAATACTTCAAGTCGATTCTCTTTAAACAGCCCAACACACCATATCTTGCGCTGCACGCCGCCCACAGTGGCAATAGACGTGACTCGGTATATCTGGGACCCGGTAACAACGTTTTGCCTTATCAGCGGATCCAGCTCCGGAATACGCCTAAACAGGTCACCCACGTCCTTGAATGACGTGTCCTCCCGTTCCCATTCCTCAAGAAGAAGGCCCTCCCTCTCCTCGATTATAGCGCCGGCGACCACTTCATCCACGCCCGGCAGCGTCATCAGCACCCTCTGTGAAGCGGCATTAACGTTGACCTTGCCGTCTCCATAGACGGTAAGGAGGTCGCTGATTCCGCTCATCACGACAGGCTCTTCGCTTTCCTCATCGCCGGGCAAAACTCCCCCCGACAATACAGGCCGGCTGAAGCCTTTTACAAGCAGAAGTTCCTCGACCGTGTCCACAGGACCGTTCTTCGCCCTGTAAGGCTTTTCGAGGGTGGCGTAATAGTCCTCCGTCTCGGCTCCGTCCCTCCGGGCCTGGCCGTCTTTGTCGGTCCAGTCCTGGAAAGATTCCACAATTGTTGGCCACAAGTCTATGGGCACCCCGCCTACCTCCAGCACACGCTCCCAGTCTTCCTCCGTAAGCCGGTTGACATTCCTCCTGGCAGGCTCTGGCTCAATATCAACAGTAACCACGCCCTCGCCCAATTCCTCGGAGAGCTGCAGCACGGCCAGTCCCTCTGAAAGCTTCTTGGCGGTACCGTACCACCTGTCGTCCTCTTCCTCTTCAAGCTTCTTCTGCACAATATCATTGCTCTTCTTCATGAGCATCTCGGCAATCTCAACTCCTGAAACCACGAGGTGGTCGGCTTTAAGCTTCTTGCGGGCATGAGTTGTAATCTTTGCCTCCAAGTGCGCCTCGAAGGCCATTGTCGATACCAGCAGCGAAAGAATACCCACCAGCCAGAGCACGACGATAAGGGCGGAGCCTTGGGGGCGCCCGGAGCGCTGACGCGGGATCCGAGATACGGGATGACGGATGCCGCCTCGAACCAATCCAGCTATGTGCATTTCAATGGTCATTTCGTCTTATCTTACTGCCAGTGCCGAAAATATAGCCTCCCTATTGGGAACCAGTTTCCTCTCCTTTACGAAACCAGCGATCTCGCATCCCGTACCCCGAGCCTCGCATCATTCTTCCCGCGACTACTTCCACGACAGGTAGGCGCTAGGGACGGGACATATCCTTTTGATTTCCTCGTGCTCTCCGCCTTCTTCTTTAGGGTCCATATAGACGGTCAGCTCAATCGCCAGCGGAACCCTGTTCGTTTCCAGCCAGTCATCTTCCCATATAATCTCATCGTCCTCCCGGCGTGTGGCCGTCCTGACGTCAAAGCCGGTGACTCGGCGTGAGAAGACTTCCATTTCCAGATCATCAGGATCGAAGTCGTCCGGCTGGCCCTGCAGGCGCCAGGCCTTGAACGCTATTCCCTGCCCCTTGTCGTCTTCCTCCATAGCGACCTCAATCCGGTGCGGAGTGCCCGCGAAGGGACAGTTTTTTCCGACAATAGCGCTCCCGAGCTTGACCCAGCTGATCCGGTCTTCCGCGCCCGGACCGTCTCCCTCGTTCTCGTGAACGAAACCGTACTGGTTATTCACTCCTGTCGAGGGGTAGTAAGCCGACCTCAGGCCCATTACGAGCTGATTCATCACGAAGTCTCCGTGGTTCACGTTGTCGGAAAGCACTACGGTCCTTCGCCAGGCGCCGGCAATGACCGAGAGCGTCATATACATCACGAGCGTGACTGCGGACAGAATCGATATCGCCAGCATCAGTTCGAGCAGCGTAAAGCCAGCACGTCTATTTGTTTTTCTCTTCAGGCGCAAACACATACCTGGCCACTTCCTCCTTGAATTCCCTCGGCCCCCGCTGCCATTTCACAGTCGTGCGCACAAGGAACAAATCGTCTTCGTCTTCGTCATCCTCGACTACCCGGGAAAAGAAAAAGCCCTCGGCGTACTCAATGCCGTCTTGCTCCCAGGTGGACAGGTCATTGGTGGCGAGAAGCGGGTACTCCCACTCTCCCAATCCCAGGCACCACTGGGCCTGCTGGTAATCGCGTGAGCGGTGAAACACCGCCACGCACCTTGCCGAGCCGGTGGCAAGTATGACCAGCGCGGTGCCGGCTATGGCGACTGCGAGAAGCACTTCGATAAGCGTCATCCCGTCTCTTCGGCGTGGACTCATTCAATTTCCTCGGTTTCGGTTGCCGCCAGTGCGTCCACATCTATGATGATTCGCTTTCCAGTCTCGTCGGTCAGGGTAACGACGTAGGGCGTGCACCTGCCGTTCGACTCAAAAACGGCAACCGCCTTGCCCGTGGTAAGAACATCGCCGCCGGAAAACTCTATCGACTCGATCGTTACGCCCAGAAGATCACGCACAAATTCACCTTCTCCGGCAAAAGCACGTTCCGAGGCGAAAACCACGGCACCTTCGTCGACGGTGGCCAAAGCACCCCCAACTTCGTCAGCGCCCGCCTCACCACCGGAAGGCAGGCTCGCTATGCCTGCCGCGAGAAAGACCGACGAGCCGTCTATATCGAACACGAGCGCGTGCTCCGCCTCGCGCAGAATAGAGATGTTCCTGGCATACCTGCTCGCGGTTATGATGCTCCTGGCGGCAATACGGATCCTGTTGCCCCGCATAGACCTGGCGAGGTTAGGTATGGTAATGGCCGCAAGAATACCCATGATGGCGATCACGAGCAGCAGCTCGACGAGCGTAAACGCCCTGCGCAGAGGGCGTGGGGCATGAGGCATGGAGACGTTTCGATTCATTTGCCGCCCTGGCTCCTCCTGGAACTGGCTTTCTAGTTCGTAAAGCTGGTTATGTCGTCATCGTTGCCCAGCTGCTTGTCCGGCCCGGCGGACCTGACCTCGTAGCTCTTGGCGTTCTGCGACGAATAACCGAAAGGTGTCCCCCACGCGTCAGCCGGGAGGCCGCCACGCAGGTAGGGCCCATTCCAGTTAGGCTCGCCTGAGGAGGACACCAGGTTCTGAAGAGACGACGGCAGCTGGCCGGTGTCGACCTCATACATATCTATGGCAGTCGATATGTTCGCAATGCTTCCGCGCGTGGCCTTGATCATGGCATCCACCTGCTTTCCGGTAAAATTCACAACCACAACAGTGGCGAGAATACCGAGGATAGCGACAACCAGCAGCAGCTCAACAAGTGTAAAACCTTCGTTCAATCTTCTTTCGTATCTTCTTCTCATTCTAATCACCTTCCCCTTTCAGGTTTCAGGTTTCAAGTTTCAGGTTTTCTTTTCTATGCGTTCAAACCACTGGTCAAATTAAACACTGCCATCAGGATGCTCAGCGCTACAAACCCCACAGCCACCGCAATCCCTATGATCAGAATAGGTTCCAGCGCCGTTGTAAGCACCTTGATGCTCCTATCAAGCTGATTCTCGCACCTCTTCGCTATGTGCTTAAGCGCCCCCGGCATGTCGCCGGTCTGCTCGCCTATCGCAAGCATGTCCGTCATCACCTGGGGAAACACCTTCCCCGCTGCCAACGGCCCGGAAATGGTCGTGCCGTCCGTAACCCGCTCCCTGGCGTTTCGTATTTCATTGGCTATAACCGCGTTCCCGATCGTCTGCTCCACCACACCCAGCGCCTGCAGCACCGGCACGCCGTTGGTCAGAAGCGTGCCGAGCGTTCGCGCGAAATTCGCGTAAATCCCCGAGGCGACAATGGTCTTGACCAGGGGCATCCTGAGAATCATGCCGTGCCATACCATCCGCCCCCTCTCCGTCTTGACCGCGCGGTTCGCTGCAATGAGCCCGGCGCCGACGACGCCCAGAACGATCAGTCCATACCTGACGGTGAACGAGCTCATACCCATCAGTATCCGCGTCGGAAGCGGCAGCGACTGGTTCATCTGCTGAAATATAAGTTCGAACTTGGGAATCACGTAGACCATGGAAAAACCGAGCACCACAACGCCCATCGTTATTACTATGATGGGATAAGTGAGCGCCATGATGACCTTTTCCTTTAGCTCCTGCATCCGTTCGTAGTGATCAACCAGGCGTCCAAGCACTTCATGCAGCGCTCCGCTCGCCTCACCCGCCTTGATCATGTTCACGTAAAGCCTCGTGAAGGATTCGGGATGCATGGCAAGCGCGTCAGAAAGACTCGTGCCCCTCACAATCTCATCGCGAAGTGCCGCTATCACTTCATCTTCCGCACGTCCGGTGTTCCTGCCCGCAAGCGTATTCAGGGCGTTGCCCAGCGTCATGCCGGAGGCCAGAAGGTCACTGAGCTCGCTCGTGAACAGGAGGACGTCACGCATGCCCATCCTGCGGTTCCTGCCGTGCCAGAGAGTGAAACGTTCCTTCTTCTTGCCCGCAACAACCGCGGCGGTCCGCTCATCAACGGAAACAGGTGTAAGCCCCATGCGCTCAAGCTGCAGAAGCGCTGCGCGGCGGTCATTAGCATCGACCTCTCCTTCCAGCTTCTCCCCCGCCCTATTGCGTGCTCTGTATGTGAATGTCGGCATATTCTAGGAAGTGATCAGTAATCAGTCCTCAGTTGTCAGCTATCATTAGAGAGATCTAACCCGCTTCCCCACCCTTCAGGTTTCAGGTTTCAGCCTTCAGGTCTTCTTTATTCGTTCTCCTCGGTGACGCGCAGGACTTCTTCAACCGTAGTTACACCTCTAAGAACCTTGTCCCAGCCGTCATCCCGAAGCGTCTTCATGCCCTCTTCCAGGGCCTTCTGCTTGACCTCATTGGATGCCGAGCGCGCGATAATCATCGACTGGATCGCGTCGGAAACACGAAGTATTTCGAAAATTCCGACACGGCCGTGAAAACCGGTCTTGCGGCACTTCTCACAGCCGGTCTGGACATAAGTCGTCTCGGTATCGAGCCGCTGCACAGGGAAGCCTGCCGCCGCCAGGTCGGCGCGCTCAGGCTCGGCTGCCTGCATGCATTCAGGACAGAGTTTCCTGACAAGGCGCTGCGCGATCACTGCTTCGGCAGCTGAGGCTACCAGGAAAGGCTCCACCCCCATGTCGAGCAGCCTGGTGAACGCTCCGGCCGCGTCATTGGTGTGAAGCGTACTGAAGACGAGGTGACCTGTAAGAGATGCCTGGATAGCGATCTCGGCGGTCTCAAGATCGCGCACCTCTCCAACCATTATCACGTCCGGGTCCTGCCTGAGGAAATGGCGCAGGGTCCGCGCGAAGGTCAGGCCGATATCAGGCCTGACGAGCACCTGGTTAATGCCGGCCATCTCGTACTCAATTGGGTCTTCCGCGGTCAGGATCCGCTGGTCGATGGTGTTGATTTCATGGAGAAACGCGTAAAGCGATGTTGACTTTCCCGAGCCCGTTGGCCCGGTAACCAGAATGATGCCGTTCGGCCTGTGTACTATCTTGTTGATCGTCTCGACATCGGCCTCACCCATTCCCAGGTCCTGGATGCTTATCAGCTTTCCGCCCTTCTGCAGAAGCCTGAGGCTCACGCTCTCACCGTAGACAGTGGGAACCGTGGACACACGAATATCGAGGTCCCGTCCTTCAACCTTCAGCCCTATCCTCCCGTCCATGGGAAGACGCTTTTCAGCTATGTCCATGTTCGCCATGACCTTGATACGGGAGATGATCGCGGCCTGGAACCTGTTCAGCTGGGGCGGCACAGGCGCTTCGTGCAGCACGCCGTCCACCCTGTAGCGTATGCGCAGCTGCACCTCCATGGGCTCCAGGTGGATGTCGGTCGCGCCCTGCTGCACCGCTTCCCATATGATCTGGTTAACAAATTTTACTATGGAAGCTTCCTGGTCGAGCTGGCTCAGGTCAACTTTTGCCGTTGCCGCTTCCACCTCAAAGCGGTCATCCTGCATCATCCTGTCAACAGTGTCCGCGCCGACCCCGTAAAACGCCTTGGCCGCACGCGCGATGTCCGCGGAAGGGCTCAGTGCGAGCTTGACCCTCGCCCCTGATGCCAGGCGCAGAGCGTCCATCAGGCCCGCGTTGAGCGGGTCGTTTGTAGCAACAACAAGCACGCCGTTCTCAAACGATACGGGGATGACATTGTATTGAAAAACGGCCTTGGTAGGAAGTTTCTCAAGGACATCACGGCTGATGTCCTCCGCCTCGAGGCGCATAAACGGCAGGTTGAGCACTCCGGCAAGGGCCTTAAGGAACTCCTCTTCCTTGGCGAACCCCTCCGCTACGACCCGCTCTGCCAAATGCACGTCACCGCCCTGGACCGCCTCAATAAGGACATCGATGTTCTCGTCCGTGAACAGCTCCGTCTTGCGAAGGATCGATCCTATGTATGTAGACTGAAAACTCATGGTTTTACCAATGCATATCTTACTTGTTCAAATTCCCTATCTCAAACCAGAACTGTGTTCTCTTCCCGGGAGGGTTCGCATTCTGCGGACCGGACGGCGACACGCCGTCCCTCCCAACAGGCATCCAATCCTGTTTGACGGCCCTTCAGGTCTCAGGTTTCAGCCTTCAGGTTTCTGTTTCTCCTTATGCTTCGCGGCCCAAAGCGACTGCCGGGCGATCCCCATCATTATACGTACATCATCTTCCGTGAGCTGCCCCCGCGAAAGTATTCGGCGCAGCCCGAGCATCATGTGGTCCGCTTTGTCGTCTTTCATAAAGCCTATCTCCATGAGCGTCTCGCGCCATATCCCAAACATACGCTCCCGCAATTCACTTGATGCCTCTTCGGACTTTTCTACCGGCGGCTCGTAGACATCAAGTGCGACAAAAAGCTCATAGCTGCAGATCATCACGGCCTGCGCCAGGTTGAGCGAGGAGAATTCCTCTGTCGTAGGGATCTGTATGATCTGGGTACACAGGGCCAGCTCTTCATTGGAAAGGCCGTTGTCTTCCCTCCCAAACACCAGGGCCACGCGGTTCCCCGCGGCGGCGGTCTTGAGCGCGTGGGGGGCCCACTCCCTTGGCGTCTTTGCATGCTGCCTGTAAAGCCCGCAGCGTGCGGAGGTTCCCATCACGAGGCCGCAGTCGGACACTGCTTCCGCCATCGTCGCATACTCGGTGCGGTTCTCCAGGACCTCCGTGGCATGGCAGGCCATCATTCGCGCCTCATCGAGATTGACGGGCCTTGCATCGGCTATAGCGAGGTCGCTCAGCCCCATGTTCGCCATGGACCGGCAAACCGACCCTATATTGCCGCCGTATAGCGGCCCCACCAGCACAATCCTGATATTGTCCAGCACTTCAACGTTCATTTGACAAATTTCTCCACCCCATCCCCCTTCAGACTTCATACCTCAGACTTCAGAATTCCTCTTCTCTCACCACTTCAGGTAGTTTTCCTCAACTGTCATCTCGTCGAGCTTATTCTCTATAATCTTTTCCCTGTACTCGTCACGCTTCGAAATCATCTCACTCAACTCTTTGAGCTTCTCTTCCATGCCGGCCAGGTCCCGCTTCATGAGCTGCTGCTTCGCGTCAAATGCCTGCTCTAGAAGGCTCTTGAGCTCTTTCACCAGGGCCTTCTTCTCCTCCCCGTCCGCAAGCGCCGTCTCTTTCGCTTTTCGAACCGCCCTCCTCTCCAGCTCCTTCTGGCGCACCATCATGCCGGCGAGCTCTTCATCCTTTTTCGCAATCTCCATCAGCACGAGTGCATCGCTTACAAGGTCCAGCATGTAAGCAGTCGCCTTTCTCGGGTCTTCATTCGAAAGCTTACGGAAAACCGGCAGGTCCGACTTGAAATTCTCACCAATAAACGCCATCACTTCGTCCCTGTTCTCCTCGGGAAAATGTTCGAAGACGTAACGAAGAACATCACCCTCCAAAGGCAGGGGCGGTGGACCAGCAAAGCGGGGCGCGGGGGGCTTCACCGCGACTTTGTCCTGGGCAAATATTCCGGGTGCAGCCGCACAAACAACCATCAGTAAAACTAATATATTTCTCATTCCCATTCTCCGTTCTTTTTCAAAGTCCCGCGAACTCAAGCTGAAGGCCCGCAGATGCCGCTTCCATCCGGGACTTCAAATCAGCGATTTCGTGATAAAGCTGTCCAGCCCCGCCGTTCGCGTAGTGGCGCCCCGCAAACCCGGAAATATCCGCGGTCAAATCTTCCCGCAGCCCATCAATCTCCGTGCCAGTGTCCCTCACTGCGAACTCAACAGGCGCCGCCGCGCGCTCTTCCGGCGCGAGCATGCGGCTCAAGAGCATTATTCCCAGTCCCGCCGCGAGAACCACTGCGGCAGCGGCAGCCAGGCGCTGAACGAGCCACCACTCCTTCATCTTCGTGTGGGGCGGGCTGATGCGCTCGCCTGTTATCCTGGCCGCCTCTGAAAGGACATAATCCACGGCGCCAGCCGAGAGGTCACGCTTGCGCCCCCTGTCACCTTCTTTGTCCAGCGCGACTACCGCCTCGTTCAGGCCGGCACATTCCTCACAGCCTTCCAGATGCTCCGCCATTTCCTCCGTAAGAGGGCCGCGGGTCAGAATCACCTCAAAAACATCGTCACATTTCATAGCTCAAGCTTTCCAATCTTCTTCCTAAGCTTCTCCAAAGCGCGCCTGCATCTCCAAATCAGCGTGTTGAGCGGCACCCCGGTCGCCTCCTCCGCTTCAGCGAAAGTCAGCCCCCCAAAAAACCTCATCATCACTATGTCCTGTTCAGCTTCGTTCAGTGACCTTACCGCCATCATGAGTCCCTCTGAGGCCTCCGCCGCGATCAGGTCGTCATCAGGCCGATCTCCCGAATCCTCCGCATCGGCCGCCGTCTCGGACTGGACCTCCCTGCTCCGCTTTCTTATCCTGTCAATGGCCCTGTTTCGTCCAACCCTGAAAAGCCACCCCTTTACACCACGCTTGATGTCGATGCTGTCGGCCTTCCTGGCGAGTTCAAGAAAGACATCCTGCACGCAGTCCTCGGCAAGCCCATCGTCATGCAGGATTCCCCTCAAATACGCAAACAGAACGCGCCTGTATTTCTCAAAGATCTTCTGGAAGCACTGCATATCGCCGCGCTTAAGCCCGACAATAAGGACCCTGTCCTCAGCGACCATGCCGCTCCCTCCAACTGTTCTTCGGTTTAAAGTGCACTTTTCTTGGTGAAAAACTCAAAAAAAGATGATAGGTAACCACATCAACAATGTAAATGCGGAGATTTACCATGGACAAGCTGCTTAAGTTGCTCAGAGAGAACGCACTGGAGTCAACTGCCAACCTGGCGAAGATGCTGAACATCAGCGAGGACGAGGTAAAAGACAGGATCGCTGAATACGAAGAAAACGGCGTAATCCGGGCCTACAAGGCAATCGTCAACGAGGACCAGCTGGACCTTGAGCGGGTCAGGGCAGTAATCGAGGTAAAGATCACACCGGAGCGGGAAGGCGGATTCGACCGCATAGCAAGCAATTTGAGCCGGTTCGACGAGGTAGAGTCGCTGTTTCTCATGTCCGGCGGCTATGACCTGCTTGTTTTCGTCAAAGGCAGGAACCTTCGCGAAGTGGCATATTTCGTAAGTGAAAAACTCGCAACGATCGAGGGCGTGATCTCCACCGGGACCCACTTCATGCTCAAAACCTATAAGGACCAGGGCGTCCTTATGGAAACGGAAGAAGCAGATGAGCGACTCCAAGTCTCGCCGTAAATTTATCGCCAGACATCTTGGCGATGTGCCGCGCTCCGGAATACGCGACTTTTTCGAGATAGTCAGCACGCGCAGCGATGTAATAAGCCTGGGCATCGGCGAACCGAATTTCATTACTCCCTGGCACATAAGGGAAGCGTCCGTATTCGCCCTGGACCGGGGCGCCACCGCCTACACTGCCAACCTCGGGCTCATCGAACTTCGCAGGGCCATTGCTCAATACGTCAGCCGCTCCTTCGGCATGGACTATGATCCCGGAAACGAAATCCTAGTGACCGTAGGAGTGAGCGAGGCACTTGACCTTGCAGTACGCGCCGTCACAGAGCCGGGCGATGAAATCATCTACCATGAGCCCTCCTATGTTTCGTACGCCCCGCTCATAACTTTTGCACACGGTGTCCCTGTCCGCGTATCAACTTCTCCTGAGAACGGATTCAGCCTCACCCGCGAACAGCTTGACGAAAAGATCACTGACAAGACCAAGGCCGTGATACTGAACTTCCCCACCAATCCAACCGGAGCAGTCCTGTCAAGGGCGCAAGTAGAGGACCTGGCCGAGCTCTGCGTGGAGCGCGACATACTTGTAATCACCGATGAGGTCTACTCAGAGCTGACTTACGACGACGCCGATCGCGTCAGCATAGCTTCCATACCGGGAATGAAGGAACGCACAATCTTCCTGAACGGCCTGTCGAAAGCCTGGGCCATGACTGGATTCAGGATCGGGTTTTCATGCGCCG
>JBFIFS010000047.1:0-15482 GCA_041602695.1 Kiritimatiellia bacterium
GACAGCAGCATGCTGTCCCTCCCGTTCTGCGGAGCGTTCGCGCCGTAATTCATGCACCCCGCTCCCCGCATCCCGCACCCCGCTCCCCGTCCCTCGCACCTCGCATCGTTCCTCCCGCCGGAAGGGAACGGCACGCCTAGTGGGTCACACCCCGGGCGACATGCTGACGCACTGACCCGGGATATCGTGCAGGAAGTGAGCTCATTTTAGGGATGAATTTGCATTTTCCCCGGGAGGGTCCGCATTCTGCGGACCGCACTTCCGGCGTTCGCGCCGGACAGCAGCATGCTGTCCCTCCCGTTCTGCGGAGTGTTAGCGCCGTAATTCATGCTCTACGCATCCCGTACCCCGCATCCCGAATCCCGCATCCCGTCCCCCGAATCCCGCATCCCGTCCCTCGCATCCCGCTTCCTTCGTGGGGACAGTAAACAGAAAGCAGAGGGCTTTATTCGGATTCGGCCTTTTTCTTGCCGGAGTCCTTGTCGTCTTCGGCTTTGTCTTCGGCAGCGTCGTCAGGCGTCTCGCCGTCTTCCTTCTTGTCCTCCGCTGGTTCTTCAGCGGGAGGATTCTGCGAGGTTTCGACGTAGTTCAGATGAAGGTTTGAGAGAAGGTCCTTGAGCATCTTTTCTTCTTCCGCGTCGAGGTTCCCCTTGGTCTTGGCCTCTATCATCTCGAGCATGTCGATAGTCATGCGCGCGCCTTCGAGGCTCACCTCTGTCTTTCCCGTCATAGGGTTCACGAGCTTGCCCAGCTGCTGCATGGCAGACTGCGAGAGCATCATTATCAGGTTAGCGAACAGTATCTTGTGCATTTCCGGTGCTTCAGCCATTATCAGTCTCCTTCAGTATCAGGTTGAGGAACAAGTATAGTAGAGGCCATACGTTCTTTCAGCAGAAAAGCCGCGGCGGCGTCGCGCACTGACTCAATCGTAAGGTTGCCGAACCGCTCCCTCGCTTTGAAAGAGTTGTCGTGTCCTTTGCCGAGCAGCTCATCAAGCGCGCTCTTCATGGCCATGTCCGAGCTGTTCTGAAGTGCCATGTCGCTGCCGGAGATGAGCTGCGTCACAGACCTCGAGAATTCTTCGTCCGTTAGGCCGGAAGTCGTCACCCGCTCCGCCTCCGCGACCATGATCCTTTCAACTTCGTCCCTGGCATCGGCACGAGTGCCGGCGTACATGACAAACGCGCCGCTCTGAGAGCCCAGCTGCTGGTAGCTGCCGACGAAATATGCCAGGCCGCGCTTCTCGCGCACCTCCGCGGCCATCGTTGATGACAGGCCGCTCATGGCCTCATCGAGCACGAGCAGGGCGTCGTTCCTGGGGTCGTTGACCTCGAAAGAAGGGCAGCCGATAAGGATTATGGTCTGTTCACGCTGTGATTCGACAACTTCCCTGGCCGGCAGGGAGAACTGGGGAGGCGCGGCGAGGGTAATCCCGTCGGCGACGCTCGGTATTGCCCCGAAGGCTTCTTCCACAAGTGTTTCGGCCTCTTCGGCGGATATGTCGCCGAACACGGCAACAGCCATGCGGTTCTTCGCCAGGAGCTTCCCGTGGAATTCCTGCAGGAGGTCGCGATGAATCGAGGAAACAGAGTCGCTGGTGCCGAGCGGGCTGAACCGGTAAGGATGCGAGGGGAACATGATTTCACGCAGCCGCTCCTGGGCCAGCGCTATTGGACGCTCCCGTTCCTGCTGTATTGCTGCCAGCTGCAGCTTGCGCTGCTTGTCGAGCTCTTCCTCCGCGAAAGACGGATTGGTGAGGCAGTCGGAGAGCAGCTGCATGAAGCGGGGCGCGTCCGCAGAGAGGCATCGGGCGCGGAGCCCGAAACTGTTGAGGCCCGAGAACGGGCTGATTGAGCCGGCGCGGGACTCAATTTCCTCGGCCAGCTGCTCTGATGTAAGCGAGGCTGTTCCCCTCAGCAGCATGTCCGACATGAGTCGCGTGATGCCGCAGTTCTTTTCTGTTTCCGCGAGGAATCCGTCTTTCAGCGCCGCGCAGATATATACAAAAGGGAGCCTTCGGTCTTCGCGCGTGATGAGGGTAATCCCAGAGGGCGTCACCTTCTTCGACGGCAAATCAGCCGGCGTGAGCTCCGGCGCGGCCGGAGCCGCCTGCTCTGCGGACCGAGGCACAATGAGGGTGGTCGTCTGGTTTTCCGGCACCAGATACTTGCGGACAATCCTGATCAGGTCGTCAAGCGAGACCTTGTTCAATGTCTTCAGGTAAGCGGTCGAGAAACACGGGTCGGCCGCGTAGAACTCGCCGGAAGCGTGACTGTTCGCCTGGCCTTTGCTGGTCTGCAGGGTCGACAGGGCCGAAGTGAGTACCTGCTTCCGGGCTTTCTCGAGCTCCGCCGCGGTAAAGCCGTCCTTCAGGAGGGCGTCGATTTCATCATTGATGGCGGAAAGAGCTTCAGCTTCTTTCGCGGGATCGAATTCCGCGTAAATCCCGAACAGCCCGGGCTCCTGCGGAGTGTAGGAGTAGGCCGCAATGCTGTTCACCAGCTGCCGCTCCTCCCGCAGGCGCTTCACAAACCGTGAGCTCTTGCCTTGTCCGATGACCTGGGCAATGACGTCGAGGGCGACCGCGTCGGGATCGCTCAGGCCGACGGTGTGATAGCCGATCTCACAGCGGGACAGGTTCCATTCCCCGGGGCTTCGCATGAGGCGCGGCGCGAGCTGCCTGGGTTCCTGCGGAAGCGTAACCGATTTCCGGGGGGTTGACGGCATGCTGCCGAAAGTGTTTCGAAGGGCATCCATGGCCTCGTCCACTGGCACGTCGCCAACCAGGACGGTGATCATATTGTCAGCCACATAGTTTTCCTTGAAGAAAGCCATGAGGTCATCGCGGTCGACGGTACGGAACGTGTCTTCGATGCCGATTACGGGGAACCGGTAGGGGTGAACCGCGAATGCGGTCCGCCACAGCAGCTTATCAAGCACGCGATGCGGGTCGTCCCGGCCCATCGCGAATTCGCGCAGTATGACTTCGCGCTCTTTCGCCCACTCCTCTTCCGGAAAGGCGGGGTCCTTCAGTGCGGCGGAGAGCACATCGAGTCCGACCGTCCAGTTCTCTGCCGGAAGGTCCACATGAAAGACGGTCCTGTCGAAGCTCGTATAGGCGTTCATGTGACCGCCTGCATTGCTGATAAGGCGAAACACATCGCCGGGCGACATTTCCGGTGTGCCCTTGAAGATCATGTGTTCAATCGCGTGGGACAGCCCGGACCCCAGCATTTTGTCCTCATGTATTGAGCCTGTTCGGACCCAGATCTGCAGGGAGGCGACCGGCGCTGAAGAATCCCGCTTGACCAGGCAGATCATCCCGTTGTCCAGCACTTCGCGATGGAGGCCGGCGTTTCCGGCTTCGAGGATTTCAATTGCCTTTGAGTCCATGCTGGTCCCCTTAAGCTTTCTTTCGGGGCGTTGATGTCTTTTCAGAAGAGGGCTTTGCCGGCGCCTCGGGATCGGGAAGGAACGGCGCCACGAAGGCCTTTTCGAAATCGTAGCCGTCGGCGAAGTCTTCGATCTTGTCTTCATCTGTCTTGCCGAGCTGTCCCGCCTCGACAAGCATGAACACTATTCGACCAAAATCCTCCGTCTTCGCAATGCCCCATTCTTTGAAAACAGACGCGGCCATGGGCCCGAACTCCTGCAGGGCGTAGCGGCGTATTCCTTCCGTAAGCTGCTTGCCTGACACGTGGCGGCTGTCGCCTTCCTGCGGCTTCTCGAGCGAGCGCGTGGTGAAATCCAGGGCTTCCCGCACGAAGTGGAACGCCTGCCTGTCGTAGGGGCAGTCGCCGGCGCAGATCTGCCTTACTGTCTCCGCGAAATCTTTCTGGTGCATTCCCATGGCGCTATTTCAGTCCCTTGATGATCTTCTCGGCCTTCTCCTGCATTTCGTCCGTTGAGTCGTAGCTGCCGGACTGCCAGTTAAAGGAATAGTTGTCATCGGCGAACCGGGGTATGACGTGGAAATGGATGTGGGGGATGATCTGGCCCGCCAGCTCGCCGTTCGCCTGGGACACATTCACGCCGTCGGCGCCCAGGCTTTCATACTGAGCCCTGGCGATCTTCTGGACGATCCGGATGCATTTTTCAAGCAGCTCCGGCGGCACATTTGTGATCGGGTCAAAGTGCTTCTTGGGGATTACCAGCGCGTGGCCCTTTACGACCGGGCCGATATCCATGAACGACAGGATATCCTCATCTTCATAGAGCTTCGCGCAGGGAAGCTCACCCGCGACGATTTTGCAAAAGATGCAGTCTTCGGACATAAACCAATCCTTTCAGGAGTATTGTTGATACAGCTTTTTGATAATACTGCAATCTCAGCCCGTCTAGCAAAGGCTTTTTCGCGGCTGTGAAGTTACTTAATCGCGAAATGCCAGAGCTTCATCGCTGTACCGAGAAGAAGCAGGCCGGTGACAAGGAGCAGGGCCCTTCGTTCGAGCGCGGTGAGCAGGTGCCACGCGTTCGCAGCTTTCCGTAAGACGGAGCGGCGCTGCGCGGCAGGCGTCATGAGACGGCAATGTTGACGAGCTTGCCGGGCACTACGATGACTTTGCGGACGGTCTTGCCCTCCAGGTGCTTCTGGATGTCGGCGCTGTCCATGGCGGCCTTTTCGAGGTCTTCCCGGCTGATGCCGACGGCGACCATGATCCTGCCGCGCACCTTGCCGTTGACCTGGATCGGGACCTCGAGCTCCTCCTCTGCGGCGATGCCCGGATCTGCTTCCGGCCAGCCTGCGGTGAAGATGCTTTCAGGATGCCCCATGCGGTTCCACAGCTCCTCGCTGAAGTGGGGAACTATCGGCGCCAGGACGCGGACCACGGTCTCAAAGACTTCACGGAGCACGGCCGGATCGATGGGGCCCTTCGCGGCGCGGAACTGGTTGAGCAGCTCGTTGCAGCTTGCTATGGCAGTGTTGAAATGGAAGCCGCCCTCAATGGCATGGGTGACGCGCATGATGCACTGGTGCGCTTTACGGCGCAGGGCCTTGCTGTCGCCGTCCAGCGAATCGCTGATCGGGGTGCCCGCCGGCGCCATGGCGTCAATGTTCTCGAGTGCCATTGTCCATAGCCGATTCAGCATGCGCCAGGACCCGTTAATGCCGCTCGCGCTCCAGATTTGCATCTTGTCCGGCGGCGCGTCTGAAAGCATGTAGAGGCGGACCGTGTCGGTGCCGAACTTGTCGAACATGGCGTCGGGGTCGACGACATTAAGTTTCGACTTGCTGATCTTGGTCATTTCGGACCGCACCGGCTTCCCGCATTCGGTGCATTTGCCGCCGATGATCTCATCGCCCTTCCGCTCGCCGTCGACCTGGTCTTCGTGCAGCCATTTGTGCGTCTCGCAGTAATAGGCCGTCTTGCAGACCATTCCCTGGCAGAAGAGGCGGGCAAACGGTTCTTCGAAATCGATGAGGCCGAGGTCCTTGAGGACCATAGTGAAGAAACGGGCATATATAAGGTGCATGGTCGCGTGCTCGATGCCGCCTATATACTGGTCTACCGGCATCCACTTCTTGACCTGTTCAGGGTCGAACGCCTGGCCGGCGTTCGCAGGATCGCAGTAGCGGAGGAAATACCAGCTCGAATCCACAAACGTGTCCATCGTGTCGGTTTCACGTTTCGCGGGCCTGCCGCATTCAGGGCAGTCGCAGTTCACAAATGATTCACTGGTTGCCAGCGGATTGCCGCCCTCACTGCTGAACTGTACGTCTTTCGGCAGCAGGACGGGCAGAGCTTCCTCGGGAACAGGAACCGTGCCGCAGTCATCGCAGTATACAATAGGAATCGGCGCCCCCCAGTAGCGCTGCCTGCTGATAAGCCAGTCGCGCAGCCGGTAGTTGACGGTGCCTTCACCGTGGCCCTGTTCACCCAGCCACTTGATTATGTCGCTCATGGCCTCGACATTGTTTCGGCCGTCGAAGGGGCCGGACCCCACCATAGTGCCGGGGTCGACGTATGCCTCTTCCATTGCCGCAGGGTCAAGCTCCGTGCCGTCAGGCTGGATGACGACCTTTATGGGTATGTCGTATTTCCTCGCGAATTCGAAGTCGCGCTGGTCGTGGGCCGGAACGGCCATGACGGCCCCCGTTCCATATGACATCAGTGCGAAGTTGGCGACCCAGAGCGGGACCTCTTCGCCGTTAACAGGATTTATGACGTGGCATCCTGTCCACACGCCGACCTTTTCCCTGTCGGCCAGCTCCCTTTCGCTCGTGCCCTGCTTCCTCATTTCCAGGACGGCGGGCATCACGCGTTCCTCATGTTCGGTGCCGGCGACGAGTTTTTCGATCATCGGGTGCTCGGGCGCCAAACTCATGAAAGTGACACCGAAGAGCGTGTCCGGCCGCGTTGTGAAGATAGGCAGGTCCTCGCCGGTTTCCTTTACCTTGAAAGTGACGCTGGCGCCTTCCGAGCGGCCGATCCATTCCTCCTGCATGGCGATGACCGCGTCCGGCCATTTCCCCTTGAGCTGCTTGTGCCCGTCGAGCAGGCGCTGGGCGTATCGGCTCATCGTGAAGAACCACTGTGACATATCATGCTGGACGACTTCCGTCCCGCAGCGCTCACATCCCGCGTCCTTGACCTGCTCGTTTGCCAGCACGGTCTGGCAGGATTCGCACCAGTTGACAGGGGCGGTCTTCTTAACGGCAAGGCCTTTCCTGTAGAACTGGAGGAAGAACCACTGTGTCCACTTGTAATAGTCCTGGTGGCTGGTGGCCAGCTCGCGATTCCAGTCGTATCCCCATCCGGCACGATGCATCTGTTCGGTCATGCGCGCTATGTTTTTCTCAGTGAAATCGTGCGGGTGGACGCCGGTCCTGATGGCGGCGTTTTCGGCCGGAAGTCCGAAGCTGTCCCAGCCCATGGGCGAGACCACATTGAACCCCCGCAGCAGCTTGTAGCGGACGACGACATCGCCGAGCGTGTAGTTGATGACGTGGCCCATGTGCAGGACGCCGGACGGGTAAGGGTACATGGTAAGGCAGTAGAACTTATTTTCCGGGCTGTCAGGATTAGCCGCGAACAGCCTGCTGTCGGCCCACGCTTTTTGCCAGCGTGTTTCGATTTGAGATGGTGAGTACTTGTCCTGCATGGGTGGGTAGAACGCCGAAGCTATTGCGGCTTGGCCGGTCTTTTGAAGTTATTGTTTTCGAAATAACCGTCGAAGATCTTGCCGTCGGACGTAGTGTATATCCCGCGCCCCCACATCCTGTCGTTTCTCCACTGGCCCTGGTAGCGGTCCCCGTCGGAAAATACGTAGCTTCCCGTGCCGCTGGCCAGGGACCCGTTCTTCCATGTGCCTGTGATCTGGCCCCGCTTGCCGAATACGTACTCGCCGTGTCCGGACATCAGGTCGTTCTCCCAGTTTCCGGCGTATCGGTCGCCGTTACTGAAGAAGTATGTGCCCATACCGTGCTTGCGGCCGTTAAGCCAGGCCCCCGAATACTTGTCTCCGTCGGGAAACGTCATGGTCCCGATCTGGTTTATCACGCCGTTCACTATGGTACCCTCGTAAATGGACCCGTCGGGAAAGCGCTGTACGACTTCCCGCCTTGCGCCGAAAGAACCGCCCGCCGGTGCGGGCGTTGGCGCCGGTGCAGGTGCTGGCGTGGGTTTTACTGCCGGAGCGCTCTTCTGCTTGATGATGTTCTCGATCACCTCGCGCACATCGCTGCTGCTGATCCAGGATATGGGAGTGCTGCCGTCGTTCGCTTTCGCGTAAAGGTCTGCGCCGTTGGACGCGAGGACTTCAATGGTCTTAAGGCTTTTCTTTCGTATTGCCCAGTGCAGGGGAGTCATGCCTTCGACGGTCCTGGACTGAACATCAGCTCCCGCCTTGATCAGGACCTGCGCGGATTCGGGCGAGTTGCCGATGGCGGCCCAATGAAGCGGCGTCATCCTGTCCGCCGTCTTGTGGTCAACTGTCGCGTTCCTGCTAAGGAGAAGGGAGACGATCGAGGAGGCGTTCTTATGTGCCGCCCAGTGCAGGGGCGTGGACTTCTTGGCGGTTTCGACGTTTACATCGGCGCCTTTGGTGATGAGGAAATTCGCGATCGCGAGGTCCTGGGCCGCGCTTGCCCAGTGCAGGGGCGTGGCCCCGCCGGCATCACGGGCGTTCGCGAGTTCAGGGCTGGCCTGCAGGAGCCTGGCAATGGTGTTTGTCTGGCTGATCTTGACGGCATCTATCAGTGCCTGTCCGCTTCCCATCGAGGAGGAGGCCGAAGCGAAGAAGGCCGACACGGCAGCACAGACGAGCGCCGCTCTGAAGTGAGTAGTGTTCATAACAGGTTGGAAAATAGCGCTTTGATGCCGCAGGTAAAAGGAAAAAAGAGCCCGTCGGCCAGAGAGGTTTCATTGGAACCAACCGTACCGCTCAAAACAGAGAGTCACGACTATAGCACTTCCGGCTTCCTCTCATACCTCACCGGCCGAGGGCCTGCCCCTAAATCCAGCATCACATGTGCCAGATCCCGGCGACGTCGTTCCAGCGGGTGATAATTGCAGTTTCTTTACAAGGCCCAGACATCACCAAGATAACCGCAACGGTTTCTCCAGAAACGGCGGCGCGATCTTTTCAGCCCTAAGAATCAGAAACAAGAATGAGAGACTTTTTTCTCGCGGGTGAGAGGGGGCTGCGCGCGAAATTTATTATGAGGCGGACCGCCGCAGGATGACGGCTTCTCCCGCAAGCTCCTCTCAATGGAGCCGCTCGAATATATCGCAGGTGCCGCGCCCGAAACCTTCTTCCAGCGGCCGCGGCGCTGTCCTCCCGCCGCCCTCCGCGCCGCACCAAGACGTATGCCTACTTTTATAGGCACATTGTTTTTTTGTCTCATGCAGGTGGCTGGCGGGTTGACGGACAGAGCTTGACGAAATAAAGTTGCAAACAGAATGAGAATGTCTGCGTCACAGCGCTGTGGGTCTGTTAGAGTTGCCAGTGCGGCTCGACGGCTATCGGAAGAGGCAGGCAGGTAACACGGCGCGCCAACCAAACCTGGCACAGAACGTGTTGGGCAATAAAGGAGGTGAATAGACGTGGCAGCAAAAAAGAAAGCAGCGAAGAAGAAAGTAGCTAAGAAGAAACCGGCTAAGAAGAAGGTCGCAAAGAAGAAAGTGGCCAAGAAGCCGGCGAAGAAAAAAGTAGCTAAGAAACCGGCGAAGAAGAAAGTGGCTAAAAAGCCAGCTAAGAAGAAAGTAGCTAAAAAGAAAAAGCCAGCTAAGAAGAAAGTGGCTAAGAAAAAAGTAGCTAAGAAGCCGGCGAAGAAGAAAGTAGCTAAGAAAAAAGTAGCTAAGAAACCGGCTAAGAAGAAGGTCGCGAAGAAGAAAGTGGCCAAGAAGCCGGCGAAGAAAAAGAAAAAATAACCGGGTTTGATTGCGGGTAAAACCGCATCAATGGATTAAAGGGACGGCGGACCAGCGGATCATTGATTCTCTATCCGCCGTTCCTTTTTTTTGACATGCTGCGGAGCGGCAACTACAATGCGCCCATAAAGGTCGTCGCGCGAAGCATGGAGTAGGTTTTTATGTTGTATATGATGCCGATAGGTAACGCTTTTACTGCTTTTGGGCAGTCGGATATTGTAGGAAAAGGTATTGTTCTCGTCCTGCTGGCAGGGTCAATAGTGGCCTGGACGGTCATGTTGACCAAGATGAGGCAGCTGCGCAAGGCTCAGCGGGAATCGGACAGGTTTATAGCGAAATACCGGTCGGAAAAGGAGCCTATGGCGGTTTTTCTCCAGAGGCTGAGGTTTGAGGGCAGTCCTCTATACAGGATATATGATAAGACCTGCGATGAGCTGGGCGCGATTGTGGAAGCCACGGGGACCCAGCCGGAAGACCTTTTCATGGGCGGGGTCGCGAACGAGAGGTTCCACATCACCCAGTTTGACGCCAACGGCCTTGATGCCGTGGCTGAGCGGACAACAGCGGTCGAGGCCCTTTTGCTTGAGGAAAGAATGGGCTTTCTGGCTATTGCTGTTTCATCGGCGCCGCTGCTTGGGCTCTTCGGGACAGTATGGGGCGTCATGATCGCTTTTGGAGGGATGGCTTTGAGCGGCTCCGCAATGCTCTCTTCCGTCGCGCCCGGCATTTCCGGCGCGCTGCTCACCACGGTGGTGGGGCTTGTGGTCGCGATACCTTCAACCGTCGGATACAACCTGCTGGGCGCAAAGATCCGGAGGCTTTGCGTCGATATGGAGAACTTCGCGCAGCAGCTTATGACTGACATAGAGAGAAAATATGTCAGGCAGGGGGGCGGAGGGTGATCTAATGCGGCGCAAGATGACGCTGACATCGATGAAGGAGATGAGTGAAGTTAATCTAACTCCGCTCATTGACCTGACGTTTCTCCTGCTCATCACTTTCATAATTACTTTTCCTCTTATTGAGCAGGGCATACCGGTGAATCTGCCCAAGGGCAAGTCGAGGGAGCTTGATCCTGATGTCGCGCGTACCGTCACCATAGACAAAACAGGAAGCATTTTCCTGGACGAAGAGAAGCTCACAATGGATGAATTCGAAGCGGAAATGCAGACTGCGGCAAGAATAGATTCCTCAGTCATGGTGATGGTAAGGGGTGACGAGGCGATCCGTTACGGCAGGGTGGTAGACGTGCTGCGGGTGCTTAACAATGCGAACATTACGAAGATGGCCCTGGTGACCCAGGCGGAATAGAGACAGTTATGCCAGACGTTTTTGCGAAGAACCTGAGGATCGTGACAGGAGTCCATGTCGCTGTCATAGGCTCGCTGTTCATATCTGGCTGGGTGCGCGGCTGCCAAAGCAGGAAGAAAGATGTCGTGATCCCGCTTGAGTTCATGGTTGAGATGCCCGCCGCGGAGGCGCCGGCAGTTGAGCCGGACGTTCCCATGCCTGTAAAACAGCCGATTAAGCCGCCTGTAAAGAAACCGCCGGTAAAGAAGCCGCCTGTAAAGAAGCCGATCAAGATAAGCGATAAGGTCGTCCAGAATCCGCTGAACAAGAAGCCTCCTCAAAAGACGCTGAGCGCTGAAGAGATCGAGAAGCTGCTCAATAAGGGAGCAAAGCCTTCCGACCGGACGGTCATTCCGGAGGATGACCAGATTTACAAGGCAATGGTAAAACAGGCCTTCATGGAGGCATGGGTACAGCCTTCAGCCGCGGAGGCAGGCGGGGGCGTGACCGTCGTCGAGATCCGGCTCGCCGGTGACGGCAGGGTGGTCAGCGCGAGGATTTCGAAAACATCAGGAATAGAAGCACTGGATGAATCGGTTGCCAGGTCGCTAAGATATGTTAAGAAGGTGAACGGACTTTCGGCGGGCTTTGTTTCCCGCCACGAGACTTTAACGATCTCTTTCAGGGTTGATGACTGAGGATTGGGGAATTACTGGATGAAAAGGTTAGCGCTTACGCTCATTGGGTTGGCATTGGTGTCCGCTGTTTCGCCTGCCGCGGACATAGATATAGTTAAAAGCGGCGCAGGGAAGTCGCACATAGACCTTTCCGCCATCACCGCGAGCGGCAAAGCAGGGGCCCTTTTCAAGAGCACCCTTGAAAATGACCTCAAACTGTCCGGGTGGTTCACGATTTCGGCGCCGGGTAAGGGGCTGCTTGTCGCCCGCGGATCGGCCGCGGAAAGCGGTGGAAGGATCTCGGCGTCCGTGTCCGTCACGAGCAGGGCCGGCAAGAGGTACGTGAGTGAAAGGTACGGCGGCTCCGCGGAGAACGCCCGGCGCATGGCCCATCAGGCGGCGGATGACATTGTTGAGGCGGTAAAAGGGGTAAAGGGCATTGCTTCGACCAGGATCGTCATGGTGGGGTCACGGGGCACCAAGAAGGACCTGTATGTCTGCGATGCTGATGGAGGAAACTTCATGCGGGTAACGCGGGACGATGCCGTATGCCTTTCTCCCAGCTGGCATCCCGACGGCAAGAGCGTGGCTTATACGTCCTACTACCAGGGAAGCCCCCACGTTTACCGTATCAGCCTGGAGCACAAGACGCGCGGCAGGATTTCGGCATTTCCCGGGCTCAACGCCGGAGCGTCATATTCTCCCGACGGGGCCCGGCTGGCCCTCGCGCTCTCAAAAGACGGCAACCCGGAGATCTACACCATGAGCCCCGGCGGCAAGAACCTGAAGAGGCTCACGGTTACGCGCGGCGCTTCGGAGGCCAGCCCGGTGTGGGCGCCGGACGGGCGAAGCATCGCGTATGTCTCAGACAGGTCAGGCGCTCCTCAAGTCTACGTCCAGAGCGCAGCGGGCGGGAGGGACAGGCGGGTCAGCAACATTGGGCGCGAGAACGTTGCGCCGGACTGGAGCAGGGACGGAAAGCTGGTATGGTCCAGCAGGCGCGGGGGAAGCTATGAGCTTGTAGTTCTGGATCCGCAAAAGGGCAGGGAAATCCAGCTGACAGATGACGGCTTTGACTACGAGGACCCCAGCTGGGCCCCCGACGGCCGGCACATAGTATGTTCGAGAACGGGAGGGTACCACTCAGAGGTCTATTTACTTGACACTCTCGGCGACCGTCCCATAAGGTTGACAACGATTAGTGGCGAGTGGTATTCGCCCGCATGGTCGCCAAAATAACGTTCTGGAGCGACTGGTTCCAGGGAGGATAATCAGATGTTTCGCATCGCAGTAATAATTTCGCTGGCAGTTTCAGTTTGCCTTTTTTCAGGATGCAGGTCGCGCAGGGGTTCGCAGGATGACGGTGTTTTGGGGATCAACACGACGCTGATAGGCGACAGTCCGCTCCCGGGCGGCGACTTTGCCTCGGAGCTGACGCGGATCACCAGCGTTCGCTTTGAAACAGTGCGCTTTGCCTATGACAGCTTCAAGATCGCGCCCAGCGAGATCCGCAAGATCGAAAAAGTCGCGGCATACATGCGCGCGAACAGGACCGCAAGACTGGTTGCAGAGGGCCACTGCGACGAGCGCGGCAGCAAGGAATACAACCTGTCGCTCGGGGAAAACCGAGCGCTGGCGGTCAGGGCTTATCTCGTGGAGCTGGGTATATCTTCGGCGCATATCCAGACAAAGAGCTACGGGGAAGAACAGCCCGCTGATCCCGGTCACAACGAGTCTGCCTGGCGGCAGAACAGGCGTGTCGAATTCGCCCTCTATCGGTGAGCCCTTTCCCTATGAGCAGCAGCCCGGCGCCTTTCCTTGCCTTCCTTTTCGGCGGCACAGGCAGCGGCGAGATCATACTTATTTTTGTCGTTCTGCTGCTGCTGTTTGGTCCGCGCAAGCTTCCTGAGATTGCACGCATGATTGGCAGGGTGCTGAGCCAGCTTCGCAGCGCGTCCAATGATTTTCGCGATCAGGTCATGAACATAGAAGAAGAGCCTGATGCTTCTACCACCTTGGACGTGGAGTCGGGCGAGGTCGAGGAAGCGGAGCGGGAGGGCCCTGAAGGTGACAGAAGAGAAGACGGATGAGCTGGACCCAAGGTTCAACAAGCCCTTCGTTGAACACCTGGATGATCTCAGGAAGACGCTCTTTTCCTGTGTCGCCCTGCTGATAGGCGGACTCCTCGTTGCAATACCTTTCGCTCCGTACGTGATTGCCCTGGCAAAGGGGCCTATGGCCAGGGCGGGAAAAGACCCGGAAGAGTTCCTGCAGATAATCCGTGTAGCCGGCGGCTTCCTGCTCGCCATGAAAATCATTTTCTGGACGGGTCTGCTTTTCGCCGCCCCGTTTATCCTGATCTGCGCGGTGCGATTTATCTTTCCCGGCCTGAAAGCCAGGGAGAAGAGGGGAGTCAGCATAGGCCTCTGGTCGACGGTATTTCTTTTCGCGGCCGGTGTGCTTACCTGCTACTACGTGACCCTGCCTGTGGCGATTGGAATGATGTTCTCGGTGAACGACTGGCTGGGTGTAACGGTCCCGTGGGTGGAGCTTGGAGATTACGTTGCATTTGTGTTGAAGCTTCTCATCGCGTTTGGGGCAGCCTTTGAGCTTCCTGTCATCCTCCTGACCCTCGGCAGTATCGGCTTGGTTTCATCGGGCATGCTGCGTCAGTACCGCATGCACGCGATTGTCGTCATACTGATACTCGCGATGATACTCACGCCGCCCGATGTCTTTACCCAGGTGCTGATGGCCGTGCCCATGATCCTCCTCTATGAGATCTGTGTCTGGACGATATTCATCAAGGAGCAGCGCGAGAACCGCCGCCGGCAGCCCCGCATGGATTAGCTTTTCGCTGCCCTTGTGAACGTATTTAATTTTAAAATCTCCCGCAGAATCGGCTCCGCTGCCTCGTGAGCTGAATTAGGCGTATTTCTTTGAAATACATCAGTTGCTCCCCCGACTAAAGATCGATTCTCGACACTCTTCTACGCATATTGCACACGAGATCATTATGATGTGATAGTTTTTTTATACATTTAGTGATTGCGCGGGATGCGGCTTTCTGGCAAACGTTCACAGATATTCAGGGAAGGTTCGATACTAGATGGCGGTTCTTATTGCAGATGATGATCCGGTTGCGCGCAAGGCTCTTCTCGTGCTGCTGCGGCACGCGGGCCTTCACGTTGATGAAGCGGATGACGGAAATGCGTGTCTCGAGTTGTTCATGCGCGGCTCGTATGACCTCGTGATAAGCGACATCGACATGCCTGGCATGAACGGCGTTGAGCTCGCGAGGCGGCTTCGCGATTACAATCCTGACCAGGAGATGTATGCTTTCAGCGGAAGCTCTGGAACCATGCTCATGGAGGAAGCGCGCGAAGTGTTTACGCGTGTTTTCAAGAAGCCTTCCGAGATGACGGGGCTGGTCGCGCGGGCCGCAGCGTACTGCTCTTCGGTCGCACACTAGCAGCCACCGATTATTTCTCCCGGCCTCCCTTTCAGCTTTGCAGGCGCGTTGCGCGGCGCCGGCAATCCTGCGCCCTTAAGCCTGGGGGATTTCAGCCATCTCTTTTGCAATGGCATCAGTTTCCCGGGAGCCCTCCGGAAATTCGGTGAGCGCCTTCTGGAAGTGTTTCTTCGCTTCCCTGTACGCGTCCGCCGACCGGTCAGCCTCGCCTGCTTTCTTGAGCAGGTCGCCGATACGTTTAGCGTTTCTTCCCAGGCACCAGCTGGCCGTGTAGGTCATGCCCGTAGATGGGTCCACTTCACGGTCCATGGTCTCGCTGATGATCTTCATGAATTCACGGAAATGCTTAACTGCCTCTTCCGTGTTTCCTGCATCGAGCGCGCGGTGTGCCTTGAGCTTCTCCAGGGCCGAAGCGTGCCAGGCTTCATCGCGCCCGGGCACGCCCTGTTCGACCATGGTGATTGCCGTGTCGTAGTCGTTGAGGATGAAGCTGCCGTCCAGGATCATGCTGTTCACTGTCGTAAGGTCACGCTCCGCGGTAAGGGCGGGGCGCAGCTCTTTGGCGATGGCCACCATCTCCTGCAGCCTGGCGGGATCTTCCGTATTGAGCACCGCGTAGAAGGAGTTGGGCAGGAACCTCAGCATCTGGCTTGGAGCAATCCCTTTATC
>JBFIFS010000048.1:0-15474 GCA_041602695.1 Kiritimatiellia bacterium
CTCAAGATGAGCGCGACCTCATTTCGCGTGGCCAAAGATCTCGCGGGCAAGACAGACGCGCCCATTGGGATCATCGACCTTAACATGGGATACCACTTCCCGATTGCATGGCTAAGCAAAGAGGCGCTTTTGGAAACAAAAGAGGTATTTGGTGAGAAGGCGACTCGGGTTGACAACAGGCTGGACGCGCTGGAAAAGGCCATGGAGATTTATGAGGACGACGAGGCACGTAAGAAGAAGAACGAAAAACGGGGATATCCCATGGCCCACCCGAAGGAGGACGCGAGGAGTCCGGCAGTGTGCTATAACGCCGTACTTCACCCAATGCGGGGGCTGGCGCTCAAGGGCCTTCTTCTTCAAATCGGTAACGATTATCCGTATTACATTTACGAACAGCTGGTGCGCGAAGGCAAGAATACGAGCCGACCAGACCTGGGCCAGGCATATGAGGACGTCTACGATATTCGCAAATGGTGCATCTACCTGGAGCCCGAGACAACGCCCAGGATACCCAGGGAGTGGCGCAAGACCTTTGGCGACGACTCGCTGCCTGTGGGCTGGATCACGCCTCCCGGGTCAGGGCTGGTGACGCTGGGAAGGCATCACCGGGAAATGCGCGAACTGCAGCGCCAGACGGCGGAAAAGGAGAGGGGCGTTGACCTGATTCTGCCGGGCACGGAACACATTCCTTTCAGCGCCCAGCCGGCGGACGAGAATCTGGTTGCTGAGCGCTGCCTGGCCTGGCTGGCAGGCGCGGTCTACAAGGAAGAGGGCGTGGTGCCTACGGGGCCGGTATTTGATCGGGCCGAGATGAACTACTCAAAGGCCCAGGTCTTCTTCAAGCCGGGTACGGCAAAAGGCCTCAAGGCCGGTAAGGGCGCTTTGGACGGGTTCGAAGTTGCTGGTGTTGATCTTGAATACTCTCCTGCCAAGGCGAAGATCGACGGGGAAACTATACGTCTTTCTTCGGATGCCGTCAGTCGGATTGCACACGTCCGCTACAACTGGTCCGAAAAGCCTGATCAAGGCCTCACCAATGCCGATGGGCTGCCGGCGATACCTTTCAGCACTGACGGACATGAATATCCAAGAGTCATCAATACGATGGGTGAAGAGATATTGCCGCCGGAGTATTCGACACCTGTTACCGAGTGGGAGACCGATGGCCCTGTCATATTCAGCGGCAAGCTGAATATAGGAACCAAAGGCGGCCAATATATGGGGCCGACTGGGCTCAGGGTGAGCACTTTCGGGCCTAACCTGTTTGTTAACAACGTCTACGTTGGTTCCCCTGCGGACGGGAGAATATTTAACGGCGACTATATTTACGCGGTGAACGGGAAGACTTTCAGTGAAGATATGTTTCGCGACGTCGCTGAAGCTATTACCGAGGCGGAGACAGAAGAGAGCGAAGGCATAATCAGCTTTGACCTGCTCCGCGACGGCGAGAAGATGACCGTTGAACTTCAGCTTGAAGTGCTCGGAGCTTATAGCGTAACCGCGCCCTACGACTGCGCCAAGACCGACCGCATTGTAGCGAATGCCGAGACATTCCTCGCGAAGTACGGCGGAGTCGTCCCGGCCCATCCCGTGTTCGCCGGCGCAGACGCGATGTTCCTGCTTGCTGCCGGATCCCCTGAATATCAGGGCTTGGTCCGCCGCTATATCTACAAACGTATGGCCAGCCGGGACATCACAAAACCCATCGATCCAACGGGCAAGGAAGCTCAGGGCGGGGGATGGGACCTCTCGGCTGACATTCTGCTCACGGCAGAGTATTACCTTGCGACCGGTGACCGAAATGTCCTGCCGCACTTGAAATACTGGTGCGACACCATGACGTCAGTGCAGATAAGGGCCCCGGAGGAAGAGGGGCCATGGCCTGAGGTCCAGCAGGGACAGACCGGCGGTTGGCGTCACAACTTTTACGGCGGTGCGACTTACGGTACGATGCCTGCCATTCAGGCGCCTGCGGCGCTTGGCTACCATCTGGCCAAAGAAGCTGGCGTTGAGTACGATTTTATTGGTTACGACCGTGCAGTTCAGTGGTATCTGCACAATGGCGCGAAGGTGGCGCAAGTAGGTTATGGGTACCACGCCAAACCTGTGACATCAGGAAACAATATCGACTCTGACAAGCTTGCCGCCGGCAAGCTCAACCCCGGGAATGGCGGAGTGGCTGGAGCCGCAATACTTTTCGGTCTCCGGGGGAATGGTCCTGTCGCGCGTACCTGCTCGTTCGTGGCAACCCATTGCTACAACAACACGGCCTACGCGCACGGCGGGCATTTCTGGGTCAACCAGTGGACCCCGCTGGGTGCAAAGGCGCACGACAAGAAATCGTTCCAGTTCTTTATGAAGAACAACCGCTGGTACCAGGAGCTCCACCGCATGCACGATTACAGCCGTCAACAGGACCGCGTGTTCGGTGCGGGTCAGTTCCTGGCATACGTGGCGCCGCGGGAGCGCCTGCGTATACTTGGCGCGCATGAATCCGTCTTTGGGCCAAACGCTCCGGAGGCCTTGAAGGGTGCTCTTGAGGCTTACAAGCAGCGCGATTATGCGGTCGCAGAGAAGGCGGCAGCTGCCTTGATCGAAAAGGGTGACACGCATGGACTCGATCTGCAGAAGGCGGAGCAGCTGCGTGACGCGGCGGCGCTCATTCAGTCGAGCATCGCCCACGACCTGGCCAGAGTGAAAGCCCTCATAGCCGAGAACAAGCCCTATGAAGCCAGCCTGGACCTGCCGCAGCTCAAAGCGGTTATGCCTGAAGGCAGCGGCGAACTCGCCGCAATTGAGAAGCAGCTGGGCGACCCGGCACTGGAAGAAGCACTGGCTCAGGACAAGAGGCGTTACGACGCCTACATTAAGTCACTCGCCCTTAAGCTCCCGCCGGAAAAGGAAGAAGAGGGCGGTCCATGGAAGGACCTGATAAGCCTCGAAGTAGTAGGGCGAGCGAAAAAAGGAGAGAATGCCTTGCCCGAGCCCACGGTTTGGCGGATGAAGACGCTTGAGGACCTGTCTTTGGCCCCCGAAGGCTGGACAGAAAGAGACTTTGATGACAGCGGGTGGACGGAAACGACCCTGCCCATTTCGTGGCACCTCAATCACACGGCGATCTTGCGCGCGCCGTTCGAAATCGATAACAAGCGAAATATAACGGCCTTGCGGCTTAACCAGTATGCCTTCCGCCAGGACGCCATACAGGTCTTCATCAACGGCAAGCCGGTGGCCAAGATCAGTGAGTCGGGCGGCGGCAGCCAGATTCTGGTTCCTTTGAACGATCACGCCTTGAAAGCCCTTAAGAACGGACGCAACGTTCTTGCTGCTACCTACAAGAACACCTGGCGATGGGGCAGGTATTTCAGGGGCAAGGACAGTGTTTATCAGGGCGGCGTCAACCTGACGCTGGAGATGCAGGAGAAGCAGTAAGAAGAAAGGCTGAGGTCTGAAATCTGAAGTCTGAAAGGGGCAAGACTTTAGTTGTCAGAGGTCAGGGGCAGAAGTGATCAGTAATCAGTTACCAGTGATCAGTGATGAGTGAGAAGGAGCAAGCATGACACCGAAGGAGCGTGTGCTGGCGGCGTTGGAGCACCGGGAGCCGGACCGAATTCCATGGGGCGAACATTCGATAGACCATAATGTCTATGAAGATATTCTCGGGCGCGAAACTCTTGTGCAGGCCAAGATCAAGACGACCCGCGCGATGTGGGAGGGCCGCAGGGACGAAGTAGTAGAGCATATCAAGCGGGACCGCCTCGAACTGGCGCGTGTCCTAGAGTTCGATATTATCACCGCCCAGCGCGTCGCAGCCAAGGATTACAAGCCGACCCCGATGAAGCAGGTCGACGATGAGACTTACGAAAGCGAGAACGGCGATATCCACAGGATCTCCACGGCAACCGGCGACCTGCGCCTGTTTAAGAAGGTCGCGCCGGTAAATTACGAGCCGCCAACTCTAGAGGGGATCCAGGAAAAGATTGATGCGGTCGACAGCGAACCTCTTCCTGATCCGGAGGACAGCGTCTTCGAGGCGGTCCATCACGCGGTTAAGGAGATGGGCGAGAGTCACTTCGTTACTATGAACGTTGGCGGACTGGATTGGCCCTGGTTCGGCGCGACGGAGGAGGACCGGTACATGAGCCTCGTCCTCGAGCCTGAGATCTGCGCGAAGCTCGCCGAGCTGCAAGGGCGGCGTATTATCCGCGACCTGGACCTCTACGCAAAGCTTGGACTGGACGGTATAACTCCCTGCGAAGATCTTGGGACAAGCTCGAACCTCATGGCGAGTCCCGGCATCTACCGTGAGATGGTTTATCCGTGGCACAAGGCGCGGCTTGAGCGCGCCCGCGAGTTGGGACTCAAGGTTCTCAAGCACTGCTGCGGGAATGTCTGGCCGATCATCGATGAGATTGCCGAGACGAGCGACGCTTACGAGGGAATTCAGGCAACAGGCGGCATGGATATTGGCGAGCTCAAGAAGGCCGTTGGAGACAAGCTCTGTCTTTGGGGCGGCATCTGGCATGAGCATATCATAGATGCCGATGCAGACCAGATCCGCGAGGACGCCCGTTACGCGTTCAGCACTGCCGCGCCGGGCGGCGGCTATATCATGGGGTCTTCTCACTCCCTGGCCGTGGGAGCGAAGGCGGAAAACATACTCGAAATGAAACGCCTGAGGGACACATGGGGCGTATATCCGATCGAACCCAAGAGCTTCCTTGCATGAAATAGAGGAAGGACGATTCATAGTGACAGTGAATGATATCAGTGTAGATGCAGTCTTCTTCGCGCAGACGCACGTGCTGCAGCCCGGAGCGCCATATTTCAAGCTGGTAGGCGGTAAGGATACGCTCCTAAAGGCGCATGTGCTTTCGGCATCTGGATCGGATGCCCCCGCGGTAGAAGCAGAACTGCGACTGGACGGTAAGAGCGAGCGCCTTCCTCTCGAGGGCCCGTCCGTGTTGCCCATGGAGATCTGCATTGAGCCTGGCAAGGATGTCCACCGCTATGAAGACAGCTTCACCGCGACTGTGCCGGCGAAGTGGATAAAGAGGGGACTGGAGGTCACGATTCACGCCGGTGATATTGAGCATCCCGTTGCGAAAATTGCTGTCGGTCCCCCTTTGATCATGAACATGACCATGTTCGATATCCATTATTTCGGCTATGAAGACGTAGACTATCCGGAAGGATATGAAGAGGAACTTTTTGTGAGGCGCCCGCTCACGGAACTGAATATACAGCGCCTCAAAAGGGTCCTCTTTCCGGAACTCATCATCCCTCCGCGGGCGAACCATCCGGCAGTCCGGCTTACGAGCGAGGAGGAGCACCTGGAGAAAACAGGCGAGCCTTTTAACGGGAAACAACTTGCCGCCCAGCAGTGGTACGCGGCGCTGCAGAACGCCGGCGGCCAGAAGCACTTGACGGCATACTTCATAAGCATCGCCAACGTTCATTCAGGCGGCTGGGCCTGGGACTACGCGGGTATGGGAAGCCTCCGGCGTTTTCCGGTCCTCAACCACGAGCTCGGACACGTTCTCGGGGTAGATGACCTTCCCTGCGAAGCAGGCTATCCTTACATCGGCCAGATGTATGGGATCAACAAAGGTAATGGAGGACATCACGGCGGCCCGACCTGGCGTTTCGACCCGAGGGTCGGCTTCGTGTCGCCAATCCTGTCGGATAAGACCGAAAGCCCTGGCGAGTGGAAAAAGGATCCAATGGGCGGTGGGGGAAGAGGCGAAGAGCCCGGCGAAGCTATCGCGCAGTTCTCCGACTATTCTGTCCGCAAGATGCAGGACTACATGGAGCGGAACGTAGCGCGCTGGAATGAGGACAAGCAGGCTTACTGCATTTGGAACCACTGGACTGGTCAGTTTTCGGACGTCATCAAGAATGACGGTGTTCTGCTGCCGATCGAGAACGATGTCGAAGTATACAGCATTCTTTTCAGCGTCAGCGCGGTCACGGAAGAAGCTAATTTCATCTACCCGGTAATAGGTCCTTATATCAGCGGGCTGATCGACACGTATGATCCTGCGGTTGAGGAAGACCGTGAGCGCGCGCGCCGCGTGAAACGGCTCGGGGGCGGATGGGACATTACACTCAGGATCCGGCAGGGGGGTGCAGCGAAGCAGTTCATGCTTCCCCTGCAGTGGCAGCCTGATGACGATCCTCTTGAGCTGGCATCCTTCCTGACCCACGCCGTGAATGTTCCCGTAAGGGATGGAGACGTGACGAGTGCTGAACTCTTGTTAACGCCTGAGGCGCAGGTCTCCGGGATGCCGGAGGCGCCAACGGTGTTGTTTGGAAGGGAATTTGAGTAGCGTAGAATGTTAGGTTGCTAGCGACGAGAAAGTCTTTAGGGAGGGTCCGCATTGCCGCTGCGCTCCCCGGTAAGCCGGGGCAATTGCCCTTCGGGCTGCGCTGCGGACCTGGACGGTTCACGGATAGCATCAGGTGTTTGAGGAGTAGAATGTTAAGTATGAGAAAAGGCAGGGCGACTGCCGCGTTTATAACACTGAGTCTTCTGTCCACTGCTATTTCCGTCAGGACACACGCGGCTCCTGAATGGCAAACGCGGCCGGTTACGGACCTTCTCAAGGGAGAGGCGCCTTTTGAAGATACGAGTTTCAACGTCGGAGCGACAGGATTCAGGGGATGGGTTTTTCATCGGGGGGTCGACAGCTCAGAGAGTCGGCAGCTGCTGGTCAAGAGCGTCGAGACCAACTCGCCGGCGTATGGAGTGCTTGCAGCTGGTGACGTGCTTCTAGGTGCTGATGGCAGGGGCGAGGCCCCACGGCCCTTCACCGCTGACGCACGCAGGAGTATCGCTTATTCAATAGGTGAGGCCGAGTCGCGTGATCCTGCCGAGCTGAAACTCATTCGGTGGCGCGACGGATCATCGGAGACGGTGACGCTGGCCCTGGAGACTATGGGCGCCTATTCCTCGACCGCACCCTATGACTGTCCTAAGTCGCGCAAGATCCTGAAGAAGTGCGCCAAGGCCTTCTATGAAGCCGACGACCCGGGGAAATGGTCGCTCGGGATCCTGGTATTGCTGGCAGTTGACGATCCGGGCAATCCTGACAACGAGCTTTATCAGGCCAAGGCCCGTGAATGGGCGCGGAAGATGATAAGGCCTGCGTCAGAGATCCATCCCAACTACAGCAAAGCGGCCTGGAATCAAACCTATGCCCTGGTCACACTGGCAGAATATTACCTTAAGACGAAAGACAAAGAGGTCTATCCAACTCTCGAAGCCTACGCGAACAACTACGCGCGCAACCAGAGCTGGTTTGGCACAACGGGTCATCAGTACGCCACGAAAAGGCTGGACGGCGGCGACAACGGGCCGATGGCGGGGTATGGCGCTATAAACGGTACGGGTGTCGCCGGCTTCCTCGGCATGGCTTTGGCCCGCAAGGCCGGTGTGCGGACCCCGGAGCTGGCTGCGGCGATCGAGCGCGCAGACACATTCTTTTCATCATTCGCCGGTAAGTCTGGCATCCCTTATGGTGAACATTCCTACGGCAATGGCAGGGGGATGTATGACATGAACGGCAAGAACGCCACCGCGGCCCTTGCCTTCATGCTGCAGGATGACGCTGTTGGGCCGACAAAGTATTATGCCATGCTGACCGCGGCTTCGAGTGAGGACCGTCAGGCCGGGCACGCGGGGCCCTACTTCAACTACGTATGGCCGCCCCTGGGCGCGGCAGCAGCAGGACAGAAAGCGGCCGCCCATTATTTCAAGCGCACCCAGTGGCTTTATGATCTTGAGCGTAAGTGGGACGGAACGATCGTGTTTGACCATTTCGGTCATTCGCCGAAATACCGTGGTTTTCCGGGCGCCTTTTCGACGCTGTTGACTTACGCGCTGCCGCTGCGCCAGCTGTATATCACCGGCCGTGATCATGACAGGTCGCGCTGGCTGTCGGATAATGAAGTAAAGGCACTTGTGGCTGCAGAGGACTTTGACGGGAAGAGCTGCGATTCCAAGCAGCTCTTTGGCGCGCTTTCCAGCTGGGCGCCGCAGGTAAGGCTTGCCGCTGCCAAGGAGATCGCTGAGCGTGCGGATCGTATGGAGGACAAGACGCCGGTGCTCAACGCGCTGCACGCGCGGGCATCTGCCGCGAAGGCATCCGCCTATTCCCGGAACGCGGCATGCCATGCGCTTCGCGAAATCGGGGATGCGTCCTCAGCTCCTCTCCTGGCGGACCTTCTGGGGGACAGTGAGAGTTACGTGCGTTATGGTGCGGCGCACGCCCTGAGGTATCTGCCGCGGGATGCCGTGATGGAGCAGCTGGAAAAGATCCTCACTGCCGCAGCTGCCACGGTACGTCCGGCGTTTCCTTTGGTGAAGGGCGATCCAATTCAGTTTGCCCACCATCAGATTGCAATGCTCCTGTTTTACGATGGGAACGCCTATGGTCCTAAAGGCATATTGAGCCAAAGCATAGAGGGCGTTGACCGCAAGCTGCTTTGGCCGGCAGTGCGTGCTGTTGCGAAGACTCCGTCGGGTCAGGGGCGGAGCACGGTGGGAAGCGTTTACCGGCAGCTCACACGGGAGGAGATGCTTGAACTGGCTGACACGATTGTAGAGTCAGTAAAGGTTGTTGCGCCGGCTGACGCCATGTTTGCCGGCGGTGTGAGAATGAAGGGTGCAGACCTTCTGGAAAAGTATGACGTTGCGGAAGGCATTCCTCTTGTGGAGGCCTACGCGGACCGTCTGGACAGGCACTACCCCAAGATACTTGAAGCGTATGGCGGCTCGGTCCTAGCCTCCGATTCCGACATAATGCAGTTCATATATGACCAGTGGCTGGTCAGGGGCGCTGATCTTTCCGGCCTGGTCGAAAAGATTGTGACTGACCCTAAGCCAAGGAGGTTGGCTCTCCTGAAGAAAATCGACTCGGTGGTTTCGGATAAGCCTGTCGTTAAGCTTCCCGCGAAGGATGTTACGCTGCGCGTACGTGCAACGAACTACGCGGTGAGCGAGGAGCAGTCCACGATTTATACCTGGCGCAAGGTATATGGCGCCGGTGCCGTCAAATTCTCCCCTAACGGGTCCTGGGCCGCGAACAAGACACTTGTTGAGTTCGTGGATAAGAAACCCGGCAAGTACCGCTTTGAAGTTACTATGTCTGACAGGCTCGGGTATACGACCGTCAAGGACACCGTCGATGTGGAGCTTCACAAGAGATGGGGCGAGCTGCCGCGCAACAAGCCTCCTGAGGCCGATTCGAAGGTCATGGTCGCTTCTCCCGGAATTCCTGCGGGTATCACGCTGACCGGAAACGATCCCGACAAGGAAGACCTCGCGTTCATCCTGACAGGCAAGCCATCGCACGGAGTTCTCGCCGGAACGCCGCCGGACCTCCGGTATACCGCGAAGCTGGGCTATAGCGGGAAAGACAGTTTTACCTTTAAAGTAATAGACGGCCAGGGGGCAGGCGCCGATGGATCCGTCACTGTGAGTGTAATACCCGCGAAGACGGGTCTTAGCGTATATGAAGGTTTCGACTGTGGGCCCGGACTTCTGAATGAGCAGGCCGGCAAGTCGTCGGTCGGCCTTATTGGTAAATGGACTGCTGACGGTCCGCGGTACAAGGTGGTCGAAGGTTCTTTTAGCTGCGCGAAGCTGCCTGTGACCGGGTCCAAGCTTCAGAGTCCCGGATGGGGCCGCCAGCCGCAGGCGTTTTGCGCGGTCGACAAAGCCGCGTTAAGCAGGGACGGAGTGCTGGCCAACGGCAGGGAGCTGTGGTTCAGCATTGTTATTGGGGCTAATGAAGGGATCAACCGTACAAACGGCAGCCTGGACTTTGGACTCAAAGACAGCTCAGGAAATACTAATACAGTCGTTGGCATGCGGCTAGCGCGGAGCGCGGTACATGCGGCAGCAGGCGTTCAGATCGGTGACACGCGTATGGGTACGCGCAGCGGCAATGTTACGATGCCGGTCGGCCAGCCGGCCCTTTATGTGGGGCGCTGCGCCTGGGGCGCAACCGATGACGATGAGGATACTGTTGAGGTTTACCGGGTTGCCGATGTCCCGGGTATTGGCCCCGTGATGCTGAAGAGCCCTGTTTCAGCCGTCACCGGCACTGTCCGGCAGCAGGACCTCGACACGCTCTATTTCGGATATAATGAGAAATTCATAATTGATGAGCTGCGTGTCGGACCGACGTACGAGAGCGTCTTGTTGGGTACGGTCGCTTTGTCGGAGGTCGCCGGAAGCAAATAGGCTAAATTTACGGATGGCGCGGATTCCGTCCAGCCCGTAAGTAGGCGAAACAGCTATGACAAGGAGCGAGACGAATGTTTGAGCTAGATAAAGTGCCGTTCAGCCGATTCGGGTCGTATTTCTCGATGCAGGTGAATGACTGGGGGCCGATGAAACGCGCGCTGTACCTCTGCGTGCACTCCGGGCAGACCGCGCATGCCTTCAAGATAGACCTGGTCCGGGACGGCGAGGTGATTAAGCATGAAGTTGAGACTTCGCCGTATTGCCTGACCCTGAAAGCTGAGGGCGGGGGCGCTGTCGATTTCGTCATAGACGAGAAGGACTCCGTCCGCATCAGGGGAGAGGGGGTCGCTTTGCGGCTTGAGATGCCTGCCGAGCGGTGGACTTTCGCCTACCAGCTTCCTGGCGCGTGGGCATTCAATTTCTCTCCGTACCAGTTTCAGCTGGCGCTGGACAAACTGCGAGGCGACGTGGATGTGGTCGCGCCATGGGAGAAAGGGAAAGGTTTTTGCTGGGAAACAACACACGCTGTGGTGACTCTTACGCCCGGTGAGTCAGGGGTGTTCGAAGCCGCGATAGATGAGTTTCTTACCGCGTGGATCAAGCCGGAGCGACAGGAGTTCGCTGCGTGCCTCGACGAAGTGAAGCATGAATACGGCCAGTGGACCGAAGGATTGCCCGAGGTGGACGGGGAATACCGGGAGGCGCGCGACCTTGCGGCTTACGTGAACTGGTCTGCATGTGTGAGGCCGGCGGGTGCCGTGACGCGGCCGACGATGTACATGTCGAAAGTCGGCATGTGCAATGTTTACAACTGGGACAATGTTTTCAACGCAATGGCGCACTGCGCGCACCGTCCCGAGCTCGCCTGGGACCAGCTTCTGGTCATGGCGGAGCACCAGGATGAATTCGGTAAGAGCCCGAGCAGCCTTAACAGGGCCGGCACGCGGATGACGATCACAAACTCGCCTGTGCACGGATGGGGACTGCGGTACATGTGGGACAGGAACCCCGAGCTTATGACGCAGGAGAGGATGGCTGAGGCCTACGGATATCTGTCACGCTGGACCGAGTGGATCTGCAGTCACCGCACATGGCCGGGCGACAGGCTGCCGTTCCACCACCACGGTTTTGACGGCGGATGGGACAACTCCTCTATTTTTGACCAGGGAGTGCCTATTGTAACTCCCGACTACGCGGCGTATGTCATTCTTCAGATGGAGATACTTTCCGACCTGGCTCAAGCGATGGGTGAAGACAGGGCCGCGGCTGACTGGAAGAAGCGCGGCGAGGATATGCTGGCAGCGCTTGTGGAAGATCTTTGGAATGGCGAACGATTCGTTGGAATCGTGCGGCCGTCAGGCAGGGTGGTTGAGTGCGAGAGCCTTATTATCTGCATGCCTATGGTTTTGGGTAAGAGGCTCCCCTCAGAGGTCCAGGCGAAGCTGCTGGCCAGGATCAAAGACCACCTTGAGCCGCATGGTCTTGCAACGGAGAAGCTCAGCAGCCCGAACTATGTCGAGGGCGGCTACTGGCGCGGCCCCATCTGGGCGCCTTCAACAATGCTCCTTACGTCCGGCCTTCAGGACATCGGCGAGGAAGACCTGGCGAGGGACATAATGCGGAAGTTCTGCGATATGTGCGCGGAGCATGGATTTTACGAGAACTTCGATCCTGTGACGGGGAAGGGTTATTACGATCCTGCGTATACCTGGACCTCCAGTGTTTTCATGATGTTCGCGAACCAGTTAGCTCGATGAGGCAAAGCTGAAATGAACGGAAAAATCGAGAAAGGCCCTGTATGTGTCTTCCCGCTTCTTGGGCAGTCAAACATGGAGGGGGTTGGCGAGCTTGCAGAGTTTGACAACTATCAGGACGAACGGCTGTTGAGGATCGATCCCTTCGACAACGCTATCGAGATCGCTTATGAGCCGCTGCACAGGGGCAAGCGCAATGACAGGTCCTCTCAGTGCGTGGGTCCTGGAATGCCATTCGGCCGCGGTATTCTTGACAGACGACCGGATGTTAAGGTGGCGCTGCTCAACCTGGCTGCCGGCGGCACAAGCCTTGCGCAATGGTCAAAGGGTGGAACCTGCTATGAACGTGCGGTAGAAAAGATCAGGGCCGCCAAGTCACATGGATGCATAACTGGCGTGCTCTGGCATCAGGGAGAATCAGATTCAGTTCTTCCTGCGGACGCCGAGACGTACAAGGACCGGTTCTGCCAGATGCTTTTTGATCTGCGGGACTCACTTGGCTTGCCGGACTTACCGATCGTCGCGGGGCAGGTTGGTCCATTTGTGGAGACTAACACGGAGTGGGCCAATGGACGCGGGTTCCCATGCGCAAAGATTGTAAATCAACAGATCATGAGTTTGGCGGACGACTCGGAGCGTATCGGTGTAATATCGTCTGAAGGGACTGGCGATATTGGCGACGGGCTGCATCTTGATACCAAGTCGCAGATCATGATGGGTCAAAGATACGCCCGGGAGATGATGAGGCTGGCTGGTATTTAGAACTCAGGAAACGGAGCGTCAGATGCATCGCATAATCAACCTGGATCCGGCAAAAGAGAGCGGAGCGTATAAACATAACTTCAACAAGGTGATTGGATCGGGGCATTTGGGCCTGGCTCTGTACGAGCGGACGCTCAAGCACCTTGAGATGGCCCACCGCGACCTGGGCGTCCAGTATCTCCGCTGCCACGGTCTCCTGTCCGGATCGCCCGATCTGTGTTCATGGGCGAACCAGAGCAGTGCGGGCCTCAACCCGGAACTTGGCTTTGATACTGACCAGCTGGCAGGCGAGGGCGATATAATGGCCAACTACGCCTTTATCGACCTCATTATCGATCGGCTCCTGGATATCGGAATAAAACCTTTCGTTGAGATAGGGTTCATGCCGCGGATTCTGGCAAGCACCCGGCAGACGCTTATGCGCTGGGACGCTTACACGTCACCGCCGAGGGATTACAAGCTGTGGTCCGGGCTCATAGACGGACTGATGCGGCATTGGGTAAAGCGGTACGGCAGGAAGGAGCTTAAGGAATGGTATTACGAGGTCTGGAACGAGCCTAACCTTGAGGGGTTCTGGCATTCTACAATGGATGAGTACCACAAGCTTTACGCCCGTACCGCGGAGGCGGTCAAGGCCGTCGATCCTGATTTCCGCGTCGGCGGCCCGTCCACTGCGGGGCGCGCGAAATCTTACATCAATGAGTTCCTCTCATTCTGTAAGGAAAACAACGTGCCGGTCGACTTTGTGACCAGTCATTCGTATTCGGCAAACACCGCATCGAGGAAGGGCGAGTTCTCGTATCATCAGGTGGCAGAGACGAGCTTCCTTTCGAGCCGCTTCCAGCAGATGCGCGATGAGATCGATGATTCGCCGATCCCCGGCCTGCCCCTGCATATCACGGAATACAACAGCACGACCTCGACACATGAGATTATTCATGACCTGCCGTTTAATGCCGCTTACCTGGCGCGGACGCTCAGCGAGGCCCAGGCCCCTGACAGCCTTTCTTACTGGGCCGTATCAGATATTTTTGTGGAGGAGACGATTCCGCGGGCGGAGTTTCATGGCGGGTTCGGAATGATAAATATTCATGACATTCCGAAACCGACTTACCACATGTTCCACTTCTTCAGTCAGCTCGGAGAGGTGCTGCTTGACCGCACGCCCAACTCGCTTTTCACCCGTCGTGATGACGGCCATGTCGTAGGGGTTCTCTGGAACCCTAATGACCGGTCGCGCGACACGCAGCGAATGAGTTACCGCTTAGAGCTCCCTGCTGGTTCCAAAGGTTATGCGGCCCGGACGCTGCTTGTTGATGAGATGAACGCTAACCCGTACCGGGCCTGGGAGTTGATGGGCCGCGAGCGCAACCCGTCGCGCGAGCAGGTGGAGAAGCTGCGGGAAGCGTCGGTACCTTCCTGCGGCTATCATAAATGTGATGGCCGCCTGGAATTGCAGCTTGATAAGAACGCGGTCATGCTGGTCGAGCTCATGCCGGTCCATGACCATGCCGGAGAGTATTACGAGTTGGACCAGGAATTTTACGATAACCTGAGCATAGAGGAAGGGAAGAAAACCTGAAACTTGAAACCTGAAGGGGAGAGGTCATATTTTGATTGTAGACGGCGTTCCGTGCTTCGCTCTGTCGAGCTATGCAGGACAAGAAAGCCGTATCTACCGGTAGGGACGGGTTGATCCCGTCCATCTGCGGTCCGCGCGGACCGCTGTTAAGTTTGTACTAAAGGAAGGAACGTATGCGGAAGATTCAGAAATGCTCATGGCTGGTTCTAATAGTTCTTCTGTTTGTGAATTGCGGATGCGTTAGTAAGTCTGTTGATCCGGCGAAAGATTTGACCCGAATAGACCTCGGCATTCCCGCTGACTACAAGGTTACGCAGGCCGACTGGGTCGACAACGAGCGCCACAAGGTGGGCTGGCCATTGGGCAGCAGTTTTCTCCGAGGAAAGACCATCAAGCCAAGAAACGGCGTCTATCCGATCCATGTCATGAGGGCCGATGTTCCGCAGTTCAAAGGAAACCCCATCCAGAAGGACGACCTGATCATCGGTCTCAATGGCGCGCCGCTTAAGAAGGACGGTGAAGACGATATCAATATTGCCGTGACCCGAGCAAAGAAGATGGGTGAGCCCATTACGCTGACTCGCTGGCGTAAAGGCGAGATAAAGACATTCGCGCTCGATTTCAGGGTATTTGACAAAGGCTTCATCATACCCGACCTGACCAAAGGCGGGAAACCCGACGAGACACGAGACTGGACGCTTGGTCCGATTGGGGCCAACGGCTGGGGATTCAGCCAGAACACTGGTCGCGGGGGAAGTGCCAGGGCGAGGCAGCTGCTCATAACACTGGTTGACGAAGACGGCCCCTCCGCCGGCAAGCTGAGGGTTGGAGATGTCATCATCGGCATCGGCGGCAAGGTGTTTCCGAGTGACGCTAGAAAGGCCCTCGCTGCCGCCATCAATGAGGCCGAGAGGGAGAAGAGCAAAGGGCGCCTGGATCTGCTCGTATGGCGACCAGCAACGGACGCCTCGGACGCCTCCGGCACGCAGGTAGACGTTGCAATTACGTTGCCAGTGCTCGGCACTTACAGCACCACGGCTCCGTTCGACTGCCCAAAGACGGAAAAGATAGTAGAGCGCGCCGTTGCTTACATGAAGGCAAACAAGGACGATCTGCTCAAGCCC
>JBFIFS010000049.1:0-15380 GCA_041602695.1 Kiritimatiellia bacterium
GTGTAGCGGGCGTTGAGATAAGCGCGGATGTCAAAAAGGGCGGCATGCATATGCTCGGCTACTTCGTGGAGCCTTCCTCAGATTCCCTTGAAAGCACTCTTGTTAAGATTCGGAGCGGAAGGGAATACCGTAACCGGGAGATTCTCGCGAACCTCAACGATGCGGGACTGGAGCTGACTATGGACGAGGTGTGTTCGTATGCCGGGGAAAGTGTTGTCGGCAGGCCGCATTTCGCCCAGGCCATGTTGGCGCGTGGGTATATCAAAACAAAGAATGAGGCCTTTGACAGATATTTGGCGCGCGGCAAACCGGGATATGCGGACAGGTTCCGGCTCAGCCCGGAAGAAAGCATCGGGGTTATTCATGATGCGGGCGGCATAGCGGTCCTCGCGCATCCATTTACCCTTGAACTCTCTGGCAGTGACCTCGCGGATTTCATCGCTGAAATGGCATCTGCGGGACTCGACGGTATGGAAGTCTACTATTCGGAGCATAATCATGCCCAGGTTAACGAGTACCGCAATCTGGCTTATCAAAACGGACTTCTCTTGTCTGGCGGGAGCGATTTTCACGGTGAAGTTAACCCGGCTGTAAAGCTGGGTGTTGGGTTCGGCAACCTCAGGGTCAACGATGACCTTCTGGAAAAGCTTTCTGGCAGGGCGATGGAGCGGCGCTGAATTCTTGACGGAGAGGCTTCGGTAAGTAGCATTAGAGGGAGTGTGTTAGATGAGTAAAGAAGAGAAAACGAAGAATCCGGACTGTCCCTGTACCTGGCCGGGATGTGAGAGGCATGGAGACTGTGATGCATGCAGGGCTTATCACCACTCGACTGGACAGAAAACGAGCTGCGAAAAGCAAAGGTCGGATTGACCGCGGCTCTCCGCGCAATTTCCATGCAATAGAGGGCAATGATTTGTGAAACGTGTTTCGCATTGGCAGAAGAATATAGTCGAGCTGATTCGACGCACTTCGACAGACCTTCCGGCTGACGTTGAGGGGGCCCTGCGACGCAACCTTAGGAAGGAAGATAAGGACTCGCGGGCTTCGTGGTGCATGCGGAACATCCTGGAGAATGCCGATGTCGCGCGCCAGAAGAGCATGCCTATATGCCAGGACACGGGCACGCTGATATTCTATTTCAGTGTTCCCGTGGGGTTCGATACCAACAGCCTGATGGCGGTTACGAGGTCTGCGGTTTCTGAGGCAACTCGAAAGGGCTACCTTCGCCAGAATGCAATCAACTCAGTGACGGGCCTGCCGTTTGGCACTAACGTGGCTGACGGCTCGCCGGTCTTTCATTTCACTCAAGGTGCACGCAAGACGGTCGATGTCCGTCTGATCATGAAGGGCGGCGGGTGCGAGAATGTCGGTCGACAGTACAGCCTGCCCGATGAGTCGCTGGAGGCGGGACGTGACCTTGCAGGCGTGCGTCGGTGCGTACTGGACGCAATATGGCAGGCACAGGGCAAAGGGTGTTCCCCAAGCATTGTAGGTGTTTGTGTGGGCGGTGACCGGGCGAGCGGGATGCAGCGGGCAAAGCAGCAGTTCTTGCGCAAGATGAGTGATAAGTCGCCGCTCAAGAAGATAGCCAGCCTTGAGCGTAGAATTATGAGGGACGCGGTCGAGCTGGGTATTGGGCCAATGGGGATGGGCGGGCGCACGACGGTGCTGGCTGTAAAGATGGGTGCCATGAGCCGGGTCCCTGCCAGTTTCTTTGTGTCGGTCTCGTTCATGTGCTGGGCATTTCGGAGGCGCGGCGTGCTTCTTGGACCGGAAGGAGGCGTTCAGCGGTGGTTGTACTAAGCGAAAAGGTGCTGGACTATCCGTTTGAAGTGAGCAAGATCAGGAAGCTCAGGGCGGGAAACAGGGTTCTAGTTAACGGTACAATATTTACGGGGCGCGACAGGGTGCACAAGTACCTTGCTGACGGAGGGGAGTGTCCTGTAGACCTGAATGACGGCTGCATCTTCCATTGCGGGCCAATCGCGGTTCACAAGGACGGCGGGTGGGTCGTTACTTCAGCAGGCCCTACGACATCCGCGAGGCAGGATCCCTATATGGCCCACGTGATCTCTGAATTTGGTGTTAGGCTGATAATCGGCAAGGGTGGAATGGGGGATGCCACCCGCAAGGCATGCGCTGAGCATGGGTGCGTTTACCTGCAGGCAATCGGCGGCGCGGGGGCGCTGTTGGCGGAAAGGATTACCGAAGTCAAGGGAGTTCATTTTCTTAAGGAGTTCGGGACTGCTGATGCGCTTTGGGAGCTTGTAGCTGAACGGCTGCCGGCAGTCGTTGCCATTGACTCTAACGGACGCAGTATTTACGACAGCGTGAAGGAGTCGTCTCGCACAGCCCTCGACGGCCTTTTTAAGCGCAGAGTCAGGCTGGACTGAAGATCTTCTGGCTCCGGGGAGAAGCACTATGAGAATTGTCTTTATGGGATCGGCGCATCTCTCCTGTGTTTCATTGGAAAAGCTGCTGTCGGCCGGGGACATAGACGTAGCTCTTGCAGTGACCCAGCCCGACAGGCCTAAGGGCCGAAATCGACATGTTCTGCCGTGCCCATCGAAAGAGTATGCGGAGAAAAGGGGCATTCCAGTTGTGGCCCCGGAGAATGTAAATTCTCCAGAGGCCGTGGAGCGGCTCGCAGCAGAGAAAGCCGACTGCTTCGTGGTCGTAGCATATGGCGCGATTCTAAAGCCAGCGGTATTGGACGTGCCTCCAATGGGCTGCATAAACGTACATACGTCCCTTCTTCCCAAATACCGTGGTGCCGCGCCGATTCAGTGGGCCATAGCGGGCGGGGAGACGGTGACGGGTGTTACCACGATGCACCTGAATGAAGGGATGGATGAGGGTGACATCGTCTATCAGGACGCGGTGCCCATCACACCCGATGATACGGCCGGCTCTCTTCATGACAAGCTGGCGGTTCGAGGAGGCGACCTCCTGCTGAAGACGCTCAGGGACCTTAAGGACGGGGTTGCTCCGCGGATTCCGCAGGACTCGCAGCAGGCCACCTATGCCCCGAAGCTCACCAAACAGGACGGAAGAATTGACTGGAAAGAAGACTGTGATGTGATTTACAACAAAATCAGGGGGTTTAATCCCTGGCCTATGGCCTGGTGTATTTCCGGGAGCGCTATCGCCAAGAGGGAAGATTGTGTGATAAGAATAATCTCTGGCAGGTGTGTCGCCGGTGGTAGGGAGCCTGGCAGGATTCTCAGGGCTGGAGACGAGGGGATAGACGTCGGGACGGGGGACGGGATTCTAAGAATCGATGAACTTCAGATCGAGGGTGGCCGGAGGATGGACGCGCAAACGTTTCTTCGGGGCCATTTTGTAGAAGAAGGAAAGAACTTCGGGTGATTCCATGAATAGCGTGAGTGTTGATGTAGGGGCCAGAGCATATGAAATACGCATCGGCCGCGATTGGGGGTTCGGTGAAAAGGTTAGGGGGATTGCGCCCTGTCGGGCGCTTGTCATCTCTGACACGAACGTAGACGCACTATATGGGCGTGAGCTTGAGTCCTCACTGAAGGAGCTGGGTTTTGATGCTTGCCGATACGTCCTGGAAGCAGGAGAGGCGTCGAAAAACATGCGCCAGCTCGAGGGGATTTACGAGGCCGCGCTGGATGCGGGACTCGACAGAGGATCGGTTATCTTTGCGCTGGGCGGGGGGATGGTCGGCGACGTGGCCGGATTCGCCGCTGCCACCTACATGCGGGGAATAAGGTATGTGCAGGTTCCGACCTCGCTGCTGGCCATGGTTGACAGCTCTGTGGGTGGAAAGACGGCGGTGAACCTCGAGAGGGGCAAGAATCTGGTCGGCGCATTTCATCAGCCTGTAGAGGTAGACGCGGCCCTGGATGTACTGGCTACTCTTCCGGACAGGGAGTTCAGTGCCGGGCTCGCCGAGGTCATCAAGTATGGGATAATATGGGACGCTGAGTTCCTGGGCATCCTTGAACGTGATATGGACGGAATTATGCGAAAGGACGCTGAAACTCTAACGCGCGTCATTTCGCGATGCTGTGAGATCAAAGCGGAGGTCGTGGCTGTTGATGAGAGGGAGTCCGGTGTGCGCGGCATTCTGAATTTTGGGCATACGCTTGGACATTCAATTGAGAACAAATGCGGCTACGGTGAGTGCCTTCATGGCGAAGCGGTCTCAGTAGGAACAGTCTACGCGATGCGGCTTTCTGTCCTGCAGAAGAACCTGGATCCCGCATGCGAAAAGAGGGTGAAGGACCTCCTCGTGGCTGCCGGCCTTCCGGTTTCAGTCAAGGATCTCAAGGCAGAGCTGAGCTGGGAGTCCCTGCGCGCACTTATGACCGCGGACAAGAAGACAGTGGGCGGCGTTCCGAGGTTCGTCCTGGCCGAAGGGATAGGGTCTGTCGTTTTCGGCTGCGAAGTGCCTGAGGAAACTTTGCGCGCTGCCTATGAGGCGCTATTGGAGGAGACCCAGTGACGGCCGTAAATGAGGCACTGGTCCGCGAGTATTTTGAAATGCTTGGTTTCCTTGTCAGTCAGCCGAGGAAGTACAGCGTGCCTGGTCGTCAGAAGAGCGCTGCGGAAGAGGTAGACCTGGTTGTTTACAACCCGACGGTAAAGGAGCCGCTAAAGCCGGAATGCTTCGTATGGGGCGGCAGGCAGTTCGCCAGGGTTGGCAGGGCTGTTGTGGGGATCCGGGGCTGGCATACTGAGCGGTTCTATGTCTCGCGCTTCGAGCAGGCCCCCGACATACTGCGGTTCGTGGAGCCGGAGTCGATGAAGTTCGCCAGCCGCATCATGGGTACAAGTGACATGGTGAGGGTGCTTTGCCTTCCGCGTCTTCCCGCGTCCGGCGAATTGCGGGCAAAATCCATCAAGATGCTTCAGGATAAGGGCATAGATGGTGTTGTCTCTTTCGAAACGATACTAAGGGAGCTGGCAGCCAGCATCGAGACGAACCGGAATTACGAGAAATCGGACATTCTCCAGGTGATTCGCTTGATGAAGTGCTACGACCTGATCAAGGACGACCAGCTGGAACTCTTCAGTAAGCGCAAGACACGCAGGAGCAGCAAGTAGGGTTCCTTTCAAAACCACTTGATTCGAGCGGCCCATGCGTTGTACAAACGTTTGAATAATGACGAGGTACGTGACGTGAAGAGCGATAAGAAAGATACAGACCTGAAGCTGATTGCTGCGGCTGAAAAACTTTTTGCCGAGCGTGGTTTTGACGGGGTTTCCGTAAGGGACATAACCGGTGCGGCTGGTGTAAATCTCGGGTCGTTGACATACCACTTTGGTACAAAAGAGAAGCTGTTTGCTGCGATAATTTCAAAGAAGTCTGAGCCGTTGGTCCAGATGGGGAGAAGAATCGTTAACAGCCGAAAGACGCCGCCGGAGAAGCTCTCTGAAATGATGGAGGCATACGCGATGTATATACTTCATGATGAGCCGATTCTTAAGGCGCTTTTTGCCGAGATGCTCCTTGGCGGGACCCGCCTGCCTAAAAGCACGAATGAGATGGTGATGCTCAGGAACAGGATGTTCATCGAGATAGTCAAGCAGGGCATAAAGCAGGGCTACTTCAGGAAGATCGACCTTGAGTCCGCCGCCTGGAACTTTTTCGGAATGATGGCCGCCTACATACTTTATGAGCCGCTGGCAGGGAAAGCCGGGCGAAAGGCCCCATACCCGAAACCTTATGTGAAGCGGGTTGTGCGGGCGGCCCTTGATGTGTTTTTGACAGGTATAGCCGCACCGAAACAGGAGACTGCCAAGAGAAAGAAGAAATGAGTCGACTCCTGCTAACTTTAGTTCTGGCCGTTTTCGCCACGCCTTTGCTAGGGGAAGGGAAACGATACACGCTCGAAGACTGCATCGAACTTGCCTTGAAGAACGGTGCTGCGGCAAAGACTGCGGCCCTCGAAGAGGCTATAGCCGGAGCGCGGGTGAAGCAGGCGCGGTCGGTGGCGTTGCCGAAGCTTCTGGCCACCGCTAAGTATACGCGACTCGACGAACTTCAGGAGATAGATTTCGATGGGGAGCTCCTTGAAGTCGGGACCCTGAACAACTACGCGGCCGGGGTCGAAGTGAGTCAGTTGCTCTTTTCGGGCGGCAAGGTGGGCGCCGCGCTGCGGGCCGCAAGTATAACGGGGAGACAGGCCGCGGCTGTGCGGGCCGAGGCCGAATCCGAAGTGCGTCGTACGGTAACGCACCTTTTCAACGAGATTCTTTTGTCGCGGGCGCGCATAGAAGTTCTTGAAGAGTCGCTCGCCCTGCTCGAAGGCCTGGTAAAGCAGACTGAGGCGAGGAGGGCGGAAGGTAAGGCTTCGGAGTTTGATATCTTGTCAGCCAGGGTGCGTTTCGAGAACGAGAGACCTCAGCTGATTCAGGCGAAGAACGCGCTGGCCGTCCTTCACGAACGAATGGCGAAACTTACGGGCACCAATGGGGGCGGTTTTGTCCTCGATGGCAGCCTGATCTTCCAGGAGACGGAGTGTGACGAGGCCGCGCTGATGGCTGAAGCGATGGAATCAAGGCCTCTTGTAAGGGCCTCTCAGGAAATGGGGCTCCTGCGAAAGCAGGGCGTAACGGCTACCCGCGCCGACCAGCTGCCGAGTCTGAGTGTTTTTGCCTCATACAGCGGGGCCAATTCGTATGGTTTTGTTTCTTTTGAAGACGAGGAGTGGGAATGGCACTGGAATGCGGGATTGGCCCTTTCCTGGAACTTCTGGGATGGGGGCATGACGCGCGGGCTGCTCTATGAGAAGAAGCTTGAATACCAGAAGGCCCTGGTCGCGCTCGAGGACACAGAGAACGAGGTAGAGCTTCAGGTGAAGACGGCCCTGCTCGGTATTGACAATGCGGCAGAAGCCGTAAAGGCGGCAGAGGGTAACGTTGTGCTCGCGGAAAAGGCCATGGAGATAGCCTCAACAAGGCATGAAGAGGGGATGTCAACATACTTGGATTACACCGAGGCCAACGTGGAGCTGAAGAGGGCTCGGCTGGCGTTTCTCTCTTCGGTTGCCGCCCATCTGAACGCTGTTGCTGACCTGAAGCATGCTGTAGGGCGCGCCGATTTGCCAAAAGAAGATATAAACGGAGACACTGATGAAAGCGAATAGAGATCCAGAAGCCGCCACGAAGGCCAGACTCCGTCTAGCCGCATTCATACTTGCCGCCGCAATAGTTGTGGCGGCGCTGGCGCTGGTGGTTAGGAGCTTGGCCAGGAAGACTCCCGGGGCCTCAGAGGCGGAGCCGACTCCCGTTGCGGTGATGCTTGTAGAGAAGCGTCACGCATCAGAAGAGGTCAGGCTGGTGGGAAAGGTCGAGCCGATCAGGGACGTAACGGTCGCGGTGGAGATTGGGGGACGATACATTGCGGTGCCGTCAGATGTTGGTGATTCGGTTGATGCCGGCGACATACTCGTCAAGATAGATGACAGCGTTCCAAAGGCTGCGAAGGCGAGGGCGGAGGCGGAGTTTCAAGACTCGAGACGGGAGCTTGGCAGGCTGGAGAACCTTCTGAAAAGAGGTGCTGTATCCGAAAGTGCGGTTGATTCGGCAAGGACGCGGCTGGCGCTGGCCGAGGGCGCACTCGCCGAAGCCGAGGCGTGGCTTGCCAAGTGCTCAGTTACGAGCCCGATAGCGGGGAGAATTGAAGAAAAGTATATTGAAACTGGCGAGTACGCGCTGGACGGAAACAGCGCCTTCAGGATAGCTGACCTAAGCCGGGTCAAAGTTGTTGTTTATGTTCCGGAGCGTGACATTGCGTCGGTAAGAAAAGGTGACAAGATGACGTTTTCTGTCATCGCCATGCCGAAAACGCAGTTTGAGGGTGAGGTCACTTTTGCGGCGAGAGCGGCGGACGACATGAATCATGCTTTTCGTGTTGAGTTGGCTGCCGACAATAGCGATGGGGCCCTCAAGGGGGGGATGATTGCGGATGTCACTTTGAGGCGTCAGACCAAGGAGCTGGTCGCTGAGATACCTTTTACGGCGGTGCTTCCGCGCAAGGGAGAGCACATAGTCTTTCTGCACGAGGATGGGCGTGCCGTGCGCAGGACCGTCAGGATACACGCGATGGTTGGTGAACACGCCCTGATATCCTCCGGTCTGGAGCCTGGTGAGCAGCTTGTTGTCCAGGGCCAGAAGTTCCTTCAGGACGGCAGGGCTGTGACGGTCGCGGAAGGTGCCGGGGAGCGTTAGAATGCTTGTCTCGAATTATGCCATAAGATTCCGCCTGGCAGTATTGGTCTTCGTGGGTGTCATATCTGTCTTCGGGATAATGGCTTACCGGGGGCTGCCGCGTGAGGGCCCACCCGACATTACGATCCCATATGTAACGGTCACGGCATTCTATCAGGGCACGGCGCCTTCGGAGATGGAGAAGCTTGTTACGATTCCCATTGAGAAGAAGGTAAAGGACGTTGAGGGCATCAAGGAGATCCGCTCTGTCACCCATGAAGGACTGAGTATTATTTCAGTTGAGTTCACAGCTGGTGAGGACATCGATAATGCCCGCCAGCAGGTCAAGAACAAGGTGGACCTGGCGCGGCCTGACCTGCCCGCTGACCTTGATGAGCCAGTTGTAGACGCCTTCAACTTCAGTACCGATCGCCCCATATACATTTTTGCTATATCCGGGAACAGCGACCTTGAGCGATTGCGCAATACTGCGGAGGACCTTCAGTCCCATATCGAGCTTGTTCCGGGGGTAAGGGAAGTGTCGATCGCAGGTGTGCGGGAGCGTGAGATAAGGGTGGAGCTTGACATGAAGAGAGTGGCCGCATATCGCATCCCCGTGGGCACGGTGATGAGGCGCATCGGCGAGGAAAACTCTACTGTATCGGCCGGAAACATCGAATTCAGCGGAAGTAAGCTGCAGGTCAGGGTTCCTGGCGAGTATGTGCTTCCTGGCGAGATAGGCGACATCCTTTTGGTCGTGCGTGGCGGTCAGCCTGTCTATCTGAGGGACGTTGCCAGCATCAAGGATACTTATAAGGACTTGTCGTCGATTTCCAGGCTCGATGGCGAGACATGTGTCTCCGTCAACATAAAGAAGCGGTCCGGTGTCAATTCTGTCGCGCTAATTGACTCGGTAAAGGAAATAACCGGCAATTACGAAATGCCGCCTGGCCTTAAATTGACGGAGGTGATGGACGAGTCAGAGGATGTCCGAATGATGGTGGGAGAGCTTGAGAACAACATCGTTACAGGATTCATCCTTGTCATTGTTGTGCTTCTCATGTTCATGGGCTGGCGCAACAGCATTTTTGTGGCCCTGGCCATGCCGCTATCCATGCTGATCACTTTCATAGTAATCAACCTTCAGGGGCAGACCCTAAACATGATCGTTCTGTTTTCGCTCGTGTTGGCCGTCGGGATGCTGGTTGACAATGCGATTGTCATAGTCGAAAACATATACAGGAACCGCTGTCTTGGAGTCAGCCGTCTTGAGGCAGCCAGGAGAGGTGCGTCCGAGGTAGCGTGGCCTGTAGTTACGTCAACGCTCACGACCCTCATGGCTTTCGCTCCGCTGATGTTCTGGCCGGACATCATGGGGCAATTCATGGGGTTCCTTCCGCGGACCCTGATTATCACTCTCTCTGCATCGCTGTTCGTGGGTCTGGTTATAAACCCGGCTATATGCTCCTATCTCATCAAGGGGGACCCGCGCGGAAACCTGGCGAGCGACAAGGGGGGCGACCATCCCTTCATTCGCAAGTACGAAAAGTTCTTGCGCGCCAGCCTTCATCATTCGGGGACCGTGATCCTGCTGGGGCTCCTTTTCCTGGTTCTTACGCTCCTGCTGTTCTCTCTTTTCTCGAAGGGGATGGAACTCTTTCCCGAGATTGATCCCAGGAACGCCCAAGTCTCTATAAAGTTTCCGCAAAGCACGTCCATTGAGCGGACGGACCAGGCGCTGGCCGAAGTCGAAGCCCTGCTTCTTGCAGAAACCAATGACTATGAGGATGTACGCTATGTCCTTGCCACGGTAGGTGGCGCCGGGCCGGCTGACATGTTCCCGGGCCAGCACGGCGGAGTTAACAGCGGGACGGTCCATGTGGAATTCAAGAAATGGCATGAACGGAGCGGAAGTACCAGCAATATAGTCTCCAGGATCAGGCAGGCTGTGCCCAAGCGGCCCGGGGCTGAAGTGAATGTTGATGTATCTGAAGAGGGGCCTCCTACAGGCGCGCCTGTAAGTATTGAGTTTGTGGGAGACGACTTCCAAGTGCTCTCGGAGTACGCGACCAGGCTAATGGACGCGGTCAAGACTGTTGCAGGAGTGGTTGACGTGCGGAGTGACTTCGAGGAGGCCTTGCCGGAGCTGCAGGTAACAATTGACCGCCAGAAGGCGGCCCTTACAGGGCTTGACACCTCGCAGATTGGGCTGTATCTGCGGACCGCTATATACGGGACGGAGGCCAGTAAGTTCAGGGCGGATGAAGACGAGCATGAGATAACGATTCGTTTTCCTCAGGAACAGCGGGACTCTGTGAACCTGCTTAAAGAGCTTTTCTTGCCGACACAGTCCGGGGGGACAGTGCCCCTCTCGTCGGTTGCGGGATTTAACTACAGGGCGGGGCTGGGTGTCATCACGCGCAAAGATCAGAAACGCCTTGTTACAATCACGGGAAACGTTGAGAACAGACCGCTGAACCAGGTCCTGGCCGATGTGGCGCGGGCCGTTGATGCCGTTGAGCTGCCGCGCGGCTATTCTGTGCGCTACGGCGGTGAAAATGAGGAAATGGTCAAGTCTATGAGGTTCCTGACCCGGGCGTTTGTGTTCGCCGTGTCACTAATAGCCATCATACTGGTGATCCAGTTTAACTCGGTTCTGCTGCCGTTGATTATCATGTTTACCGTTTTGCTTTCCATGATCGGGGTCTTTTGGGGCCTGATGCTGTGCGGGCTGCGCTTTGGGGTGATCATGACGATGCTTGGAGTTATCAGCCTGGCGGGTATTGTTGTAAACAACGCGATAGTTCTCATTGACTGCATAAGGCAGCGCAAGGCTGATGGACTCGACTCTACTGAGGCGATCGTGGCCGCCGGCAAGATGAGGCTGCGCCCAGTCCTTCTGACAGCAGTAACTACTATACTTGGACTTATTCCCATGGCCGTCGGCTACAGCCTGGAGGTCCACAGTTTTCCACCGAAGATCGTGTCCGGTGCGGAGTCAAGTGCCTGGTGGGCGCCAATGGCGGTGGCAGTAATTTTTGGACTGGGATTCGCCACGGTGCTGACGCTTCTGCTTGTCCCGTCAATGGTGAGTATCGCCGACAGGATAGACGCCTGGTTCAGGAATAAGTTTCGGGAACAGGACTAGTGCGACTACCGTCGCGAGCCCGGCTTGTAGTCCTTGAAGATTGTATTGTATCGTGCCTTGACTCGCATATTGCGGGACTGCCAGAACTCTTCGATGTCCTGCTGGAGTGCGGAGATATCGATGCCTTGGAATGCCTTTGTGTTTGCAGCAGCTGAGTCGCGCGATTTAGCCAGTTCGCTGAAATAGACCTGCGGAATCCTTGCGTAGGGTGAGCTGCTGTCAAATGCAGCATGCTTGCGCAGGTAATAGATGAGCAGCCACGCGCTCGCGTAATTGTTCTTCCGGGCGGCGTCATTTCCTGCATAAAACTGCTTATAGTCCATGTCTATCAATGACGCGACATCCAAAGCCTTACTCTTCATGATGGCGTCGACGTCCCGCGTCATGTGAGGATGCTCTTCTATTACAAACCGGGTGTTGTTCAGTGTCACCGATTCGAAGAAACAGGCATGCCCTTCGTTGAACCAGGGGTGTGCCTGACCCTGGTCGAGCGCGTAGAACAGGTATTGATGGAATCCTTCGTGATAGGTCGTGGAGAGCATCTGCTCTTTTTGCTGTTTGCTTGAGCCGCCCTCCATAGGGCGGATCACCAACTCGCGCCGAGCTGGCATCCAGATGCCGCCGGACCACTCATAATTGGGTCCCACGTAGCCTTTGTATTCCGCCGCGGAGCCCGGCACCCTTATTACACTTACGGCGCTTATGGCTTTGGTGGGCGGCATAAGGAGCTCGTATGCGTAACGGAGATGCTCAATGTTCTTCTGTAGATCGGTCAGGGTAGAGCGGTAGCGAGTGTTGAGGTTTGAGAGAAGGATGAAATGCTCAGTTTCGGCAAACCACCAGTCCTTCAGGTTGGCGATGCTCTGCTTAACTACATCCCTGCTGCGCTTGTACTCGTCGGAGCGGTCGTCATTGCCGGACAAGTTGTTCTTGCGGCCCACCTGGAAAGCCCTGGACGCTGCTACCTTATGTTCTGCCGACATCGGCGGGACGCCAATAGAACGAATGAACTCATTTTTTACTGCCTGCGCCGCGCGTTGTGCGTCGACGCCTGCAGCCGCCTCTATGTAAACGAAAAAGCAATGCTGGGGTGCCAATTGCTGGCCGGCGGCCGACTTGTTGAGAACAAATGCATACGCCCATCGCCGCTGGGAGTCTTTGGCGAATGTGAACTCCGCGAGGGCCGAAAACTTGAAGGGGCGCTGCTTCGGCGCCTCGGCGGTGATAGTCTGGTCTTTAAGGTAATCCCGCGCCCAGGCCGTGAGCGATGGTATGTCCCAGCCCTTTTGCTTTTCCAGAAGCTTAGTGGCTTCGGCTTCGTAGTCTTCTCGTGGAGCGTGATGATGCTTAAAGCCGGTGGGCAGTGGGTAACGGACAATTGCGAGGGAGAGCATGTTGCCCGCGGAGTCGCTCCAAATACCGGCATGCTGGTCATGGATCCAGAGCTCGTAAGGAGAGTACATTTCTTTCCTGGATGTTTCGCCCGTTGAACTGCGCATTGTGTAAGTGGCGGTTTGCGGGGTGGGCAGGGGCGCCTCTGCGGATTTTGGCATTAGCTTGAACTTGATTCCTGAATTGGGCAGGTTCTTGAGTTCAAGAAAACGGAGTTCAGGCCGGCTTGCGGCGCCTGCGCTCCGGCAACACTGGAAAGAGACTGCGGCCGTTAAGATGAGCAGTGCATGTTTCATTGCGCGATTATCGCTTCGCATGCTTGCTCGTACAAGAAGAAAGCCCTAGTTGTCGTGAGCGATGTCAATTGTCTCGATGACTCCCTCGCGGGTCATGAGAAATTGGAGCCGTGTCTTTACTTCCCGGAAGCGGGGTGACCCCTTCAGGTAGCGGTAAAGCTGGGCGCGGAAGTGCAGCACCGCAGACTGCTCGGGAGTGACCTTCTTCTTCCTGTGCTGCGCCTCGATCACCTTCAGCTCGATCAGGTCGTCAAGATGACTCAGGATGAGTTCCTTTTTTTCAGCAAGAGAGGGGACAGAGGGCTCATCTCCATTGAGGAGCTGGTGGATTTGACGGAAGATCCATGGCGAGCCGACCGCGCCACGGGCAATCATAACTCCGTCTACTCCTGTGTCCATCGCCTCAATTGCCGCCTCAGGCGTCTTTATTCCTCCGTTGCCTATGATGGGGATAGCGGCACGTCCCTTTACGCGCAGTATGTGCTCCCAGAGGGCGGGGCCGGCGTGTCCTTGTTCGGCTGTCCGGGCGTGAATGGCGAGAGCGCAGGCGCCTGCGTCCTCTACGATGCGGGCGGTTTCATCTATATTTATGTCTGTGTCGTAGAAGCCGATGCGCGTTTTCACTGTTACGGGAAGGGCGACCGCCTTTCGCACGGCGCTGACTATCTCGCCCATCAGCCTGGGGTTCTTCATCAGTGCCGCGCCTGACCCTTTTCTGACTATCTTCCTGACCGGGCAGCCGCAGTTGATGTCGATGTAATCAAACTGCCCTGTTGCCTCCGTAATTCGGGCGGCTTCGGCCATTACACTGGGATCGCAGCCGTATATGTGGCCGGCTATCGGATGCTCGTCATCGGTCGAGTACAGCAGGTGAAGGGTCGGCTTGCTGTTCCTCAGCATACTTACGGCATTCGCGACTTCCGTGTAAACACCGCCGGCACCGAATCCAAGGCAGACTTTGCGGAATGCCATGTCGGTGTATCCGGCCATTGGTGCCAGGAGGATGGGAAACTTCAGTGTTACATCGCCGATCTTAAGGGAAGGGAGTGTTTTCACGAAATGTACCCGGTGTCCACCAGCCACGGAGTGACGAGCTCCATAGGAAGGCCTATGATATTGGATAGTGACCCGGTGTATTCCTCGATTATCGTCTCACCGTGCGAGCCGATGTCGTAGGATCCCGCTTTGTCCAGAGGGTCAACAAGTGAAAAGTAATGGCTTATCATCTCTTCGGAGAGCTCGCGGAATTTAACCGTGGAGACAGCTGCGTCGCGGTATGGCTCGCGCCCCGGATGAAGACATGAAATTCCTGTCAGGACGTTGTGCGTGCGGCCGGAAAAAGCACGCAGGTGTTCTCTTGCCATTAGTAAGTCTTTCGGCTTTCCAATGAGTGAATCCTCGAACTCGATTGCCGTGTCTGCGGACACGATTGCGCAGTCAGGGAATCGAGCCAGCGCCCACTCGCCCTTGAGCCGCGCGTTCTTCATGACGGTGTCGCGCACGCTAGCGGAGCAGTCCGATTCATCGACCTCAGGAACTATTGAGTCAAATTGCGCCCCGGCTTCCCCGAGAAGACGGACCCTTCTTGCTGACGCGGAAGAAAGTATTAATCTGGGTGATTGTTTTGTCATGAGGCGTTGAGTGTATTCAGGTACGGCTTTTACGGCAACAGATTTGTGGGGGCAACCTTGACTGTATGCATGGATATATGGGTATAATGCTTAGATGGAAAACGTACGAGAGTTAAAGAACCGGGAGAGAATAGAGAGATTGTGCGGGATGATGCACGGCAAGCGGGCGATGCTGGTCGTTCTTCAGGACTTCCCGGATCCTGACGCTATGGCGGCGGCGGCCGCCCTGAAAGAACTTGCGCGAGTGATGGCCGGCCTCCAGGTGTCTGTAGCATGTGGAGGCGCCGTGGGCCGTTCTGAGAACAGGGCGCTTGTGAAGTACATGGATATCAACCTCTTGCGCCTGCGGAAAATTGATTTTGGGCAGTATGACCTTGTTGCGATGGTAGATACCCAGCCCCGCACAGGAAATAACGCCCTGCCGGAAGAGGTAGTGCCTGATATCGTGATAGATCATCATCCCATATTTGTGAAGACTCGAAAGTGCGAATATCATGACATAAGGAAAAGGTACGGAGCCACCTCAACCATACTTTACGAGTACCTTAAGGCCGCTGGCATTGCGCCGTCCCGCCAGCTGGCCACGGCCCTAGTGTACGGCATCAAATCGGACACGGACGATTTGGGGCGGGAGATCTCGCAATTTGATGTGGCCGCATTCGTTGAGCTGTACCCATCTGTAAATCATCGAATTATGGGCCGGATCCAAAGGGCTTCGCTTCCATCGGAATA
>JBFIFS010000050.1:0-15322 GCA_041602695.1 Kiritimatiellia bacterium
GCGAAACCAATCATTAAGCAGAGCCCCAAACAGCTGGTTAGATTGTGGATGTTCATAGCACGACATGATAATGCCGTTCAGCCCGGTTGGCAACTTAACATGGACGCCGGAGCGCAGCTGCGTGTTATTGCGCTTTCATTCACCGGCCGCACGATATAGATTCAGGAATGCGAAAGACACCCGTTATAATGTCCGCGGTCCTGCCCGGCGCAGGCCAGTTCATGCAGGGACGTAAGCTGGCGGGAACGATCTTCCTCACCTTAATACTCATTACATTTTGCACCATGACGGCCTGCTTTGCAGGCATAATAGGCGCATTCTACCGCCTGGGGTTTGACCTGAATTCCGAACCGGGAAACATAAGGCCCATGTTTGTCGGTATGGCAGTCTCATTTGTTGCGGCTATGATCGTTTTTGCCGTCAGCATTGCAGACACTGTCCGGGCTGACAGAACGCCCCCGCCTGTACCGTGACGGATCCCTCAGGTTCGGGCCGGCAGCCAAACGCATTGACTTGCGAGGCGCCAGCATATAGAATTCTTCGCTGGCAAAGACGGGTACATTGAGCGGATTGTAACTCCGGAGGTGAGCAATGACTGCCGCAAACTTAACCAAGGTTGACAGGGGCAAGATACTCGTCGTAGACGACGAAAAAAGCATTCGCGACGTGTTCGTACATGTGCTTTCTCACAATCTGGACGGAGTGAGGGCCGATGTAGTTGCGAACGGAGCCGAAGCCGTTGAAGCCTTCCAGGATGTCCGGTATGCGGTAATACTCATGGACATCAGGATGCCCGTACTTGACGGGCAGCAGGCTTTCGAGAAAATAATGGCTTTCTGCGAGGAGAACAATGTGGAGAAGCCCTCAATAGTCTTCTGCACCGGCTTTGAACCCCCAACCGCGCTCATGAAGCAGGTGGCGGCGGATCCCGCGCATTGCATTCTTAGAAAGCCGGTCAAGAATGAAGATCTCGTCGAAGCTCTTAAGTCACGGCTTTAGGCAAATTAACGCTGAGGTGTAATGTGGTAGTACCCATCCTTTGTCTGGTGTGCCTTTGTCTTCTAGTGTGGGTCATGCTCCTCAAAACTGAAATCTCACGCCTAACACTGAAATATGAAGGCAAACACGATCGCACCAAGCCCGGAAAAGCCAACTCTCAGAAGGGCATGCGCACTTACAAAATAGGGTGACGCCGTCAGATCGAGGCGTGGATCCGGCGCGCAAGACCAGGAAGCCCCGGGTCCCGGGCCCCGAGAGTAACGACGGCACTTACACCTGACCCTATGGCTTGGATACATGCTTCGTCCGGATTGCTGATGAATCTCACATTCTTTCCTCTGCCCGTCAGGCGCTCGGCCAGGACGTCGGAGTTTATGGACCTGTCGGCGGTCCCGCCCGCATCATAAACAGGAAGCAGTATCAGCCGGTCACTTGTCCTCAGGACCGACGAAAACATCTGCTCGAGGTCATCCATCATGCTCCTGAGCGGGCCGTAGCCGTGGGGCCGCCATATGCCTGCTATGGAGTCGTAACTCCCGGCCAGAGTCTGCCACGCGGCACGAATCTTCTCTGTGTTGTGGGCGTAGTCGTCATACACACTGACGCCCTTGCTTGTACCCACCAGCTCAAGCCGCCTGCTGACCCCGCGAAACTCTTTCATGGCTCCGGCCAGCAGCTGGAGATCGCAGCCCGCTTCCTCGCAAAGCCTGGCAGCCACCGCGGCGTTGACAACGTTGTGCCTGCCGGGCATGGGCACATCAAAGACAACAGATTTGTAAACAAACTGCTGGCCGCCCAGTTCAATATCTTCAAAGAAAGCTGGATCGCGGGCATCCAGCACGAGCTCGGCCCGGGAAGCAAATTCGTTGAACAGATTGTCTGTCTCTTCCTGGGAGAAATGGTCTGCTGATGAATTCGTGATGACTGCCGCTTCATAACCGTAGTTCAGAAGGGACCTGTCGCTCTCATCGGCCTCAAAGACACAAATGCCGCCTTGCCCCAGCTTCGCGCTGCCAACTGCGTTACCCGCCATCCAGCCTGCCAAGGGCGCACCGTTAATCACAGTCGGATCCATCTCCAGCCGGGAGAGAAGCCAGCCGGCCAGGCCGGTAACAGTGCTCTTGCCGCAGGTCCCCGACACGGCAAAGCGCCGGCCATGCCCTTCCGTTAACGCTCCCAGCATGTCGGAGCGGTGGAGAACCTTGACATTTTGCGACGCTGCCGAAACAAGGTCCGGGTTCCCCTCCTCAATGGCCGTACTCACCACCACGGCATCTGTATTTCCGGCAACCCCTGATCCATCCTGCGGAAACAGGCCTGCACCAAGGGACCGGAGCGCAGAAAGAACCTGCGACTCCTTTCCTGAATCGAGAAGGCGGTCAGAGCCAGTTACCCCATGCCCCTGCTGAAGCGCCGCTTCTGCCAGGGCACTCATGCCCACCCCCGCAATCCCAGTGAAATGATAATTGCTCATTCGACAACTCGAGGCCCTTAGACGATCACTTCTCCCTGCACCTGGTGACCTGCACGCCTACCGTTCGAGCGCCAGTGAGAGCGCCCGGCTTCTCTGCCCTGACCGTGGCCGCATCTACCCCATCGACCTGAAGGCACATTGCCGCAATCTGGTCAGCCAGCTTCTCAAGAAGGAAGCATTCGCTCTTCTCCACCATCCTGCAGACTTCATCTTTCAGGTCCTTGTAATTGACGGTATCTTCAAGATCGTCAGACTTCGCGGCCTTTGAAAGATCGGTTTCGAGCTCGATGTTGATAACAACCTTCTGCTTGTTCTTCCGCTCGACCTCGCGCGTGCCGATGATGCAGCGCACCTCGAGCTCAGTAATGATGATCCTGTCCATCCTCAACCCTCCAGGTGTTTGCCCCCATCGATATAAATGATCTGCCCAGTTGTTGATGGGCTTTCTGCGAGGTATAGCACTGCTTCCGCAACGTCTTCCGGAAAGCTCTGCGTTTTAAGCGGGTTGTCTGTGAGAACAACCTTTGCCTTCTTCACGCCCCTGCCCTTCGCGGGCAGGACCGCGCCGGGGGCCACCGCGTTTACACGAACGGAAGGCGCGAACTCAAGGGCAGTCATCCTGGTATAATCAGCCAACGCCTTCTTGGAGAGCGTGTAGGCCGTCGTTTCCGGGTCTATTCCGGCGATCCTGCGGTCTAGAATGTTAACAACGCACGGAAGCTGGGCTTTCGCGCGCCCAACGCGTTTCCGGAATTCCACGGCAAGGCAGGCGGGCCCGAAAAGGTTCGTTTTGAAGATTCTTTCATAAAGCGCCCAGCTGCTCTCCGAAGCACCTGCTATTTCATATATGGCTGCGTTATTGACCAGCACGGACAGGCCGCCGGACACCCGCCAGGCGTCCGCCATAACTTTACGGCATCCTGCCTCAGTGTCCAGGCGCCCGCCTACAGCCCAGGCTTCACCGCCCGAGCTCCTGATCTCACTGGCAAGCGCCCGCGCACTGGCTCCGGATTCACGGTAATGGATTACGACACCGAAGCCTGCCTCGGAAAAGACTTCACATATCGCCCTGCCAATCCTGACGGCCCCGCCCGTTACAAGAACTGCTGAAGATTGTAATCGTTTCGGCATGTCATCTCCTTGCCTCAAGCAAATTCATTATGCATAATCATAACCATGAAGCCATATATTTGTACCCTCATAGCAGCGCTTCTGGCGCTCACCGCAGCGGGGCGCGCCGGGGAAGCCAATGACAGGCTAGTTTACGTAATTCCAATCAAAGGCGAAATCGAGCGGGGCCTCGTCTACGTGATCCGGCGGGGCGTAACTGATGCCGTCAACAAGGGCGCTGATGCCGTCATATTCGAAATGGACACTCCCGGCGGACGGCTCGACTCAACAGAAGAGATAATAGAGATCATCGACGGCATCGACGTGCCCGTCATCACGTTTGTAAATCAGCAGGCCATCTCCGCGGGGGCGATCATTTCGCTGGCAACTGATGAAATCTACATGAAGCCCGGGTCCACGATCGGCGATGCGATGCCTATAGTAATGAGCCAGCAGGAAATGCCCGCAGACCGAAAAGAGAAGATGGTCTCATACGTTGCCGCCATGGTCCGGGGCATTGCCCAGAAGAAAGGCCATAACGTCGAGCTCGCGGAAGCGATGGTCCGGATCGAAATGGAATTCAAGATGGGTAAAGAGGTGATTTGCCCACCCGGCGAGCTCCTTACACTTACAAGTTTTGAGGCCGAAAAGACTTACGGCAGGGAAAAGACCCCGCTCCTTTCCAAAGGATCGGTCGAAACACTGGACAAACTGCTCGAGAAGCTGGGACTGGACGGGGCCGAGATAAAGACACTGGAAGTGACATACGCCGAAAAGATCGCCCGCTGGATAGACATGACTGCAGTCTCAGGGCTCTTGCTGGCCCTCGGCCTGCTGGCCCTTTACCTGGAATTCAAGACCCCCGGGTTCGGGGTCTTCGGCGTCAGCGGCCTTGTCCTGCTGGCTGTCTGGTTCTGGGGCCACAACGTTGCAGGTCTTGCAGGCATCGAAGAAGTCGCCCTGTTTACAGTAGGCGTGATCCTGCTGGCGCTGGAAATCTTCGTAATACCCGGGTTCGGGATAGCCGGGGTATCAGGCATAACGCTTATAATGGTCGCGCTGGTAATGGCCATGGTGCAGCACTATCCCGGCGGATCATGGTATCCTCCAGTCAAACACATCGAGAGCGCACTGACTTCGCTTGGCCTCGCGCTTACTGTCTGTGCGGGCGGAGTCGTGGTGCTGGCGCGATTTCTTCCGCACACGGCACTGTTCCGGAGAATCATGCTCACATCCGCAATGCCAAAAGAAGACGGATACCGGGCGGGCGAAAATAAAGACGACCTGGTTGGCCAGAAAGGCACCGCCGAGACGGACCTGCATCCGAGCGGCATCGCGGTTATTGGCGGCAAACGGCAGCAGGTCGTCTCCCTGGGTGACTTTATCGACGCGGGCAGCCCAATTGTTGTTGCCCAGACCAAAGGAAACCGTATAGTGGTGGACAAGCTAGCGGAGGATCACCCGTCATGACAATTCCTTTCCTGATACAGCTCTACATCATCCTTCTCATAGCCGGTCTCTTCCTTGTCGGTGCCGAGATATTTGTTCCCGGCGGCATTCTCGGGGTAATGGGCGGGGTCGCCCTGCTCCTGGCGATAATCATTGCGTTCCCGGCCTTCGGTGCCTTCTGGGGGCTGATTTCCGCTGTATCGGTAATTCTTCTCGTCGGGCTGGTAATGTTCCTGTGGATCAAGCTCTTTCCCAAGACGTCGCTTGGGAAAAAGATGACCGTTTCAACAGACCTTCATGACTCCAAAGCTACGGAAGACGGGCTTTCAGATTTGATCAACAAAACAGGCACGGCCCTTTCCGACCTCAGGCCCTCGGGCTTCGCGATGATAGATGGACGGCGGACAGACGTTGTTACCGAAGGCCAAATGATCTCGAAAGGTGAAGAAGTAGAAGTAATTGAGATAGAAGGCAACCGTGTTGTCGTCGCAAAGCTCACAAAAAAAGGAGATGAATAATGGGTCCTCTGCTTGGAATATTGCTGGCTATACTTGGTCTTGTAGTAATCGGTTTCGTGTTTATCTTCCTGCACTTCCTGGGGGTATGGATCAGGGCTCTCATGTCCGGGGCAAAAGTGTCCCTGGGTCAGCTCATAGGAATGAAGCTGCGACGCGTGCCGCCGGCCCTGATAGTTGATGCGCGTATCAGGCTCGTTAAAGCAGGGTTGAGCCTTGAAACTGATCCGCTTGAAGCTCATTACCTTGCGGGCGGCGATGTGATAAGCGTGGTCAACGCGCTGATCGCGGCCGACAAGGCAAACATGGAGCTGACATTCCAGCGCGCGGCCGCAATCGACCTGGCCGGCCGTGACGTCCTCGATGCCGTGCGCACGAGTGTTAACCCCAAGGTAATCGACTGTCCCGACCCTAAGAAGGGCGGAACAGGCATGCTCGACGCCGTTGCAAAAGACGGCATCCGCCTGCTCGTTAAGGCACGAGTGACAGTGCGCGCCAATCTTGAGCGCCTCGTCGGAGGTGCCGGCGAAGACACGATCATAGCACGTGTCGGACAGGGCATCGTCAGCGCCATCGGATCCTCCCCATCATACAAGGACGTCCTGGAGAACCCGGACCAGATCAGTCGACGGGTGCTGGGAAGCGGACTGGACGCTCAGACAGGCTTCGAAATCGTATCGATCGACATTGCTGACATCAGCGTAGCGGGCATGAGTGAAGCCGCGAACGTCGGCGCACTGCTTGAAACGGAGCGCGCGGAGGCCGACAAGAAGATGCGCCAGGCCGAGGCTGAAGGCAGGCGCGCGATGGCCGTTGCCAACGAACAGGAAATGCACGCACGCGTCCAGGAGATGAAAGCGAAGGTTGTCGAAGCCGAGGCCGAAGTTCCGAGGGCCATCTCCCAGGCCCTGCGTGAAGGCCACATTGGCGTCATGGACCTTTACAAACTCCAGAACGTGGAAGCCGACACCGATATGCGCAGGTCTATCGCCGGCGACACAAAGAAGGAAGAGAACCCTGAAAGCTAGGAAAGGATGACCTTATGGTCATTGCTTCAATAGTTCTGGCCGGGCCAGAAGAGATCGTGCCGGTCATCATCGTTCTGGTGGTGATCGGCAAGATAATCAAGGCCATCAAGGAGGCTGCTTCAAAGGGGAGCAGCCCCGCGCGGCCGGCCGGCAAGCAGAAGCTGGAGCAGGATCTGGAAAGGTTCTTCAAGAACCTGACGGATCAGGACGGGCCCATTCAGGCTCCGCCGCCTCCACCCGTTCCTGCGGCGGCAAGACCCGCAAGGCGTAGGGCCGCTTCAGCGCAGGAGACGCCTCCGCCGCCACCCAAAGCGGTGAGGCCGATCCCCGCGGCCCGGGTGCCGAAAGCTCAGCCGGTATGGGGAAGCGATAACTACGGCCTGGACGATTCTGCCCATGGCCGCGCAAGCTGCTCCTACACGGCAAAGGAGTCCAGGCGGGAGATCATCGCCATGATCAAGGACAGCAACAGCATAAAGAAGGCCGTGCTGCTCAGGGAGATCCTTGGCCCGCCGGTGTCTATGAGGGGCTGACGCCCTGCCGAGCCGCAGTCAGCGCTTCTTGGGACTAAACCAGACGTAGACCTTCTTGTTCTGCCTGCCCCACTCCAGCGCCTTCTTGTGACTGGGGAAGTGAAGGTCTATTTTATTGCCCTTTATTGCGCCACCCCTGTCCTCAACCCGTCCGTAACCGTATCCCTCGATGTACATTACAGTACCGAAAGGATAACGCGACGTATCTGCGGCAATGGTTCCATGGCGGGCCTTCGTTCCGCTGGCAGTAATGCCCACCCTCTTGGTCTTGCCCTTGTTCGGACCACTCGAATAGACAGGTTTAAGAAGCCAGTTCCTGTGCCACCCGCAGCATTTGCCGCAGCTGCAGTAGGCCGTAACGGTCATCCTTCGCTCCACAGGATTCACGCCTGCGGGCGGGCGGACACCTGCACACCCGCAAAGAGAGATGGCCAGCAGGGAGGCGAAAATGAATCTGCCCGTTTTCATAACTTTATAATAACTCATCAGGGACCATGCGACAACCCGCGCGTCCCCGTTCAGTTCTTGCCGGCATCAAGCGGCCAGCAGGCCTCGATGCGAGTCCCCTTACCGGGGCTGCTGATGATGTCGAGCGTGGCTCCGCTCAGGCGGGCCCTCTCTTTCATGGACTCCAGACCATAGTGATGGATGACCTCATCGTTCTCCCTGACGTCCCCAGGCCGAAAGCCCTCGCCCTCGTCCTGAATGATCAGCGTCAATGCCCCTCCCGGCTCTGTTTGCAGCGTTACATCCACTGCCCTTGCGCCGCTGTGCTTCATGGCGTTGCTGATGGCCTCCTGGGCAATGCGATAGGCCGCAACCGATACCTGCTCGTCCAGACGCTCGGGCCCTTCGCCTTTCACAATGACATTTACGGCCATCAGGTCTCCATACTGGCCGCCGAGCCATTGCAGCGCTCCCGCCAGGCCGTTTGCGCCAAGCACGGCAGGCCGCAGAATATCTATGAGATGGCGAACTTCGGAGAGCGCCTGGTCAAGGACGTTCTCGCATTCCGCCAGGACGGAAGCAGACCTGCGGGCGTCGCCTTTCGAGATGCTTTCCGACAGTCCGCGAAGTTTCAGGCGTAACCCTACCAGGCTCTGCCCAAAGCCGTCATGCAGTTCCATGGATATGCGGCGCATCTCGTCCTCCTGAGCCGAAAGCAGTCTTCGGGAAAGTCTCCGCAAGTCCTCCGTCCGGCCCCGCACACGCTCTTCAGCGTCCGCGTAAAGCGCGCGCATCTCGTCCTCACCGCGCTGAATCGAGCTCAGGTGCTCGTTGAACCGCTCGGCGATCAGTGACAGCTCATGGGTGCGATAGATCGCCCCTCCGTCGCGCAGGCGCTGCCGCTTGTCGATGTGCTGGGCAAGCTCCTGCAGCGGTCTTTGAACGGCCCTCCTCAGGACGATCCCGACCAGTGCGATCGCGCCTAGAACGAAAAAGATTGCGGCCAGCACCAGGACACGATAGACGGCAAGAGCGCGCAGATGCTCGTGAGTGTCCAGCTGGACGCAGACAACCGCGCCAAACGGAAGCGTGCCGACCAGTCCGGGATCCAGGGCCACCTTTTGATAGTAATCGATCCTCGCCTGATCCGGCAACCAGTGAACAGCTGAGTCTTCGTCGCTGTTTATCAGCTGATCGATTGCGTCCCGCACCTCGACGCTCTCCGGACAGGTGGACTCCCTTTGATTAAAGTGAAATACGTGCGGCAAGGGCTCGCCACCGTCATGCGAAACAAGAAAGACATCCGCGCACCTCAGGTCCCCCCGTTCGGACAAACGCTCACGCATGGCCTCGAACAGCCGGTCAGCATCACTGCTATAGAAAGCGAGCTGAGTGAAATAGCGGCCCGACGGCGCAAGCATGTGCGAATAGAGGCGCACATGCTTGCCCGCACTCTCGACCACGGGAAACGCCACAGAGACCGCATTAGGCTTGCGGGCCTCCTCAAAGTCAGCAACTGCGTCCGAGAAGGCGCTGAGGTCCAGCCCTTTTTCCGGCAGGTAGGTCGTATCGAGGATAACAAGCGATTGGCTGACGGCGGCCACGTCCACGTGGATCCCTTCGGGGATCCGCGCCCGGACAATATCGCGCAGCGCCCGGACATCCACCTCTTCCAGTGTGTCAGGAAGCGTCCGGTTCAGCTCCCGATGACTGCGCTCGGCCGCCGGAATCATCCTCGTGTAATGCCTTGCCACCTCACTGTAGGAGAGGGATATCAAATCGGCTGAATAGCGCGCCGCTGAACCCACGTAACGCTCGTCTGCATACTCGAGCGCATTCCTGTTAAGAAAATAGATAATCCCAAGCGCGGCGGGCACTGCAATCAATAGGCATGCAGCGGGAACAAGCAATACGCGATTAAGAGATTTCGACTGATAAGAACGTGCTGTCCCGCTGCTCATTTAATCCTCGCCTTCAGGGCGGAATAGTACGTGCGCGCGGGCCTGCCATCAAGAGAATTAAGGATGTCCGCGTCCTTCGCGGTCTTTTCCCCTCACCATGAACCTGCTCCTTTAGCCCCTATACCCGTAGGATAAACCAGTAAGCGATTCGCTCTTCTTCAGGCTCGTGGCGGGCAGTGTGGCCGCCTGCCCGAGGTCTATGGTGCGGGCGCACTCCTCTTCGAGGTGCTTCAGGTGCTCGGCTGAGTGTGCCCTCATGCGCTCTGCAACGAACTTAAACTCTGGAGCGTCCGACTTTACCGTCGTGTAGAAAGCACGCTCCGCCAGGGACTGCTCAATCCTCAAGGCCGTATTGATCGCGATATACCTTGAGAGAAACTTGTGGCGGGCCTCGTATTCCAGGTCCAGGATCCATTCGATCTGCGAGAGCAGCTCTTTGGAGTTAAAGCGCGCCACGTTGAAGAACACATGGCCTTTATCAAGCACCTTGAACAGCGCTCGCACCATGGCTGCATGCTGCATCTCCTCAGCCGCTATCTTTGCCCAGTAAGCCGAACAGTCCACAAGGCGCTGGCTGAAGGTGCTGTATAGACTGCTGACAGCCTCCTCAAGCGATACCAGCTGGCCTATCATGGTCGCCTGCGTGACCTTGACATGGTCCTGAATGACGTTGTGCGTGAGGTGGCGTTCTTTCAGCCCCGCCTTCTCCTTCTTGGCCCCGCCCAGCAACCACTTCAGCCGCTTGGCTTCGTTCTCGAGATGACGGACGTGAGCGCGCGTGAACCCCCGCATTGACTCCATTATCTCCATCGTCTCTGAAGTATCGAGTGCGACTATCTGGAGGAATTCTGATTCTATCTTTCCCCGCTCGATTTCCAGCGCGTACCGCAGCGCTTCGCGCATGGTCACACCCGTCCTGCGAACGAGGTCCGTCTTCGAACGCACGTGGTGGCAGGAATCGACAATTGCGGCAGTCGCGAATGCCGGCCGATGGAACCGCCACTTGCCGTTCTGGAACTGCTCCCAGATATTCTGGATCATTGTTCTGTGGGACTCCTTCTCGCTCGCCATGCGGCCCCAGAATTTCTTTGCCGAAGGTATCAGCTCCGCAAACACCCTGTACAGCTCGACCAGGCTTTCTTCATGATCAGCCAGCAGCCGTGTATACGGGCCGGCCAGGAGCTCCGCTCTTCTTTTATGTGACAGTTGCATGCTTCTTCTCCTCTATATGATCACACAGGTGATCTTACGGTTAGTCTTCATTTAAGCGTCCAGCGCCGATGCCCCAATTCGTTTCATCCTCACGCGGCATGATATTCAGGGTTCCTTTCTGCTCCTAGAGCTTGATAAGATCGTCTGAGCCGTCAACAGGATGTATGCCGTTGGGCACAAGGTAGGGCTCGGTCTCATAGATTGATGTGCTCCTGATCTTCCCCAGGATCTCGCACAGGCTTTCACAAGCCCTGAACGTTTCGACCAGCATCGTTTGCTGGGCGGGGTCCCGCTCGTTCTTCTTCAGCATGTCAATATAGCTCCGCAGCGCGGTGAGCGGCTGCGCTATGTGGTGGCAGGCAGTACCGAGGCTCTGCATCATGACGCGCCGGCGCTCGGCCTCCACAAGGCGCTTTCGCTGCATCTCAAGCGCCTTTGAGAGTCGCGCCCTGTTAACAGAGTGGACAATGGAAGACTCTATCTGCTCCACAGGCACAGCGCCCTTGACAATGTAATCCATTGCCCCTTCCTTGATGGCTTTGGCTGCAACATCCTCACTGCCCTCACCCGTCATCACGATCACCGCCATGTCGGGATACCGACGCAGGATCTCATGCTGCAGGGTCAGCCCGTCCCCGCCCGGCATCTTGTAATCGATCACGCAGCAGTCAATGTTCACTTGATGCAATTTGTCTAACGCCGCCGCGGCGTCAGATGCGCTGACGGCCGAGAACCCGGCCTCCACCGATGCGCTGCGCATCAGGTTAAGGGCCCGCAGCAATGAACTTCGGAATTCCTCATCATCGTCAACAATCAGCACACTGAAAATATCGCGCGGCACTGCCTGAAGATCTTCTGCGCTGTCTGCTGCCTGCATATCATCTCTCCCTCTGCTATCAGTTCAATTCCTCTCGACGGTTTATATAATCTCACGAATGAAGAAAGGGCGGCATCGGTCAAATGCTGATCTTCAGTAACTCAATGTCTGACTCCCCGCGCCTGAGGGAAAATGAACTGACCGGCAGCGGACTTGGCTGCACCCAATATGGCGGTCATGGCCGGCCGGTCTTAGCTGCCATGTTGCAGGATCGAGGCTTTTACCGGCCTTTTTCCACCGCAGGTGTGAGGAATGAAGATGATCTCGCGGTCCAGGGAGCCTGCCCGGGACGTACCTATACCGTCACTTGGAAGCGGTAAGCGGCGCCAGCCTTGACATCCTCTCATTTGGCTTTGGATGCGTTCGGAACAGGCGGAACCACCGGCGCTTGGCACAGTCGGCGAAAAACATGTGGGCGAGCTCCCGGCTCGCGGCGTTACGCACCCGCGACTTGTCGGGGTGCGACTCGATCGCCCTTAGCACTTCTGTGAGCCCCGGCGCGTAGCGCGTGTATTGCACCGCGCACGCGTCCGCGAGATATTCACGTTGACGGCAAATCTTCACCTGAACTCGCTTCGCCGCAACGGCGCCCAGCAGGCCGATGACGGCCACGGGAAGACCCACGATGAAATTGTTATCCCCTTCTTCCGGAAACATGAATGCAATGCCCGTAAAGAAGATGCCCCCCAGCCCGTAAACAAGGGACACCGCAATCATGTTCAGCCGGGTGTCACCATTGAGTATGTGCGCCATTTCATGGGCCACCATGGCCTGGAGCTGGTCGCGGGACAGCGCGTCCAGCGACCCGCTGGTTAGCGCGATGGCGCTGTCCTCCGGAGTGAAGCCAATACTTACGGCATTAATGCCCGGCTCCCCTTCGAGGACGTATACCGACGGCACGGAAAGGCCCGACGCTATGGCCATCTCCTGAACAATGTTGACCAGCTGCCGCTGCTGGGGACTCCCGGGCGCTGAATCGATGCGCACTCCGCCCATCCGCCCCAGGAGATGGGCGGTGCCTTTGCGAAGTCTCCGGTATTCGGCGATCCCAAAACATCCCGTGACAAGGACAACAAACCCAAGGACGCACCAGAAGCCCACAGGCCACCAGAACCAGTGCGCATCGCCGCGGGCAAGCAGCGTAACCTTATCCCCTCCGAACAACTTAGAGACGAATCCTATGATCCCCTGCAGTGCGAAGAACAGCAGGCGCAGTACGACCAGCAGGAGGTAGATCATTGAGATCGTGCTGACTACGGCACCCGCCATCATTACCGCAAGCCGTCTCGTGCGGGCACGGGCGGTGCCCTGATGGGCCCACCAATTCATGACAGTTTCATCCTTATGAGACATCGCTTTTCCCCGAATGCCACCCAATGCGCGTACAGGCAAATGATATGGCACCAGCGAAAGCGCTTCAAGCCCTATGAAGGGGGCTTGACCGGCAAAGCAGCGGTTTCGTGTCACGCCGCCCTGCGCTGGCAATAGCATCCCCAAGGCCCAATGTTAAGCCTTAAACAGCACCTACCTGTTCAAGATGCTTGAGTTCAAGGTTATAAAGGAAGACCCTCTGGGTCAGGAATGTGGGCTTCATGTGCACCAAGTGATGCTCCTCGACTCCACTCCGGCACGTGACGACTCAACGCGCAAAGCAGATGTCGGCAAGAAATCAAGGGGGGCGCCCTCATCGGACACACTTCAGGCGCCCTGATTTGTTTTAGATTGTCACCACACTCAAAAGTGGTATTGTTTTTCTCTTTCAGGACAGAGTAAAGATGCAGAACCACGACTGGATAGCCATACTTGATTTTGGGTCACAGGTCACCCAGCTCATAGCACGACGCATACGCGAACAGAACGTCTACTGTGAGATTCTGCGCTTTGACACAACTGCAAATGACCTCAGCGCCAGGACTCCCAGCGGGATAGTGCTTTCCGGCGGCCCCTGCAGCGTTCCCGATGACGACTCACCCAAGTGCGATCCGGAGATCTTCAACCTCGGCATACCCATCCTCGGCATCTGCTACGGAATGCAGCTTACTGCGTTCACGCTGGGCGGCGAGGTCCTCGCGAGCCCGGCGCGTGAATACGGCAAGGCCATGATCGACATTTCCGAGCCGTCCGGCCTCTTTGAAGGACTGGACAGGGGCCAGCAGGTATGGATGAGTCACGGCGACAAGGTCACGGCTATTCCTGACGGCTTTGTCGCTACAGCGTCATCTGACAACTGTTCCTACGCGGCCATGCTGCATCCCGAAAAGAAAATCTACGGCACTCAGTTCCACCCGGAAGTGGTCCACACGCCGCAGGGCCCTGACATGCTCAGGAACTTTGCAATGAATGTGTGCGGCTGCAGGGGCGACTGGAAGATGGCCGTCTTCATTGAAGAAACCGTCAAGGCTGTGCGCGAAAGAGTCGGGGACGACCACGTTATCCTTGGTCTGAGCGGAGGAGTGGACTCATCGGTCGTGGCCGCCCTGCTCCACAAGGCAATCGGACCACAGCTCCACTGCGTATTCGTGGACAACGGCCTCCTCCGCCACGGCGAGGTGGAAGATGTCGAAGAGCTGTTCGGGGGCGCGTTCGGGATAGACCTGCATGTGGCCCGCTCGGCTGATGTTTTCCTCAAGAAGCTGGAAGGTATCGTCGATCCGGAAGAAAAGCGGAAGATCATAGGGAACACCTTTATTGATATCTTTGCGGAACAGGCAAGGTCCCTCGGCCCCTCCATCAAGTATCTTGCGCAGGGCACTCTTTATCCGGACGTGATCGAGTCTGTATCCCCGATTGGCGGGCCGTCCGCTACAATCAAATCACACCACAATGTCGGCGGCCTGCCGGAGGACCTTGATTTTGAACTCGTTGAGCCGCTTCGCGAACTGTTTAAGGACGAGGTGCGGGCAGTAGGCCGCGAACTGGGACTACCTTCAAATGTCGTCGACCGCCAGCCTTTCCCGGGCCCCGGCCTGGCCGTAAGGATTATCGGGGACATTACAGAAGAACGGCTGGAGGTCCTTCGGCAGGCGGACCTGCGCGTGCGGGAAGAGATAATGAAGATGGAAAACCATCTGGATGTCTGGCAGTACTTTGCTGTCCTTCTGCCCATACAGTCTGTGGGAGTTATGGGCGATGACCGCACCTACGAGAACGTTCTGGCGGTCCGGGCCGTGCACAGCCGGGACGGCATGACCGCAGACTGGTACAAGCTTCCATACGGGGTCATGGACAGCATCTCAAACAGGATCATAAATGAAGTTCGCGGCGTCAACCGCGTCGTCTATGATATCAGCTCCAAGCCGCCAGCTACTATCGAATGGGAATAGCGCGGCAACACCTGCAGGCGTAAACCTGAACGCAGGAAATGATTTGTCTTCGGAATTCAGTGGCTATGCGCCTGACAGCCCTGCCGCAGGGCCCGCCTGCAGCTCCCGCATCAAGCCGGCTCAACAGAGGCAGCCTGCGCTAGCTCTTCACTTCTTCCAGCTGCTGCGGCGACTTCACAACGAAAGTGAAGATTCCCGCCAAGATCAGCAAGGCGGCCGAGGTGTAGAACGCGAAGTCATAGCTGCCGGCCCACTTTGAGAGGGCTTCAATAGAGCCGTCCTTGACCTTTGCCGCGAACATGGAGAGCGTCAGCCCCCCGATACCCCAGGCAGTAAAAACAAGGCCATAGTTCATTCCGAAATTCTTAAGCCCGAAGAAGTCCTTGGTGATCGA
>JBFIFS010000051.1:0-15040 GCA_041602695.1 Kiritimatiellia bacterium
AGGAGCACACAGCCCAAGGCCGGGTGATCGTTCAGGAACTCTTCAAGCTTGTTTCGTGTAATGTACCATGTGCGTCCTTCAAGATGAGCGACACACATGGCCGTCGCCTTCTGCGGATCGAAGATGTTTATTTCGCCGAACCACTCGCCACTCTTTATGGTTCCGATCGGAGCCAGCCCTCCCTTGACTTTGTGCACAGCATGTAGGACCCCGCTGACGAGAAAATACAGGCTTTCCTGGGGATCACCTTCATTGACAATGATCTTCCCCTCACTAAAATCCAGGAACTTTCCGTAGCTGGTCAAAGTCCTGCGGTCCTCCTCATCAAATGATGCCAGAGGATCGCTGGCCGGCAGCATCAGGTCTTCAGCTTGATCTGTCATACGCTGACCGTAACACGACCGCCTCGTCCATTCAAGCTAGAAGGTAACACCGTATCACGCACGCAGGTTCATATCGCCCGCACTGTAGACAAATACTACGCCGGGAAGATCGCCCACAAGGGATTCCAGATGGCCCAGATAGCCTGGCTCAGCCTCGCATGGATTCGGCATACCTAGCAGCACGAGGGCGGCCCTTCCGCTCTCTTCCTGAACTGCTTTCCGGAAATCATCGCCAACGACTACGACGCCCTCGCACGGGATCCTGACTTCGGCGGCAAGCTCGCGCAGGTGAGCAAGCGTGTCCTCACGCCCGGCCTCAGACTGCAGCATCTTGATTACTCTTATCCTGCGGCCGCGCATGTCGGGATCCATGCAGAAGATATGCGCCAACAGCAGCATCAAATGTCCGTTCGGGCCCTGGCCCTGCCACCAAATATCAATAGTACCGGGCGGCATATCCCACGGGTCGCTGCGTTCGCGCCTGTCCCGGGAAACGGCAACACTCCGACCGAGCCGAACAACGGAACGAATGTTCTCTTCAAAATCAGCCTGCGCCTCTTTGTCATCACTCCACCCGAACAGGACCATGTTGGGCCGCATCGCGCTGATCCCGGAACACTGTATGAGGGAAGAGACCCCCGAACTGAGGTCCGATGCGAAAGCTGTAGCGGGAAACGCTTCCAATCCGTTGTCCGAAATCAGTTTGCGAATAGCGTTCTGAACCCCTTCATGGCGCTCGAGCATCCCCTCCGCTTTGTCGGTAAGCACCTGCCCCAGCATAAGCAGCCCGTGCGGCCCGGCGAGCCGCCTGCCGAGTACAGCCAGAGGGAGCCTTTCCGCGCTTCCTGTTCCCATCGCTATTACGGCGGGACGCCAGTTCTTCGCGTGATAATCATGGTCCTCAAGCTTCAGCAGGTCACGCCTGACACGCTCGAACACAGAGCCGCTGACCACGTCGCCCCACGACACCTTGAGCTCCTGCCGCTGGAGGTATTTATAGATGCCCACCATTATGACAACGGCAGCGGCGGCCCAGACGGCGTTTATGAGAAGCATGACCCCGCCGCACAACAGCGCCGCGACGAGCGAAAGAGACCAGTGGCACCATTTGAAAGTTGGCCTGTAACTCGGATTGCCGCTGAACGACTCCAGGAAGGTGGCCAGGTTAATGGCTCCGTAGGTTATCATGAAAAACATGGTGATGACCGGCGCTATGGCATTCAGGTCCCCCAGCAATATCCCCGCCTCGGCAATTAGAAATGAGAGGACCGTCGCCCTTCTGGGTTCCCCTGCCGATCCACTGCCCTTCGCAAATGGCCTCAGCATCGGGAGGACCTTGTCCTTTCCAAGCGCCTGCAGGATCCGCGGCGCTCCCATCATGCTGCCCAGGGCTGATGAAAGCGTCGCCGCGAAGACACCGATGACTATGAGAAACGGCAGGATGGAAACATCAGCCACGACAAGGGATGATGACTGCAGCGCGTCCCTGGTGGAGGAAGCTCCCAGCAGGAACGCGAAAGACAGGTATACCGCGCCTGTGAAGAAAATGGCAGTAATAGTGCCGAGCGGTATGGAGCGCCCCGGATCCTTCAGATCGCCCGACATGTTTGCGCCCGCCATTATGCCGGTAACTGCCGGAAAGAACAGCGCGAACATGGTCCAGTAGTTCTGGCCTTTCTCGTAAGAAGGCCCCCAGTTCTCCGCCAGTAAGGCCGGGTCCCAGCCGCGCAAGGCGCCAAAGACAAAAGAGAGAATGGCGAGAATGAGAGTGGCGAGGATCCCGTACTGAACCTTGATCGTCCAGCCTGCACCTATAAACACACACACGAATACGGCTGCATTTACGACTGTAGCTGTCAAACGCGGTGCCGCGGCAAGTGCAGGAACGACAGCAACAAGCGCTTCGGTAAAGCCTATTACGTACATGGCCACGGATACAGCCTGCGAAAGATAGAAAACCACCCCTATCGCACCGCCAAACTCGATGCCAAGGGACCGGCTTATAAGGTAGTACGCTCCCCCGCCCTTCACTTTTGTGTTTGTGGCTATTGCGGAGAGGGAAAGGGCTGTCAGCGTCGTGATCAGTTTCGCCACGGACACTATGATCAGCGCCCTCAGTATTCCGGCGTTCCCGACCACTTCCCCGAACCTGAGGAACATGATCACACCGAGAATGGTCAGCGTGCAGGGAGTAAAGACCCCGCCGAAGGTCGAGAATCTGCCGGGACCTTGCGGTTCTGCATTACCTTTCTGAGCCATATAGCACTATCCTTTCAGGAGAAAGTCTGACATATCAGGTCTGTCAAACACAAGAAAGGATCATCCGGCATTCTTAGCGGCGTGACCCGCGAAAGCGCTTTGCGGCATCCTTTGCCTTTGCAATTGTAGCAGGGTCCTTGGCCGCCTCGGCCAGCGCGTTGGCGCCCTTGTCGGTGAAGTCGCGACCGAGAAGAAGCTCTATGTTGCGAAGCGCTTCTTTTTCATCCCGCCCACAGAAGGAAACAGCGTCTCCGCCTGCCCCCGCGCGGGCGGTCCGCCCAATCCTGTGGATGTAGGTCTCCGCCTCAACAGGAAGGTCATAATTTATGACGTGCGAAACCGCCTCAATATCCAGTCCGCGGGCTGCCACATCGGTGGCGACCAATACCCGCGCGCGCCCGCTCTTAAAGTTCTCCAGGGCCTTGGTGCGCTGCACCTGGCTCTTGTCGCCATGAATCGACTCAGCCTTTATGCCTTCGCGGCAGAGCTGGTCCGACAGACGGCTGACCACATGCTTCATCTGCGCGAACACGATCACCTTGTCCTTGCCTTCACCCCGCAGCACCTGAAGAAGCAGAGGAAACTTGGCGGACTTATCCACAAAGAACATCTTCTGCTCAATCTTTTCAACGGCCGGGGCATCCGGAGCTATAGTTATGTTCACGGGGTCGCGAACAAGTGAGTTGGCCAGTTTCTGGATTGCGTCAGGGAGAGTGGCCGAGAAGAGAAGCGACTGGCGCTCCTTGGGCAAAGCTTTCACGATCTTTCTCAGGTCCGGCAAAAAGCCCATGTCCATCATCCGGTCGGCTTCATCCAAAACGAAGAAACCGACGTTCTTCAGGGACAGGAACTTCTGGTTCATCAAATCCAAGAGACGGCCGGGAGTCGCTACGACGACATGTACGCCCTTTTCAAGCTTATCCGTTTGAGGGTTCTGGCTGACCCCGCCATAAATGACCACATGCTTGAGCTTTATCAGTTTGCCGTATGCCTTAAAACTGTCACTGACCTGCTGGGCAAGCTCCCGCGTAGGCGTGACGACAAGCGCCTGCGGCTGCCTGGGTGTGGTCTTTGCGTCCTTTTCCGCGATATACTGTAAAATCGGCAGAGCGAAAGCCGCAGTCTTCCCTGTTCCCGTCTGGGCGCAGCCTAGGACGTCCCGCCCCTTCAACAGGTGCGGAATGGCCTCGGCCTGAATCGGGGTGGGCTTGGAATAGCCCTTTTCTGCAAGGGCCTGCTGGAGCTTAGGCAAGAGGTCCTTAAAAACACCTTCAACGGGCTTCAGGGGCTCTTCCTTTTTGCCCTTTGGCTTATCTTTAGGGGGCTCTTTCCGGGTCTTCTTCGGGGCGGGTGCCTGCTTCTTGTCCTTCTCGGAAGGCCTCGTGGGGGCCGTCTTCTTCTTTTTCTTGCCCAGTAATTTATTGGCTAGTCGCTTAAGCATTTTGATGAATCCAAGTGTTTACAGCAATCGATTATTGCCGGAAATGAAATATCGAGATGAAACGCGTATACTGAGCCTTAGAGAGATATATGTCAATGCTCTACTGAATTGCCGTTTCAGAGCTTCCGGCTGTCATATGCCCAGTGCAGGAGGGCCTGCCGCTGACGGGGCCGACATGCCCAATCGCCCGGGGCACAGTGGCGCGTCAACTGCCCAACATGCCGCCTCATATTCTTCCAACGCCCTATTTGCCGCTCATCATCGGGACATCTTCGCCCCATATAGTAGCGGCAATACCATTGAAACCAGCCCCTTGGATCTTCTTCATAGAGCCAACCTTTTTCCATCCAGTAAGACCAGGGCTTCGAAGCCCGTATGCCAAAGAAGTTCAGGCTCGGATCATTGCGTTCGGGGGAGAGCCTGGCTCTCGCGAACCAGCTTGCCGGAAACTCATCACGGCAGTCGGTCATATACTTTCCGCCGAAAACGCCCATAGCCAGCAGCTGTTTTGGCGTAAGGTCGGGTTGGAATTCCGGGTGAAAGTTTCGGCCCGCGGGCGCGGAAAGCTCATAACTGTAGCCTTGCTGCATGCGGTCATTGACCTTTACTTTTCTCTTCATCAAGGCGGATCCTAACAGTCTTGGCTCCGAGAATCAAAGCATAGCTTAAATTGGCTGGTTCTTTCTTCTTGTCTCAAGCCTGCGCTTCCGTAAGGTTCTAGCACATGACTTTAGATTCAAAATATAAGCACAAAATGCAGTCCTCCGATATCAACGCACTCCCCCTGGCGTCCTTTGACGGCCCCATACACCTGATAAACACCCCCAGAGACGCCGTTGTGGCCTTGAACGAACTCCGCAAGCACAGAGTCCTTGGATTCGACACGGAAAAGCGGCCGGCTTTCAGGAAAGGCCAGGTTTTTGATCCCAGCCTGCTCCAGCTTGCACATGCCGACGCCGCATACATTTTCCAGCTAAAGGCAACAGGAATGCCGAAGGAACTGCTGAAGCTTCTTTCACGCACGGACGTAACGAAGGCCGGCGTGGCCGTCGGTCGCGACATAAAGGAGCTTCAGGACATGGAGCCGTTCGAGGCAGGCGGTTTCATTGACCTGGGCGATAAGGCCCGCGATGCAGGCCTGCAGCATCACGGCCTCAGGGGCCTGTCTGCCCTGCTTCTGGGAATGCGGATCTCCAAAAGCGCGAAGCTCACTAACTGGTCGAAAAAAGACCTGCCGCAGCAGGCCCTGCTTTACGCCGCAACTGACGCGTGGATAGGACTGCGGCTTTATGAGAAAATGAAGGCACTTGGAATCGTTTAGAGCAGGACCCGCTAATCTTCCGAATTAACACGTTTTCGCAGCTGCTTCTTCTCGGAATTCAGCTTTTTCTTCTCAAGCATCTTTTCCTTTGCCCGCCGGGAACGCCTGCGTTTCTGCCGGCGGATCTTCTCCTGCTGTTTCCGCTTTTCGGTCTTCTCATGGAGGATTTTTTCTTCGAACTTGTCACACAGGTCACAACGGGCATAGTACCTGTTTAGTTCCCGCGAGCGGGTGCGTTGACACTTCACCTCCAGCTTCGTCGGAAGGTGCTTTAGGCTTACACAGGAGCTGGTCTTGTTTATCTTCTGCCCGCCACTGCCGCTGCCGAGCACGAACTTCTCACGCAGGTCCTCGTCCAGGATTCCAAGGCGCTCCATTCGTTTCTGGAGCCTCTGCCGCGTAGCGGGCTTAAGGGCGGCGGTCATTGTTCCGTAATCACCAAATGCCTTTGCAGGCGTTCGTGGTGACGTTCCACTCTACCTTCTCGATATGGCCGTCAACAAACACGGCGTTGGCCTTGCCCCTGTGGTAATTCCCCACATTTTCCCAGGGCCAGGGCTGCGAGGTGCTCCGCTCCGTACAGGAAAGGGAGCCGTCCCAGCCGGCCGCTTCGGTTCGGGACCCCTGCGAGTAAGTATAGTTCAGCTTTTCGGTAAAGTTTCTCTCAGCAATACGCGTTGTGCCGTCCTCAAGGAAATTGGTGTTGCCCAGCTCTGTAAACAGAAGGCGCTTGCTGGCTTCGATATCACCAATATTGACATCCGAAACCTGGCTGTTCATGGCATAACAGCGCCAGGGCGGGTTGTTGGTGCTACCGAAAGTAAGATCGCCGCCCCATGGATCCTTCTTGCCCACAATTTCTTCACGAATCCATTCAGGACAGGAGTACGCCTTAGTGCTCTTTACATACTGCCACAGTGTCCCATTAGTTATGCAGGTAAGCCCGTCCGCCCCCCACCACGGAGTTTCGCCAGGCTCAATGCTGTTCGCTCCATTGTCATTGTGTTCCGCGTAGTTGATCCAGTCGATCCAGCCAGTACGGTACTTCGTCCACTGGCGCGGACTGCGCCCCGCTATATAATGCTCTGTGCTTCGCGCAAACGGCAGGCTTCCATCGCCGCCGACGGCATAGCTCATGGCGGCTACCTGGAGCTGTTTCAGATTATTCTTGCACAGGATGTCCCTGCTCCTCTCTCTCGCGCTCCGTATGGCGGGGAGAATCAATCCAGCCAGGATGAGAAGTATCATGACCGTTACGAGCAGCTCTATTAGCGTGAAAGCATTTTTTCGAGCCTTAGGAAAGCCGCGCATTATTCACCCCCGTGATCGTCTGAAATTCCACAGCATTTTTTCACCAGCCCAGTCATCTTTACAGCATCAAACGGCTTCTTCAGATAACCATCATAGCCTGAAAGGCCGTAATCATTCTTTACGCTGTCCTCATTGTATCCGCTCATGACAATAATAGGAACATCTTTCTTTGTCTTCTTCGCGATGGCCAGAACGTCCTTCCCGCTTGTTCCCGGCAGGGTCACGTCCAGCATTATAAGGTCATATCTGCCTTCTGGGGCCTCTTCCAGTATGCTTACGGCAGCGTCACCGTCGCAGGCTTCGTGCACGTTGAAGCCGCAGTTCTCCAGGATCTTCCTCGATACCGTGCGGACAATATCGTCATCTTCCACCATGAGAATCTCCAGAACGACGGACCCGTTTTTCTGAGTCTTTACAGCGGCCTTCTTCTTGTCCTCCTTTGCTGTCTCAATTTTGCCGGCAGACGGCAAGAGGATCGTAAAGCAGGTGCCCTTCCCCGAATCGCTTTCAACAGAGATCGTGCCGTCATGCGCCTTGATAACCCCCATGACGACGGCCATTCCGAGCCCATGCCCACTGGGTTTTGTAGTAAAGAACGGGTCGAAAATCCTCTCTATCGTCTCCTTGGTCATGCCGATCCCGTTGTCACCGACTTTAACGTAGACATATTCTCCCGGATCCAGGTCGTCGCCGAGAATGGTATGCGCCAACGCATCGGAATCGCAGTGAGTTACTCCCGTCTCCACGCTGATAAGACCCTTCTCCGAATCAATGGCGTCCGAAGCATTGATCATCAGGTTCATCACTACCTGCCTTATCTGGACAGGATCGCAATCGACACCCGGAAGCTCATCTGTAAAGCTGTAATCGATATCGGTACTCTTTGGAATCGACACCCTGAGCAGGTGGGCCATCTCCCTGACCAGCTTGCTTAGATCAACGATGCGCCGTTCAGGCTCCGTCTTGCCTGAATATGCAAGCAGCTGGTTTGTCAGCTCAGCCGCGCGAAGGGCGACCGTTTCGATTTGCTTCACACTGTTCCAGGCCGGCGACTCGGGGGCCATCTCCATGAGGGCCAGTCCGGCATTCCCCAATATCCCCATGAGGAAGTTGTTGAAATCGTGAGCGATCCCGCCGCACATGACCCCCAGGCTTTCCATCTTCTGCGCCTGCATCATTTGCAGCTCAAGTTTATAGCGTTCCTTTTCGCCTGCCTTGCGTGCGGTAATGTCTCGCGATATACCCATCAGGCCGCTGACATTTCCATCGTCATCGTACATTGGAATCTTTGTCGTAGAAGCCCATGACTCTGACCCGTCAGCCCAGGTCTCCAGCTCTTCCTTTGCGACAACGGGCACGCCTGTACCCATGACCCTCATATCGTCGGCATAGGCCTCCTCTGCATGCAGGTCGGTAAAAAGGTCCCTGTCAGTCTTGCCAATGATCTCGGACGGGTCGGATATTCCATGTCGCTCGCACAGCGTCGTGTTGGCCCGAATGAACCGGCACTGCCTGTCTTTGAAATAAATCCTGTCGGGTGAGTTCCCCAACAGTGTGCGCACCAGCTTCTGCTCGTCGTGCAGCTTCTTGTATGAGATCTTTCTCTCATACGCACTGCCTATGAGTTCCGCGGTTATCTTGAGCACGTTGAGCATGTCCTGGGTCCATACCTTCTCCTCTGAAACAGATCCCAAAACGACGGCTCCAACCGTACGGTCGCTGCAAATCCATGGAGCCATGACGAGGGAATCCACCCCCATCTCCGACATGATCCTGTACTCCAGCTCCGCGTCCTTCTGGGTCCTTTGTGAAAGCTTGAGGTACACCATCTCGTTGCGAAGCAGCCGTTTGAGTGCCCACGGTTCCTCGTCGAAGGAAATCCTCTGCGTCTTGTCTATTGAGCTGATGCGGTCCGGGTCCCGCCACCAGGCGAACTCGCGCCTTATTGACCGTGTCCCTGACCAGTAGGCAATTACCGAGGCAGTATCGGCACCGGCAAAGCCCGCAAGTTCGCTCAGAGTCTCCTCGATCACTTCCTCTTCGCTCTCTTCCATAAGAAGGGCATTCGCGAATTTGGACGACATCGACGCGATCAGGTTTTCCGACTGAAGGCGTAACTCAAGCTGCATTTCGGCCTGCTTCTTCTCCGAAATGTCTTCCACTGTTCCCTCGAAATACAGGATGTTTCCTTCGTCATCGCGAATCGCGCGGGCGCTTTCCCTGACATACAGAGTCGCACCGTCTTTCCTCTGCCATTCGACTTCGAACCCCCGCACGTAGTCCCTGTGATCAAACCTTGAAATGAATGCTTCTCTCTTCTCAGGCTGTTTGTAAGGGAACCCTTCCCCTACTTTCACGCTCATCAGCTCTTCCATGGAGTCATAGCCGAGCATTCTAATAACGGCGGGATTTGCCAGAAGGACGCCTCCTTCCAATGTGGTCCTGTAGATACCCAAAGGAGAATAATTGAAAAGGTCGTGCACGCGCTGCCCTTCCTCGCGCAGCCGTGCCGCAAGGGCCTCGACGTCCTGGGTCCGCTTCTTCGCTCCGCTGTCGGTGTTCGTACTTTGCTTTGTGCGCTGCTCAGCCATATCGCCTCTCAGAAGGGCTCATAATAGAACAAAAACACACATAAAATCAAGGTTAAAGGGATTTAGGGCAAGAAAAGACAGGCTCCTGCCCTCTATGCCTTTGTTTTGCCATTGTTCCTGGCGCCCGAATGCAGGTAGGCGAACGAGCCGCCGAGCATCGCCAGAGCAATAACAAGAAAGGCGAGCATCCGGTAGAAGACCTCCATGCTCGCCAAGTCGATCAGCGGCACTTTAGCCGCGACTATTGCGAAAAGGACCAGTCCCGTGTAGCGCATAAGCTTGAGGTCCTTCCAGATCCCCACGCCGACAAATATCACGGCGAAAAGGGCCCACAATACAGAGATGCCGCCGTACTGGAATTCACGCAGCATGAAATACAGGTACGAGTTCAGCTCCAGGGTCGAATAAAACAGCAGGAGAAACAGCGCCCCATATCCGAAAACTGCGGACGGTATCCAGGACTTTCGAGAGCTCATCATGCGCCAGATGATGTAGAACATGGCGATTACGAGGGCGAAATCCAGCGCCCTCATGCTGGCATCCATGGTGTCATAGGCGGAACCGTATACCCAGCGATGGTTGAGACGCCAGCCCGCCAGGTCGAGAAGCACGAGTTTGATGGCGGCTACGAGAGCGAAGGCGTTCATAGCGGATATGGCAAAAGCATCGCGCTTTCTAAACGACATATAGCTCCACATGAAGTAGAGCCCCATCGACACCCACAGGCCCGTGAGCGCAGTCTGCCTGACCGGCTTGAAATAGCTCATGAACGAGTTCATCTCAAGAAGGATGAACATGAAACCCACCAGTACGCCTACCCAGTAGAAGATATCGGATGCAACATTCCTCTTTACCACCTCAGGCGTGTCATTCTCCATCGTTACCGCAAATTCATGCCTAACGCCTATAGGAGCCTTCTGGAGAATGCACGCTCCAATAAGAGAAGCTACCGAAACGCCGTATTTCCAGAGACGCTCAAACAGGCCAGCGGTGTATTCGCTCATAACCATCTTTCGCGAGACATCACCCTGGAAACTCGTGCCCAGCCCAAGCAGCAGCCTCAGAAAGACTATGCTGTAGAGAATGTTGCCCAGCAGCTGTATGAAATTGCTTTCTATCTTCCTGCCGATCCACAGGAACATAAGCGCAAGAAGAGCAAAGCTCATGGTCAGTGACTCCTTCTCAACGACAACAGGAAGCGTCAGCGCCAAAAAGAGGCACGAAAGAGCTGAAAGTGTGACTATGAGCCGGCGGTCAACAAGCGACTTCTTGAGGAATATGTAAGCATGAACTGCGTAGAAAAACGCGAGGAGCGATGTGAGAATCGCCGGGTAAGGGCGCCCGAAACTGTCGTCGATAAGGTCAAAGGCGAACAACCCGAAGAGCACCGCGTTGGCCGTCATATGCAGCACCTCAAGCACAGTTGACTCCTTCTCCTCCATCAGGTTCCTGAGGAACACCAGCGACGAATGAATCACAAAGAAAAGGGCGAGAAATATGATTACTGTGAGGAAGTCCTGCCGCTGGTATTCAGCGAGGGACTGACCGAAAAGCATGTAAGTCAAAAAGAACGCAAGGTAATTAAGAAGCCGCCATTCTTTCTTGAGGGCTATACTGACAATAGTCAGGTTGAGGATGAGCAGGTATCCATAAAGCCCGGCGAAATGAACTGCCGCGGTTTTCAGGATAAGCGGGGCACCGAATGCGCCGGCGATACCGAATATGGCCGCCAGCAGCGAGTCCGTTCGAACAGCAAGAAAGGCGGAGAGAGCGGCTACAGCCACCATCATCGCGAATGATCCTGTGGCAGAGGCGTCGCCGAACAGCCGGTATGAAGATGGGCCTGCAGCGTAGGCGCCGAGATAGCAGACAAGTATTCCCGCGCCCATCAGGCCATGGCCTATCAAGCCGTATTTCCTGCCAAGAAGCCTGTAACCGCCCCATATGAGCAAGCCCCCGGCAGCGAACACCAGGGCCACGACGGCCTCCGGCGAGAGCAGGTTCCTTTTCATTGCAAGAGGTATAAACGAGGCTACCGCTCCACCCAGCGCGAGAACAAAGAGCCGCAGCAGCCAGGTGCTGGCAATGGCCACCTCGGCCGAAACGCCAGGCTTCCGGAACTCCTCACCCACGAGGAACCAGTTCCACATCTTTCTTAGGATTTCCGTTGTGCTTTCGACTATCTTGGATTTGGGCCGCTGCCATTCCAGATCATGGCCGTAGGGTGGAGGCGCGGCAACGGGGGGCGCAGAATCAAACTCTGCGGCGACGGTCTGCGGTACAGGGGGCGGCTCAACGGGCCCGGGTGCAGGCAGCACAACCGCCGGTTCTTCAGTCTTTGCCGCAGTGGCAGCAGGCGATGCCTCCGGCATTTCTCCGCCGGAATCAAGCCCATCCAGCCTGCGCTTCATGAATTCGAGGCGCTGGAGAACTTCCGTCTGGTCAACTCGGAGCTGCCTCACCTCGCCCAGAACCCTGATTAAGTAGTACAGACCAAAAGAGGAAGCGCCCAATAGCAAAAGGAAAACAACTACAATCATTTCATCCCCTGTCTATTTACTCTTTGCACCGTCTATGTGTTCAGCCAGGAACTCCTTGAGCCGCGCCTGATACGCCGAATCTGCATCAAGCCCACCGGAATTATGGCCGCCGCGCATCTCCACAAACATTTTCGGCTCCCCGGCCCGTTCGTAAAGTTTCTGCCCATGACTGAAAGGTATCATTTCATCGTCGACACTGTGTGCCACAACAATGGGGCATGTTATGTTCTTCAGCCGCTCCTCATTATTGTAGTCAAATTTGCATATCAGGTTTATCGGCAGGTAAGGAAACATCTTGCGCGCCATGGCGGGCGCAGACCGGAACGCAGACTCCAGGACCAGCGCGCCCGGCCCCACCTGTTCGGCCAGCCACGCGCTTATGGCCCCTCCGAGTGAGCGCCCGAAGAGGACGATCTTCTCCGGGGGAATGCCTTTCTCGCCTTTGACATAATTCCATACAGCCAGGGCGTCCCAGTACGTTCCCTGCTCCGTAGGCGTGCCCGTACTGGCTCCGTAGCCCCTGTAGTCATAAACCATTACATCATAACCCATCCTGTGGAACACTTCTATGGTCCCCAGGCGATCGCCTATGTTGCCCGCATTACCGTGGGAAAAGATCACCATCCTGCCGCTCCCCTCATAGCCCCCCGATGGAACATACCAGCAGGAAATGGTTTCGCCGTCCTGGGTCTTGAGAAGAACGTCCTCGAAATGCAGGTTGATATCACTTGGATTGTCTATGACTTTTCGCGACGGATAGTAGACATATTTCGTCTGCCGTACATAGACCAGTATCGACAGGCCTATATAGACCGCTGCGGCTATTCTTATTATCGGCCAGACTATCTCTGCCATCTTATTCTTCCCCAAATCAACTCACCACCTTCTGCAGCCATTCGAGAAGCTGAAGACCCGGATCTCGTCCCAGCACAAAATAATACGCAGTTGCGCCAAGAAAACCATGCAAAACCCCGGCCGCCCATATGTTACGGTGTTTAGCGAAAATCCACGTAATGAAAACTCCCGCAGGAAAAGTCAGTGCCATGAGCATGAAGGTCGGAAAATGAGCCATGCTGAAAAGAAAACCCACGAGCAAAGCGCGGAAGCTCGGGCGCCTGAGAAAACCTTCCAGATTGCGCGCCACCAGCACCTGAAGAGCAAACTGCTGCGCGAGGCCCCATAGCGGATAAACTGGAAGCAGCACCCAGAAACCTGCAGACACCCCGCCGACCATGCCCGTCTTCAGGCCAATCGCGATCATCGCGGCCATTCCCGGAACGAGCAGCCAAAGACCCGCCTTCAGGCTGGCAAGGAATCCTTCCTTCCTGAAGCCGATGTCACCGGCTTTTATCGTTCTTGAAAGGAAGCACCAGAAGAGATAGGCGGCCCATGCCGCCACGGCCGCCAGGTTAAAGAGGTGCTGAGGCCGGTTCAGCTTCTCAGCTGCGCCAGTCATACCGTCGCACGAGAGCTCGAGCGCCACATGGCCTACGCCGGTCAAAAGAACACAGACAAGCTCTATAATGCTGCGTCTGCCCGGCTTTACTTTCAATCCGTCGCTCATTTGCCGCTTTCTTCCTCGAGGTAATCGAGCACGTGCTTTCCGTCAATATAAAGCCCTTCAGTCACAGCCATTCCGTCGAGGACCTTGACCAGAGCGAAAGTATTGCGGTTCGTACGGAGATTGTTGTCCCAGTAGGCACGCTCAGCTTCCGGCGCGCGCTTCTCGTTCATGTAATACCGCTCAAAGGGCAGCTCAACATTAACGGTGCTGCCGCCCTTTCCGCCCGAGGAATAACTCGCCCGGACCTTTATGTAGTCTGAACCTTCAGGCCGCTCCCTGCTGGCCTTTCCCAGCTTTGCAAAGCCGTCATCCCCTTCATGGACTTCCACAAACACCTTCTGGCCCCGGCGTATCTTCTCATTTTCAACCTTTGCGCTCCGCTCCTCGAAATCGAGGGCCACATACCTTCCCCTGAACGGATCATGCGGGTCCACCGGACGCGTCTTGAATCGATAAGGCGTGCCGTTCCGAATAGTCGCCTCACGCTTCCCTATCATGGATGCAGGAATGAGAAGCTGGACCAAACACAAGGCCAGCAGGATACCCGTTTTTGGAGTAATCTCGCTCATGATGCCACCTCCTTCTTCCTGCTGAGCACCTTTAGGTTCACAACGAGGAACCCGATGCCGAGAAGAATGAAAACTATACCCTTAGCCAGGAACCCAAACTCGGAATCCAGGAACCTGAGCATTATCAGAAGGCCCAGCATCAGCATGCCGCTGTTAAGCGCTCCAACGCTCTCCCGCTTCAGCCCCGATACAATCCTGCTTATGCTCATGGCAAAAATGTATATATTGAAGATGATCATCCCGAGGGCCTCCGCCTCAGTCGCAACAACACAGACGAACCCAAACGCGGAAAGAAGCCCCATGCCCCCGGTGGCAAAATCTACATACCTGCCCTTCCTGAAGACGGGCATCATGAGGGCGGCCACACCCGCCGCCGGCGCCAGCAGCAGCAGAGTGTCGACTTGCGAAAATTCCTCCCAGCTGCTCCACCAGCTGAACCTGACGGCCTCATCCCAAAAGAACTCATATGTAAGCAGGAACGACATTACCATTATGCCCGCCGCACCTATGCCCCTGAATGGTGAAGACCACACGCTCTCGGCATCATCGAACCATCTCTTAGCAGCCAGATACATGACACTGAATACGCAGGCAAATGTGACAATCCAGGCACCTCTTATGCTGTATTCCTGGATGAGTCCTGCAGCGATGGGCAGGCAGATCGCCATCACCCATCCGAGCAGGACCCCGCGCCCGGCATAACGGTCTTCTTTGATCATCCTGACGTAACGCACAATGACCGGCACGAGGAGCAGCCAGAAGAGATGAACTCTGTCATCATGAAAGCGCTCGTATCCCAGCCAGCCTGTTATCGCGCCCATGTATAATGCAGCCGGCATGACCGCATCCATAAGGAACGCCAGCGGAATGATAAAGATGGAGCAAGTCAGCAGGAACCCGCCCAGGTCACCCCCAATATGATAGGTCTGGCCGACAACGGCCACTGCACTGGCAAACAGCAGCGAAATAAACGTTGCCGCGCTTTCCCTGGCGGCCACGCCCTTCTTCTTTCTCATGACATGGAGCCCAAATCCCTGGGCCGCAAGAAGCGGAGCAATGGC
>JBFIFS010000052.1:0-14964 GCA_041602695.1 Kiritimatiellia bacterium
GGATCGTCGCGGCACCGGGGCCGGCTCGCTCGCAGCGAAACCGAGGGTACCAGAAGGGTGAAGTCGAGTCACTGTGCCAGCGTAATCTGAACACGCCTGACGGGGCTTGAACTCCGCTCTTGGTGTTTGCTGCAAAGTATGTTATATTTTCTATACAGATGGGTTATTTATATGAAGCAAACGGCAATACTGACCATGTGCGCTCTGGTATTGACCACGTGTTTCGGGCTTTCGGCTGATAAAGTGGTTAACCCGACAGGTGTTACGGGGCACGACGGCGGAAACTGGCCTAGCACTTTGGGGCACTTGACCGACATGCTGAATGCTACAGACGTTGGGTTCCTTACAGGCGACCACAATCCAGGGATAGATACATCGCCTGATCCGGCTGATCCATCAACCTGGACATATGCAGGAAACAGCTGGCCGCAGGAGTGGAAGGCCAATTCGCGCCTTGCGGGCACGCCAAGCGGAAAGATTGGGTGGGCCGTAATAGATCTCGGGGCAACGCTGTCGAAATTAAGCTCAATGTTCCTTTGGAACGTCCGTGGCCAGTCGACGACAGAGAACACCGAGGATTTCAACGTATACTATTCCAGCGGCGTTGGGATCGACGCGCTGCCCGCCATGCCCAACTCGAAATCGACCACAGGCGATTATGACTTTACGAGCGGCGATTGGATAAAACTGAACGACAGTGGCGTTCTCACGCTGCCGGTTAACGGCGCCAACAACAACACCCCGCAGCTAACTGTGGACCTCGCGGAAGTGTCCGCGCGGTACATAGGCATTGAAATAATGACTGCGGGCGGAGCGGCCAGCAGGGTCGGCATAGCACATGCCGAGATTACGAGGGTCATGGGCGGCACCACCTTTATCTTTCATTGATCAGCCGTGTTTTCCTGACAAATCGCACCGACATCGTTACGCCTGAGTAGAGGCACGCATATCGAGGTGACCGGGAAAGGCTGGCGGTCAGCCGGTGATCTCTTCGAGGGCGAGGGTGGCCTCTTCCCACAGCTCGGTTGCTATCTGGATTTCGTAGTGCAGCTCGTTAAGGCGCCTGTTCAGGCTGGCGTAGTCCGCGTCCGGTGCGGTGAGCTTTTCGGTGAGCTCCTTTTGCTCTGTTTCAAGCCGCTCGATTTCCTTTTCGTGCCTGGCGACTTCCGCCTTTAGCGGACGCTCTCGGGCCGCGGCAGCCTGCCGCTCTTCCGAGCGCATGCGGCGCAGCGTCTTCTTGTCCGGCACGTTTTTACGTTTGGGCTGCTTTGCAGGTGTGTCACCAGTTATTCCGCCGGTCTTGTCCTTGTAATAATCGTAGCCGCCGGGATAGCGCTGTATGGTCGGCGGTGTCATTGCGATAATAGAGCCGGCGATGTTTCTCACGAATTCGATATCGTGACTCACGAACAGGAGGGCCCCGTCGTACTCCTTGAGCGCGCGTTCCAGCGCCTCGCGCGACCCGATGTCCAGGTGAGTCGTAGGTTCATCGAGTATCATGAAGTTCGGCGGATTCAGGAAAAGCCTGGCGAATGCCAGCCGCATCTTTTCGCCACCGCTCAATACCTCAACCTTCTTGTCGACCGCGTCGCCCGAGAAGAAGAAGGAGCCTAGCACGCTGCGCACCTGGTTGTCGCTGCAGCCGCCTCCGGCGGAACGCGCGGTCTCCATTACCGTGCGACTCGGGTCCATCGACTCCGCGAAGTCCTGCGACTGGTACCCGAGCTTTACTTTATGGCCGGCTACCCGCTTGCCCTCGTTGAGCTTGAGCGTTCCCGCGAGACAGCGGAGCAGTGTTGTCTTGCCCATGCCGTTCATTCCTATGAGTGCCGTCTTCTCCCCCTTCTGGACCTGGAGGTCAAGTCCCCGCAACACCCACTTATCGCCGTCGTATGTTACGCCGGCCTCTTCCAGCCGCATTACTTCCTGGCCGCTGTGGGGCGCTTTGGGCATCCGGATGCGCGGGGCACGGGCAGCGGTTGTCGGCACGCTGATGGTCTCCATCTTCTCGAGCATCTTTATTCGGCTCTGCACCTGTGACGCCTTTGTGTTTTTAGACCGGAACCGTTCAATAAAGCGCTCGGTTGTCGCGCGGACCCGGTCCTGGTTGGCCTTTGCCGCGTGGAGCTGGTCATGGCGCTGCTGGCGCTGTTCGATGTAATAGTCATAGTTGCCCGCGTAGCGTGTTACGGATGCGCCCGACACTTCGAGAGTCACGTTCGTAAGCGTGCGCAGGAGATAGCGGTCATGCGAGACCAGCATCATCGTGCCCCTGTAGTCTTCCAGGAACTTCTTCAGCCATTCCACCGCGGGAATGTCCAGGAAGTTTGTCGGCTCATCGAGCAGCAGCAGGTCGGGGCGCGCTGTTATTGCCTTTGCCAGTTCTGCGCGCATTTTCCAGCCGCCGCTGAAGCTTGTGAACGGGCTGTCAAAATCTTCGGTGCTGAACCCCAGTCCGCCAAGAGCCGTCTTGGCGCGGGTGCTGAGTTCGTATGCACCGAGGTGTTCGAAATCGGTCTGCAATCGGCCCAGTGTGGAAAGGAGCTGTTCCCGCGCGCTGCCCTCGGCGTCGGTGATCTGTGACTCTATCTCAGTGATCCTGTGGTGGAGGTCCTTTACCTCAGGGATCGCGTGTTCGACATAATCGAGGAGGGTATCTTTCGTGTTAAGCGGGTGGACGTGCTGCTGGAGGTAGCCCAATGTCAGGTTTTTCGGCAGCTCGATATCGCCCTTGTCGGGAGAACATTCCCCAGAGATCAACGCGAAGATGGTGCTTTTCCCAGCCCCGTTGGGCCCCGTGATGCCTATCCTGTCGCCTTCGGACACGTGGAAGGACGCGCTGTCGAGTACCTGCTGGGCCCCGTAACCTATGCACACATTTCTGAAATCGATCATGGCGTGGGAGGATATCCTGCCTTGCAGCAGATGCCAAGGAAGATAGATGGAGGGTCCAGAGTGGAAATCTACGCGATGATGCGGTATTCTCCGAATTGTCTACGTGTGGAGGTATTGATGAGAATTGTGACAACGTTACTTGGCCTGGTCCTGAGCGTGAATGCGGTCGAGATCCATGTTTCGCCTGATGGCAGTGATAAGCATCCCGGCACTGAGCAGAGCCCGCTCCTTACCTTAGCCAAGGCGAGGGAAGCGGCGCGGGCCGCCGGCGGGCCGAGCAAAGTGGTGCTTCATGAGGGAACGTATCGACTTGAGGCTTCTTTGGAGCTGGACGAGCGGGATTCGAACACAATGTGGCTCGCGGCTAAAGGCGCCGATGTTCGCATTAGTGGGGGCATACAAATCCCCGTAGATGAGCTGAACCCGGTCAAGGATGCGAAGGTGCTTGAGCGTCTTCCTGAGGCCTCGCGCGGCAAGGTTGTCGAACTCGCGCTGCCGGGTAAGGGCAGCGGTGGAAGCGAAGCGTGGCCGCTCCGGTTCAGGGGCTATGCCGGATGGCCGGAAGTTTATATTGATGGACGCGCAATGAACCTTGCGCGGTGGCCGAACGAAGGCTACGCGATGATTGCCAAGGTGCTGGACAAAGGGTCGCAGCCCCGCAATGGTGAAAAGCCCGACAGGGGTGGAGCGTTCCTGTTCAAGGAGTCGGCTCCCGGGACCTGGCGCTCGGACGAGCCGATATACCTCGGCGGATACTGGTGTCACAAGTGGTACGATGAGTTTGTCAGGGTCGAGTCAATTGACGCGGCAAAGAAACAGATCAAAATGGCCGCTCCGCACCACTACGGGCTGGGCGGCAATTCCAAAGGCCTCTACTTCGCGATCAACCTGCTCGAGGAGCTTGATCAGCCGGGTGAATACGTCTACGACGGAAAGCGCAACATGCTTTACCTCTTCCTGCCGAATGACGCGCAAGGGTCACTGCATGTTGCTTCATTGAGTGAGACGCTTCTGGTCGCGAAGAAGGTAAAGAACCTGGAGCTCAGCGGATTGACTTTTGAAAACGGCTGTCTTAACGCAATCGACCTCACAGACTGTGAATCCGTTCGCGTCACTGGCTGCACTATTCGCCAGTTCAGCGGCAGCGGAGTTGTTGTGAGCGACGGGCTGGACTGCGGGATCGATGCGTGTCACATCTATAACCTGGGCAAGAGCGGCGCGCGGCTCAGTGGCGGCGACAGGCAGACTCTGACCCCGTCAAAGCACTTCGTGACGAACACACGCATTCATCACTTTGCCCGACTGGTGCAGACCTATTGCCCGGCGGTCGGGATCAATGGCGTGGGGCAGACTGTGTCTAACAACCATTTCCATGACGCGCCGCATTGTGCGGTCCAGTTCGGCGGCAACGACCACCAGATAACGTTCAACCATATCGAGCGGGTCTGCCAGGATACGGCGGATGCCGGCGCGATATACTGCGGACGCGACTGGACCTTGGGCGGCAACCGCGTGCACGGCAACTTCATCCATGACCTTGGCGCCGCTTCAACCCACGGGAATTGGGGCGTTTACCTGGACGACATGGCATCCGGGATAGAGGTAAGCAGCAACATAGTCATGAATACGGCCTCGGGCGTTCTGGTTGGCGGAGGACGCAATAACATGATTGTCGGCAATGTGTTTATCAACTGTCCCAAGAGGTCGATTCGCTATGACGCGCGCGGGACGGGCTGGGTGAGTAAAAGTCGAAGCTGGCTCGACAAGCCGGACGGGACAATGTGGAAGAGGTTGTCTGCTTTGCCCTACCAGGCAGGCGTATGGAATGAACGTTTCCCCTACCTGGCCGAGATAGAGACGGACGCTTACAAGGAGCCGCGGAACAGTGTCGTTTCCGGAAACATGGTTTTCAAGTCACCCGCTTTAAATCTTGATAAGCTGGTGACACAGCACGGGACGGTTGAAGGCAACGCCACTCATGTGGCGGCGCCGGAGCTTCTCCTCGAGGGTGGGCGGCTGAAGGCTTCCGATGAGAACCTGAAGCCTTTTCACGGTATTGCTGTCGGCCCCGCCGCCAGATAGGGGAGGGGTCCGTTTGTGACCTTGAGACCCGGTTCCTTTTGCACAAATATGAGCCATCTGCCTCTTTTGTCCTTGGTATTCCCGGCATCTGGAGTAAAATTCTGCCAGTGGCGAGTTTCAATTGGGATCACTGTAAAGTCAGCTTCGTCAGGAGACGTATCATGAAGGACACTTTCTTCGCTGCCCCCGAGAGAGCAAGCACGGCCCAGGTCAAGTCAGAGATCGAATTTGTCAGCTCCAACCCGGTCGTTGAGGGCCTGCTGCACTCCATAAGCGGCCTGATCGCGATCCTCGATGATCACCGGCAGATAGTTGCAGTCAACAACTCATTTCTGGATACTTTTGGCATCAAGGACGCCCAGGAAGTCCTCGGGCTGCGGCATGGCGAGGCGATAAAGTGCATACATGCCGAGGATGAGCCCGCAGGATGCGGTACCACAAAGTATTGCTCGTCATGTGGTGCGGCCATCGCGATTGTATCCAGTCTCGCGGACAACAAGCCCGTATCGAGGCTTTGTGCCCTGACTTCTGAGCGGGATGGCTCGTCGCGGGACATGGCTTTACGGGTCCAGGCAAACCCGATCATGCTTGGGGCGTACCGATATATCCTCCTCTTTCTTCAGGACGTTTCAGAGCAGGAGCGGCGTGCCGCCCTGGAGCGGACGTTCTTTCATGACGTGAAAAACATGCTGCACACATTGACCGGAGGTGCCGAACTTCTGAATAAGGAGAGCCCCTCGGAACTCTCCCGTATGGTGCACACGTCCGCCCTTAGGCTGATCAAGGAGGTGGAGATGCAGAGGGTTCTCTCCGCGGACGCGGACGGCAGCTACAGGCCCTGTCTGGTTGATTCCTCGGCGGGAGCTGTGCTTTCGGACCTTGAGAACATATTTGCGTTTCATCCGGTTGCGGTCGGTAGAAACCTTCGGATTTCTCAGGAGAACGCCGATATGCCGATTCACACTGACACATCCCTTGTAGAGCGCATTGTCTGCAACATGATCACAAACGCCCTGGAAGCTGAGCCCCAGCAGGGCGTTGTGAGGGTATGGGCGGACCGAGACATCGATGCCCCGCGTTTCAATGTCTGGAATGCGCAGGCTATACCTGAAGAGACGGCGCTTCGTGTATTTCAACGCAACTTCAGTACTAAGCCGGGTATGGGCCGGGGGGTGGGCGCCTATTCGATGAAGCTCTTCGGCGAGGAAATTCTCGGAGGTAAAGTGCGCTTTACGTCGTCGCCCGAGGATGGAACGACATTCATGTTCTCCCTTCCGGTGAAATGAGCGCCTGGCAGGAGCGTGGGGTGTCAGCATTCAAGTGGTCATTGAGGAAGAAAGTCGTCATATCTATGATATTTAGTAAGCGCGTTAGTAGCGAAGGGGTGTTGTCAATGAAAGCTGTTCTGTTTCCAGTACTGTTGGGAGTGATGGCTGCCGCTGCGTATGCGGCTCCTGAATTCGAAGATGGAGTCAAGCTGAGGGCGGGAGGCAAGGACATTGACATTGAAATAGGACATCTCGTGCCCGCGGCGGTAGACTGGGAAGGAGACGGAGACAAGGACCTTATAGTTGGCCACTTCGCGGGCGGCGACAGCAATATTAAGCTTTTCCTTAATACCGGCACCGACGCGGAAGCGGTGCTTGCTGCCGGCGTTCCCCTGACGGCAGCGGGTAAACCCATCCGCATGGACGCTGGCTGATGCGTAGGCGCTTATCCACAGGTTGTGGATTGGAACAATGACGGAAAGAACGATCTCATTTCAGGCGATGCCTCAGGCCGGGTCTGGTGTTTTATCAATAATGGGACCAAGACCGAACCGGTCCTGTCAGCCGGCGTGCAGGTCAAAGCTGCCGGCAAGCCCATCGTGGGCGTCAGGCCGCGTTATGAAAAGGGGCGCGACGGCCGATACAGGATGGTTGAGAACAAGAAAGACATCGTCGGCATCTACTCGAAACTGCACTACGGTGACTTCGACGGCGATGGGCTCAGTGACCTCATGGTCGGACAGGACGGTCCCGGCGGGCAGCGGCTGGTCTGGTATAGGAATGTAGGGGAGAAGGGGAGCCCGGTATTCGCCGCCGCGCAGCTTATGGAAGTGCCTGAGCCTGCCGTGGGCAGGCCGTCGCCCTACCTGGCTGACCTTGACGGCGACGGAGTTAAGGACCTGCTTTACGGCGCGGAGTCGGCCCAGATTTATTTCTCTCGCAATTCAGGGAGTGCCAAAGAGCCTGTATGGGAAAAGCCTGTAATGCTTGCGCTTAGAGGTGAAGGGTTCGAAAAGACATACCGTTGCCGCATCGATGTGCTGGACTGGGACAGTGACGGCAAGCTGGATATCCTTGTAGGCAACATGGCCCGTGAAGGCGGCGGTAACGTCTGGCTCTTTCGCGGGAAGTAACGCAACCAATATTCTCGGAACGGTCCGAAAAGGCAGGGCAGCCTGTGGAGGCTGCCCTGTTGCATTTACCTCTTCGGAGGGGCGGCTTCGCGGACCATGGCGCCGTGCGTGTCGCTCATGATGAGGATCGCGAAGCGGCCTACGCTATCGATCTCATCGGTGTTAAGCGACGTGTAGTCGAAGCGTCCGCGCAGGTCGGTATAGCCGTCCTTGAAGAAAGTCGCGCTTCCGTCACCAGTCCTGGCGTAGACTTTGACATAGACCTTTGACAGGGCCCTTCCGTTCTTCTTATCGGCAACGCGCAGCTGTCCATAGTTCTCCGCGATGTCGACCGTAAGGGCGTTGGGGTAATAAGCCTTCATGCGGCTGATTCCCGCTGCCGTTACCTCGATCATGAGGTTGCGGTCTTTAAGCTCCTTCGGCAGGGCGATATCGGTTGCCTCGCCTTTGAGTTTAACCGTGTCACTGTGGTGCGGCTTTACTACCGTGAACTTGTCGCCAACGTCCTGGACAAAAGGCTTGTTCGAGAAGAGCAGCTCTATGTCCATTGGATAGTAGTTGACGGTGCAGCTCTCGAGGTTGGCGTGTGTTACTTTCAGTCCGCCCCCTTCAACTTCCAGCTCAATGCGCGGTTCTGTTGCCGCCAGCTGCGTCTGCTGCTGGGTGCGGTCTTCGCTGTCAGTAACAGACGTGCCCTTGCCGTCGATCTCATCGCACTGCGCCAGCACCTCGCCGAACAGGTTGCGCCAGCGCTCTGCCGGATAGGACTTATACTTCGATGCTATCTTGCGCGCTGTCTTCGGGTCCTCCCTGTAGAAGGCCATGTACGCGGCCATGTAGTCATGCTGTATGGCCATCTCGAGATTTGCGGGCTTGATTTGGTCGAAGAAGCCCAGCGCCTCCTCGATCCTGTCCTGGAGGAGCATGTATATGACCACGCCCATGCGGTCCTCATCAGTGAGAGCAGGCCGATAAGTGAGCATCTTCATGAACATCTCATACTGAGAGTAGAACTGGGCATTCAGTATCTTGCGCTTTCCGCCCAGCTTGAAGGTCCTCGCGTTTACAAGAGGCCAGTATTCCTTGTGCTCGTACCTGTGTGTCTCAATGGGGTCGACAGTCAGCACCGGCGAATCGATGATCATGCCCGACTGGCTCGCGAAGTAAGTATGCGGGAGATACTCGCGCATGCGCGGCGTGTCCCTGTGGTGTATGGAGTAGGACCAGAGGATCGGGTTGAACACCTTTCTGTCCTGGAGCAGGGAAACCACCTTCCCGAAGAACGCCTTGTCGCGAACGCGCCACGCTATCTGCGTCAGGTCCAGGCGGTCGATATTGTTCTTCTCGAGGTACGCGAGCACTTCATCGTTTGACGCGAACTGTGAGATGTGCTCCCAGCTTTCCTTATCGATCTCGTCAACGCGATCGACGACCGTGAAGGTCATCGGTTCCGCGGCGGCGACTACCTTCTCGTTCTGGGCGATGTGCACGGGATAATGAACGAATTCGCCGGTGGCCGGGAAGTAGAAGTAATACTCAAGCGACCGGGTCGAGTAGGGCTCGAGAACGGCGTGTGTGCTGCGAGTCTGCATTCCTTTGAGTACCGGCATGGATCCCGCCGGGATCTGCTGGAGGATGTCGACCTTCCTGCGGGTTGACGTCGGGTTGGTGAGGACCATCCTGCATCCATAGACGCGCCCCTTCTCGAACTCGCCTGTCACGAACTTGTCGAACCGCTCGTTGTCCTCGTAGCGGTACTTGTCATCGTTTGCAAAGAAGCTCTGGTTTACCAGCAGGACAGACTTCTCTGCTCCCTTTTCGGCGGGTGAGACCTGCTTGTGGAAGATGATTACATCGTTCGCGGCTGCGAACTCGAGCCCTCCGTCCTTGTAGTTGTAGTCATGCTTTCCCGCTTCGAAGGGCAGGTCAAGGGCGGCCAGGGCGAGCAGCATTTCAGTAAAGCTTCCGCCGGCTTCCGCGATGTTGCCTGAGAGGAACGCGCTCTTGCCGTCCCATGCGGCATAGTCCTTCCAGAAGGCGTTGATGCCGACCAGGTCGCTGACCTGGCTCTGGATGGGCTGGCGAAAGTAGTTTTGCTCTACCCATTCCTTTGTCTTCTCGAGCTTCCTGTAGAACTGGCGCACCGCTTCACGCGCTCTCGAGTCCTGGGCTTTTCTCGCCTTCCATGTGGCGGCTGAGTTTTTCGCGAGCTCGAAATCTGAGGAGAGTGCATCGAGTACCGCTGTCTCGCTGACGGCAAGGCTCTTCTCCAGCTTACGCTTCATGCTCTCTCTTGCAGCCGCGGGCTTGGGTGCAGACAGTCTGCCATGGTAAGAGCCGCCCTTTGCGTCCATGACAACGGGGCTCTTTACAAGAGCTACCTCGTCGAATGCCGCTTCCGCTTCTGCCATGACTTCTTCCAGTCCGACCGATCCGTCCAGGCCGCTGCTCCTGAGGACACTGTAGAAGAGGGTATTGAACCTTTCGATGTTAGGCGGAACCAGGTCATAAAGGTCCTTGAGATGGCGCGCCGTGCTGGCGTGCTGGGCTTTCAGCTGCTGACCGAGCATAGCGCGCTCGACCATGTTGAGGCGGCTGTATTCCCAGGGCCTCAGGTACTTGGTCAGCGAGCGTCCGAGAAGATACTCATCAACAAACGTGGCGTCCTTCTTGTTGGCAAGGTAAGGCTTGATCGCTTCCTTAAAGAACGCCGGGTCTTTGCGGGCGAGGAATACGTGCAGCTCGTGGCATGCATACTTCTTGTACAGTTCAGCCTTCTTTTCCGCGCTTAACTTGTTCCAGGTGAGAATGAAGTTGAACTCAGCCAGAGTGCCGTCGTCGTTAAGGGCCGTGAGAAGCCTGTAGGCCGCGGGAAGCGAGTCGACTATCTCGATCTTGGCGCTGAGGATATCGGCGACGGTGAACTTCTCGCCTTGCCGCACCAGCGTCGTGCGCTTCTGTTCGGTGAAGTGCTTATCGGGCAGCAGGAAACGCGTGAGACGGAGGTCCTTCGTGTCCTCCGGCCTCTCCTGCAGGGCGAGGCTCCTGTAGACTGAGCTGTCGCTGTTGACCGCGTAGACGTGCAGCTGCTGGCCTGCCGGTAGAGATTTCAGCGGTATCGAGACTTTGCCGTCCTTGCCCGGCGTCAGGTTCAGCGCGACTGGCGAGACGTCTTTCAGGAAATCGAAGCAGCTGAAATCGTCTCCGCTCGAGCCGCCGCTTCTACGGCCGCCTGAGCCTCCTTCATACGCCACGCCTCTGGAACCGGGAGAGCGTGAACCGTACATTCCACCGAGGGCGGCGTCGTCAGTCCCCGTGCTGGTTTCCCGCGGGCTCCAGGGGTTGAGTATAAGGCTGGGGCGGGTGAGCATGTTGCCCGGATAGATCTTGTCGGTCCGGCGCTCCATGACGTAGCGGTATTCGTCGCCGATCCTGCGACCCGAGATGTACTGTGATTCCGGCTGGGCCAGTCTCGCGCCAGTTGGCGCGCGGAAGGATGGCGTTCCAAGCTGGGCGAATACGTCGTCGGTTACATAGCGGGACATCGCAAGATGGACGCGCGTGCCCGGAACGGCGTTCGCGATCTGCAGATCTATCTTGCCGTCTTTAACGTCTATGCCTGTTATCTGCAGGGGGTATGCGGCACGCTGCTCGAGGACGCGGGTCTTTCCTATGAGTTGTGAGCCAACGCTTGCGCCTTCTGTAACGCGGATGACGGTGACTCGGTTGTCCGGCTTTGTCAGCAGGCTGTAGTCGCCTGGTTCGAGGCCGCTGACGACCAGGTATCCGCCCTGCTTCTTCACGCAGCTGATGCAGTCGCGGACGAAGACCTGGCTTCGTGTCTCAAGAAGGGAAACCGTCTCCGCGAGGGGCCGGTCGTCCGTGTCCATTACGGGGATGCGCATGGTGTCGCCTGCAAGCATATGCAGGACCGTGGCGCGCGATGACTTGTCCGCGGGAAGCGTCCAGGTGTGGCTGGTGTCCTGGGCGGATTTGGCCCTGACCCAGACGATGTCCTTGAGTTGCCCGAGCTTCACGCGTCCGTCCGGGCCGCTCTTCAGCGAAACGTTGACCGTCTCGGTGAAGTCCCTGTGCTTTAGTTCGACGCTGACTGGTCGCTCGGAGCGCGCCTCAGCGTTGCGCCCGATGTCCTCGATATAATATCCATCGGCCGTATGGCGAAGAACCAGGTCTTCCGTTTTGTCCGTTTCGTTGATTCGGTTGAGCGTCAGCGACCTGCTTGCGGAGAGCTGTTCTTTCTGGCCGGTATTCAAGTTCTGGATTGATCCGGAGAGATAAATAGTGATGGCCCGCAGCCTTTCAGGAACGCGGAAGGTGTATGTTGATTCCCTGTCGTTGTGCAGCTTGAAGTCGTTCTGCTGTTTCTCTGCGGAAAGTCCGTCGATGTCGACGGACCTGATGGTAAGGACCGGGTCCTCGAGAAGGGATACGTCGATCGGTTCGCCATTGAGAAGGAGCTCCGGGCGTACAGTGACCGTGCACTGTTTCCCCGCGACCAGCTGTTCCCTTGCTATGTGCATTGGCGCCTTGAGTGAATAGCTCTCGCCGGTGTGCTGGAACTGGGTAAGTACCGAGAAACCCTTGCGCGTGATGACGATCTGCTGCTGTCCGGGGCTGCCGCTGAAAGGAACGGTGATTTCGCCCGACTTGTCTTCGGCCTTGAATTCGCGGCCGTTGATCCAGAGCGCGGCGTCGGTTACCAGATTGCCCGCATCGTCGAAAACCTGGAACACGTGGCCGGCTGCGCCGATCCTTTCCGTGTGTGTGAGGCGTCCTTTCCTGATGACAGCGCGGCTGCTCACTCCGTTGCCGATCAGCTCCACAACGTACACGCCCGGCTGCTTGATCTGGGGGAAATCCAGTTTCTCAACGTGCCGCCTCATCGAGGGGAGTTCGTATTTCACGGCGCTCTCGGAGTTCGCGACGAGTCCATCGAGCTCTATGGCTGTGGTGATCTCTGACAGGTTCTGGCGGTAGTATCCCGTCGTGTTGAGCTCGAAAACCTTGACCTTCAGGTCCTTGACGTTCTTGACTGCGACATTGAGGCTGACCGCGTCCTTTACGCCATACTGTTTCCTGTTGGTGGGCAGAAGCTGGATGTCCACGCGGTCACGCAGGTTCTTGACTTCGGACGGAGTCATCATCGCGTACCACTGTTCAGCGTCGCCCAGCCCGTTGACGAGTTTCATCTCGGCGAAGAGGCGTTTGAGATAGTTATGCTCGATATAATCGCTGAAGGCGGAGAAGTCTTTCGCGTCTTTCAGGAAGTGCATAAGGTAATCGCGGACCAGCGGCTCGTCGCCTCCGATGGGAGGTATGGCGATAAGCGACTGGTATGAAGCGCTCATGTTCACGCGGCTGTCGCGGAATTCGCCGCGCCTTAGCCAGTCCTGGTTAACGTAGTGGACCGGGCGCGGGAGTTTTACGTAGCGATCGAACAGGGCCCGGTCATACTTGCCGCGCTCGTGATCGAACTGCAGGCGTTTAAAGAGGATGTTTGCCTTCAGCGAGTTCTGCGCGGGCGGCAGCCTGTCCGCGAAGGCCATGAGCCTGTCCAGGTAGGCGAGATGCTCTTCGTCATTGATCGTCCAGTCGACATCCTCGCTGGGACGCAGCTTTCGGAGATAGGTATTGATAAAGTTAGTGTTCTTTATCAGCTCAGGCATCCTGGTCAGGCATCCTTCAAGCTGCTCGACGGTGAGCATTCCGTGTACGTTGTGATGTCCCCAGCCCCGGCTGTGCTTGTATTTCAGGTCCGCGATTATCTTGTCGACGACGCCGGGATAGTCCGGGCGGGAGAGTCGGCCGAGGAGGTGGCGGCGCTGGTCCTCGTTCAGGTCGGCCTTCATCAGGTAGTCTATCGCCGAGCTTTCGAAGCGGGCGGTGTGGCGTTTCTCATGGAACGCGCGGGAGGCAAGCGTCCTGAATGAAATCGAGTTCTCGCTGAGCGCGGTGGGAAGTTTGATTTCCGGATTCAGCTGCTTCTGCCGGTGATTGAAATGAAGGTTCAGCCGTTCAATGATATATTTGAGTGAGCGGTCTTTGTTCTGCTCATAAGTCAGCAGGGCTTGCCTGTTCTCGAGTTCGCGCAGGAGTGATGAATGGCCGTATTTCTTGATGCCGGCATCGATCATCTTCTGCGCTTCCGCGAACTTCTTTTCGTGCTGCAGCTGGAGCGCGTTGTAGTAGTAGTACTCCTGGGTCCCCGGAATCAGCTCTTTCAGCGCCTGCTGCCTGTCGGCTGCGAGGGAAAACTTCTCGTTATATCCAATCTCACCGGCATTTACGGCTGACGCGGCCACGATAATCACTGACGCGAGGCGAAGATACTTATTATTCATTATACTGTGCCTTCCTTTTAACTGACGAAAATCGACATAATTCTAGCGTTTTTTCATTGCCTTTAAAACTAATACGGCTGTGGGCAGGCCTTTCTTCAGAAAAAGAGAGGAATGATTGAAGCTCTTCCGTGTTCTGGCGGAATAGTGTGGAATTTGCCATGATTCCGATGGTTGGCTTGGCTATTATGCCATATGAGTCTGTATTAAATCGGGAGAGGCATGCCTGGAGACACCAGAAACAGAGTTGAGTTTGTCGACACCCCGGCTTCACGCCGGGAGCGGGTGGCTGTGGCCCTTGGTGTCGACGCTGATGTTTGGATTCGCGATGAGGCGAAGATCAGGGGCTGGCGGCTCTTGAGCCTGCAGGTGCCTGCCGGCGTTACGCCCAGGGGCGCTATAGTGTCTTTGCTTCCCGGTGATGAGCAGCTGGATGAGCTTCGCGAGATGGGGTGTGTGGCTGTTCGGCTCGGAAAGCTGCCGCATCCTGATGACGCGATGCTGCCGGCCGTGCTGCCGGACCAGGAGGCAGCCGGGCGGCTGGCGGCCGAGCATTTTGCGGGGCGGGACTTTCGCCACGTGGCATATTCCGGGCAAGTCCCATGGGGCGACGCAGAGCCGCTATTCGCGGGATTCAGGAAGAGATCAGAAGAACTGCAGATGGAATGCCATCTCCAGCTTTTTGAGACGATAGAAAAAGAGCCCTCGCACAAGCAGAAGAGTCGTAAGCGGAATGATTTCATAGGGTGGATACGGGAACTCCCCAAGCCGGTCGGGCTTCTGGCGCCGGGCGACTGGCGTGCGGCCCTCTTCTCTGAGTGGGTGCGAGAGGCCGGGCTGCGCCAGCCTGAAGACGTTGCTATCCTTTCGCGCGGTAACAGGCACGAAGTCTGCGAGTGCACGGTGCCAACCATTTCCTCGATTGATCTAAGCGACGAAGAAAGATCGCGTGCCGCTTGCGATCTGCTCGATCGCATCATGGCTGGCGGAGCGCCTCCCGAAGGGCCCATAATGGTAGCGCCTAAGGGCATTGTAGAGAGGGAGAGCACCAGCCTGATCGCGACTACTGATGATGTCGTTGCCGCAGCTCTGAGGTACATGTGGGAGAACCTGGACCTTGATATATCGGTAGAGGATATTTCCAGGGCCGCCGGGCTCTCGAGTCGTCAGCTCAAGCGACGCTTCAGCAAGGCGCTCAACCGGGGTATTAATGAGGAGCTCCGCAGA